>JAEYAU010000282.1 GCA_023404705.1 Pseudomonadota bacterium
CTCAAAACGACCACTAGGAATTCAACGACTTACAAGGCCGGCTTTGGAGGCCCTGCAACATCGAGAACCCTGTGTTTATTGGGTGAAGTGGTTGCTGCGGCCGAAACAGCAGGGGAAAACCGCACCTCTTGTTCCATCTTGCGGGATGTAACTTATTGAACTGACTCGGGTCGTTTTCGGCCAGGCTCTTGAGGCCCTAAGCCGCGGTGGTCCGCCGCCGGCGGCCGCGTCGGACGTGGGCGGCGAGCAAGGTGAGGGCGGCCGGGGTCAGGCCATCGATCCGGCTGGCCTGGCCAATGGTTCGGGGCCGAATCGTTTCCAGCTTCTGCCGCACCTCCATGGACAGCCCCGGCAGAGCCGCGTAATCGAGGCTTTCGGGCAGCTCCAGGCTCTCGTCCCGGCGATAAGCCGCAATGTCGGCGTTCTGCCGGCCAAGATAGACCGCATAGAGCGCATCGGTCTCGACCTGCAGCGCGATCTCAGGGCTGGCCGAAGCGAGCTCGGGCCAGATCTTCGCGAGGTCCGCGAAACCGATGGTCGGATAGGAGAGGAGCTCGAACGCGGTCCGCCGCTGGCCGTCCCGGTTCAGTGCGAGGCCATGCCGCGCTGCCTCCGAGGGGGTGAGCGAGACCGACTGGGCAAAGCCGCGCACCCGGTCGAGCGCCGCGATCTTGGTTCCGAAGGCCTCTGCCCGCTCCCTCGCGACGCAGCCGATCGCGATGCCTTTGCGGGTCAGCCGCTGGTCCGCATTGTCGGCCCGGAGGGTCAGCCGGTATTCGGCCCGCGACGTGAACATCCGGTACGGCTCGGTGACGCCCCGGGTGACCAGGTCGTCGATCATCACGCCCAGATAGCCTTCGGCGCGGTCGAAGATGATCTCGCCCGCACCGCCCGCGCGGGCCGCCGCGTTCAGCCCCGCGACCAGCCCCTGGGCGGCCGCCTCCTCGTATCCGGTCGTGCCGTTGATCTGCCCGGCGAGGAACAGCCCCGGCACCCGCTTGGTCTCCAGAGTCGGTTTTAGCTCGCGCGGATCTACGTGGTCGTATTCGATGGCGTAGCCCGGGCGGACGATCCGCACCTTCTCGAGTCCCGGGATGGTCGCGACCAGGGCTGTCTGGACCTCCTCGGGGAGCGAGGTCGAGATCCCATTCGGATAAACGGTCGCGTCGTCGAGCCCCTCCGGCTCGAGGAAGATCTGATGGCCGTCCCGCTCGCCGAAGCGGACGATCTTGTCCTCGATCGAGGGGCAATAACGCGGCCCCCGGCTCTGGATCTGCCCCGAATACATGGGCGAGCGATGGACGTTCGCGCGGATCACCGCATGGGTCGCCTCGGTGGTTCGGGTGATGCCGCACTGGATCTGCGGGTTCGGGAGCTGCCGGGTCAGTGTCGAGAACGGCTCCGGCGGATCGTCGCCAGGCTGCATCTCGAGCCCGGCCCAGTCGATGGTCGTCCCGTCAAGCCGCGGCGGCGTCCCGGTCTTCAGGCGCCCGAGCCGGAAGCCGAACCGCTCCAGACTGGCCGAAAGCCCGAGCGCCGGCGCCTCGCCGACCCGTCCGGCCGGCGTCGTCCGCTCCCCGATATGAATGAGTCCACGCAGAAAGGTGCCCGTGGTGAGAACCACGGCGCCAGCAGAGAGCGTCCTTCCGTCGGCCAGGCGCACGCCCGTGACCTGGCCCGCGTCCTCGATCAGGTCGTCAGCTTCGCCCTCGAGCACCGTGAGATTGCCGGTCTCCTGGATCGCCCGCTGCATCGCCTGAGCATAGAGCTTCCGATCCGCCTGGGCCCGCGGACCCCGGACCGCCGGCCCCTTGCGCCGATTCAGGACGCGGAATTGGATCCCGCCCTGGTCCGCGACCCGGCCCATGAGACCGTCCAGCGCATCGATTTCCCGGACCAGATGGCCCTTGCCGAGACCCCCGATCGCCGGATTGCAGGACATGGCGCCGACGGTCGCGAACCGGTGCGTGACCAGTCCGATCCGGGCGCCCATGCGCGAAGCCGCGGCCGCGGCCTCGCAGCCGGCATGTCCGCCGCCGATCACGATGACATCGAAGCGCAGGTCCATGGGGTCCTCAGATCGCGGCTTGTACCGGAGCCGCAGGCGCGGGTCAAAAAGCCGCCATTCCCAAACCTCCCAATGACTCGCGATTCACGATTCGGAACAAGGAACCTCGCTTGGCTGAGTTCCGGCATGAGAGGTATTTGCGGTCCTTCATTACGGACGAGAATCAATGTTTCACGTGAAACGCCGAACGTTTCACGTGAAACATGGAACTCCAGGCCGTCACTTCCCAATGCAGAAGTCACGGAAGATCACGTCCAGCACATCCTCGACATCCACGCGTCCCGTAATCCGGCCCAGAGCCCGCGCCGCAATCCGCAACTCCTCGGCAACCAAAGCCTCGTCCGCCTCGGAACCCGACTTGACCGCTCGGGCCAATGCTCGAGTGACCTCAGTCAGGAGTTGCCGGTGCCTCTCCCGTGTGACCAGTGGGGGCTCCCCACGGCCCAAGCTGTCGCCCGCGTACGTCGCCAGGGCGTCGATCAGTTTCTCGACTCCGCGGCCGTTCGCGGCAGAGATTCTAAAGGTGCGCGGTGGGGTTCCATCGAATCCGGATTCGCCCGGCTCTCCGTCGCTCTCGGGAAGGAGGTCGACCTTGTTCCATACCAGCCATGCGGGCGGGGATTCATCCCTTGGACGCACCCGCTCCGGCTCGCGCGCATCAATGAGCCACAGCACCAAGTCGGCCTGGGCTGCCCGCTCTCGAGCGCGGCGCACGCCCTCCTGCTCCACCGGATCATCGCTCTCCCGGATCCCGGCCGTGTCGAGCAGGGTCACCGGGAAGCCGTGCAGATCGAGGTGCACCTCGATCACATCCCGGGTCGTGCCCGCATAGGGGGACACGATCGCCGCTTCGCGCCGGGCGATGCGATTGAGCAGGCTTGATTTCCCGGCATTCGGTGGCCCCGCGATGGCGACCACCAGCCCTTCGCGCAACCGCTCGCCGCGCCGGCCATCCGCCAGCGCCTGATCGATCTCGGTCTTGAGCTCGGCGGCGACACGCAGCGCTGGTCCGACCAGGTCCTCGGGCACGTCGCCCTCGTCGGCGAAATCGATCCGCGCCTCGACCAGGGCCATGGCCTCGATGAGCCGCTGGCGCCACATCTCGGCCCGGCCGCCGAGGAGCCCCTGGTACTGCCGCATCGCCTGGACGCGCTGCGCCTCGGTCTCGGCATGGATGAGGTCAGCGAGCCCCTCGACCGCGGTGAGGTCGAGCTTCCCGTTCTCGAAGGCGCGGCGGGTGAACTCGCCCGCCTCCGCTGGCCGCAGCCCATCGAGCCGGCCGAGCGCGGCCAGCACAGCGGCGACCACGGCGCGCCCGCCGTGCAGGTGGAGCTCCACCATGTCCTCGCCGCTCTCGGTGCGTGGGCCCGGCAACCAGAGCACCAGGGCATCATCAAGCACTTGTTTTGTCTCAGGATCTCGCAATCGGCGGAGAGCGCCGACGCGCGGCTCGGGCATCTTCGAGATCAATGTTTCGAGTCCGAATCGAGCCCGCGGACCGGAAAGCCGCACCACTGCGATCGCGGCCGGCAGGTGCCCGGACGAGAGTGCGAAGATGGTGTCACGGTCGGCAGGCATCGATCTCTCTATGGTCGCTGAACTAGGATTCTGCGGATTCGGATTTTCAGCTTCGCACGCGAAGCTCGGCTCACGCCGATCGCAGCGCGAGACTTTCCGGCGCCAGGGCGTTATCCAGCGAAGGCGCGCGAAAGTGAAGTGGGAGGCTCCGATGTCTGCCCCGACCGGCCAGCAGAACCAGAACCAAAATCAGAACCGCCTGGCGCAGGAGACGAGCCCCTATCTGCTGCAGCACCAGCACAACCCGGTCGACTGGTGGCCCTGGGGCCCGGAGGCGCTCGCCGAGGCGCAGCGCGCCAACAAGCCGATCCTGCTCTCGGTCGGCTACGCGGCTTGTCACTGGTGCCACGTGATGGCGCACGAAAGTTTCGAGGACGACGCGACAGCGCGCGTGATGAACGACCTGTTCGTCAACATCAAGGTCGATCGCGAGGAGCGTCCCGACATCGATCAGATCTACATGAGCGCGCTGCATCTGCTGGGCGAGCAGGGCGGCTGGCCGCTGACGATGTTTCTCACGCCCGATGGCCAGCCCGTATGGGGCGGCACTTACTTTCCGAAGACGTCGCGCTTCGGACGTCCGGCTTTCGTCGACGTGCTGCACGAGATCGCGCGCCTCTTTCGCGACGAGCCGAACCGCATCGAGCACAATCGCAGCGAGCTCATGAAGCGGCTCGCCGCAACTGCGCGCCCCGCGGGCCGCGTGACGCTCGGCCTCTCCGAGCTCGACGACATTTCGGCACGCGTCTACGGCCTCATCGACCAGACCAATGGTGGCCTCGGCGGTGCGCCGAAATTTCCGCAGGCCTCGATTTTCGAATTGCTCTGGCGCGCGGGCTTACGGTCCGCGCGCGACGCCTCGATGTCGAACCGTTTCATCGCGGCCGTGACGCTTACCCTCGACCACATCTGCGAAGGCGGCATCTACGATCATCTCGGCGGCGGCTTTGCGCGCTACGCCGTCGACGAGCGCTGGCTCGTGCCGCATTTCGAGAAGATGCTCTACGACAATGCGCAGCTCCTCGAGCTGCTCGCGATCGCGCATGCGCGCACCGGCAAGCCGCTCTATCGCGAGCGCGCCGCCGAGACCATCGCCTGGCTCGAGCGCGAGATGGTCACCCGGGAAGGCGCCTTCTCGGCCTCGCTCGATGCCGACTCGGAAGGCGAGGAGGGCAAGTTCTACGTCTGGTCGCTGGCCGAGATTCAGGAGGCGCTGGGCGCCGACGCCGAATACTTTGCGCAGCAGTATGACGTGACCCCCGGCGGCAACTTCGAGGGCCACAATATTCTGAATCGACTCAAGCACTTACCGCGCAACATGAGCGGTGACTCTTCGTCAGCCGGCGCGATGACTCGCGACGACTCGGAACGACTCGTCATGTTGCGCGGTAAGCTTCTGGCAATACGGGAGAAACGGGTTCGGCCGGGTCTCGACGACAAGGTCCTGGCGGACTGGAATGGCCTGATGATCGCCGCGCTCGCCAATGCGGGCGCCCTGCTCGGCGAGCCCGCCTGGATCGAGATGGGGGCGCGCGCCTTCCGCTTCATCGCCAGCACGATGACGCGGGGCGACCGGCTCGGCCATTCCTGGCGCGACGGCCGCCTGCTGTTCCCGGGCCTCGCCTCCGACTTCACCAACATGATCAAGGCCGCGCTGGCGCTGCACGAGGCGACCGGCGAGCGCGGCTATCTCGACCAGGCGCTCGCCTGGCAACGCGCCCTCGACCGCCACTACGCCAATCCGGACATCGACGGCTACTTCCTCACGGCCGACGATGCCGAAGGCCTCGTGGTGCGTCCCAACGCCACCAATGACGACGCGACGCCCAACCCGAACGCGGTCGCGGCGCACAACCTGATTCGCCTCGCGGTGCTCGCCGGCGACGACGCCTGGCGCGAGAAGGCGGATCGCCTGCTCGAGGGCGTGCTTGCGGTCGCGGCGCCGAACCTGCTCGCCCACGCGACCCTGCTCAATGCTTTCGACCTGCGCCTGCGCGGGGCCGAGGTGGTGGTCACGGGCACCGGCGCTCGGGCCGACGCCCTGCTCGCCGCCGCCCGCGCGCTGCCTGCGCTCGATCGCATTCTCGTGCGTACGCCGACCGCCGACGCGCTGAGCGCGTCGCATCCTGCGCGAGCCAAGATCGTGGCCGCGCCCGACGGCGCCGCCTTCGTCTGCGTCGGCGCGACATGCTCACTGCCGATCACGGAGCCGGCGGATTTGGTGCGCGCAGTAAAGGGCGCAGCACCGCAAACCCCGAACCCGTCATCCTGAGGTGCGAAGGCGCGTCGCATCGCGACGAGCGCGAGCCTCGAAGGATGAACGGCCGAGGCGCCTCAGCACACTTGCTGCGACTCAGCGACCGTCGCCCTTCGAGGCTCGCGCTACGCGCTCGCACCTCAGGGTGACGGATGAGAGGATGGCGTTCGCTTGCTTTGTAGGGTGTGCAAAAGCGGCCCGAGCGATGCAGTTTCGTGAGAGTGTCGGTCCCGCTTTTGCGCACGCGTGCTGAGTCCGCAAGCACGCGTGCGCTCGGCGCGATCGTGCACGGAGTGCTCACTGACGCGCATCGGCGCGCCGAGCACACCCTACAGACCGGCGCAAACAAAAATGGCCGGGACATGCCCGGCCATCTCAGTCCAGCGCTGATCGCGCCGAGCTTACGTGTTCATCGACTCGAAGAACTCGCCGTTGCTCTTGGTGTTGCGCAGCTTGTCGAGCAGGAAGTCGATCGCGTCCATGGTGCCCATCGGATTGAGGATCCGGCGCAGCACGTAGATCTTCTTGAGCTGATCGTTGGGCGTGAGCAGCTCTTCCTTGCGGGTGCCCGAGCGCGTGATGTCGATCGCCGGGAAGGTGCGCTTGTCGGCGACCTTGCGATCGAGGATGAGCTCGGAATTGCCCGTGCCCTTGAACTCTTCGAAGATCACTTCGTCCATGCGGCTGCCGGTGTCGATCAGCGCGGTCGCGATGATGGTCAGCGAGCCGCCTTCCTCGATGTTGCGCGCCGCGCCGAAGAAGCGCTTCGGGCGCTGCAGCGCGTTCGCATCGACACCGCCGGTGAGCACCTTGCCGGACGACGGAACGACCGTGTTGTACGCGCGGCCCAATCGCGTGATCGAATCGAGCAGGATCACCACGTCGCGACCGTGCTCGACGAGGCGCTTCGCCTTCTCGATCACCATCTCGGCGACTTGCACGTGGCGCGCGGCCGGCTCGTCGAAGGTCGACGAGATCACCTCACCCTTCACGGAGCGCTGCATGTCGGTGACTTCCTCGGGCCGCTCGTCGATGAGCAGCACGATCAGGAAGCACTCGGGGTGATTCTTGGTGATGGAGTGCGCGATGTTCTGCAGCAGCACCGTCTTGCCGGTGCGCGGCGGCGAGACGATCAGCGCGCGCTGGCCCTTGCCGATCGGCGCCACGATGTCGATCACGCGCGGCGAAAGATCCTTCTTGGTCGGATCCTCGTATTCCATGCGCAGCCGCTGCTCGGGATAGAGCGGCGTCAGATTGTCGAAGTTGATCTTGTGGCGCGCCTTCTCGGGGTCCTCGAAATTGATCGTGTTGACCTTGAGCAGTGCGAAGTAACGCTCGCCCTCCTTCGGGCTGCGGATGTGGCCCTCGATGGTGTCGCCGGTGCGCAGGCCGAAGCGGCGGATCTGCGAAGGCGAGACGTAGATGTCGTCAGGGCCGGGGAGATAGTTGGCTTCGGGTGAGCGCAGAAAGCCGAAGCCGTCCTGCAGCACTTCGACCACGCCTTCGCCGATGATCTCGACGTCACGGGTGGCGAGCTGCTTGAGGATCGCGAACATCAACTCCTGCTTGCGCATGGTCGAGGCGTTCTCGACCTCTTGTTCTTCGGCAAAGGCAAGGAGTTCGGTGGGAGTCTTGGACTTGAGGTCCTGGAGTTTCATTTCCCGCATGCGGGCTAACCTTGGTGGACGATCGGCGCGTGAATTGGCCGATGCAAGTAGAGGAAGGGAATCGCAGTTCTGGGGCGGGGAGGGCGTCCGGCCGTCGGGCCCGATGCTCCGCTTGGTCCCCTCTCGGGATCAAAACTCGGAAGCATCTGCCTGTGTTCAGGCGACTGAACACAAAATATGAAAAGCCGGCGATTTACGCAAGAGGCATGCCGGATCTAAGGGAAATCACTGAATAAATCCTCTCCGGCCCGGCTCGAATGCCTCAGAACGGCTTCACGATGACCAGGATCACGATGGCGGCCATGAGCACGGCCGGCACCTCGTTGATGGCCCGGTAGAAGCGCTCGCTCCGGGTATTCCGGTCTGCGGCGAAGTCCCGGACCCAGCGCGTGAAGGCCCCGTGCATCCCGGACAGGATCAGCACCAGCACGAACTTCAGCTGCAGCCAGCCGTCCCGGTAATGGCCGCCGTCATAGGCGAGCCAGAGCCCGAGCGCCCAGGTGACCGTCATGGCCGGGTTGATGATCACGGTGAGGAGCTTGTGCTCCATCACTTTGAAGGTCTCGGACTGCTTCGAGCCGGGTTCCGCTTGGCAATGGTAGACGAACAGCCGCGGCAGGTAGAGCATCCCGGCCATCCAGGCGATCACCGCCATGACGTGCACCGCCTTGAGCCACAGGTAGAGGCCTGACGGCTTCCAGAGCCAGAGCAGGGCGACCAGCGCGGCCAGGATCAGCAGGGACACAACTGTCCGCACGACGCGGGTGCGCGTCTCCATCGGTTCCCTCAGCTCTTGCGCACGCGCGCGAGCATCTGCTCGACATGCGCGATCGGCGTCGGCGGCAGGATGCCGTGACCCAGATTGAAGATATGCGGCCGCCCGGCGAAAGCCGTCAGTACGTCGTCGACCGCGGCATCGAGCGCTGCGCCGCCGGCGAGCAGCACGATCGGATCGAGATTACCTTGCGACGCGACGCTCTCGGGGAGCGCGCGCGCCACGCGCGCCGCGTCGGTCATCCAGTCGAGCCCGACGGCGTTCACGCCCACGCCCGCGATGTAACGCTCGACCAGGCTGCCGATGCCGCGCGGAAAGCCGATGATCGGCGCGCCCGGCACCTGCGCACGAACACCATCCACAATGCGACGCACGGGCTCGACGCACCAGCGCTCGAATTCGCGCGGGCCGAGCACGCCCGCCCAGGTGTCGAAAATCTGCACCGCATCGACGCCGGCGCGGAACTGCTCGACCAGATAACTGATCGACGCATCGACCAGCCGATCGATCAGCGCGCCGAAGCGCTCGGGATCCCGATAAGCCATCAGTCGCGCCGCCACCTGGTCGTCGCCGCCGCGGCCGCCGACCATGTAGGTCGCAACCGTCCAGGGCGCGCCGCAGAAACCCAGCAACGTCACGTTCGCGGGGAGCTCGTCGCGCACAACCCGGATCGTCTCGTAGACCGGCGCGAGCCGCGCGTGATCGATCTCACCCTTCAGCGTACGCATCGTCTCGCCGTCGATCATCGGCGCGAGCCGCGGCCCTTCGCCCGCCTCGAACGTCACGTTCTGACCTAGCGCATGCGGCACCACCAGGATGTCCGAGAACAGGATCGCAGCATCGAAGCCGAAGCGACGGATCGGCTGCAGCGTGACCTCGGCCGCCAAGTGCGGCGTGAAGCAGAGATCGAGAAAGCCCGGAACCTTTTCGCGGATCGCGCGATATTCCGGGAGATAGCGGCCGGCCTGCCGCATCATCCAGATCGGCGGCACGGCTTGAGCCTCACCGTGCAGCACCCGGAGAAGCGGCTTTTCACCCGTTGGCCGGTTCACACCCATTTCCTTTAATCTATCTAGATAAGATTCTTGGTAGTGACTCTTTGACCGTGGGTTGGACTCACGAATCGAAGCGAGTCGGGACCCCACAAGTCGATCAACAGGGCTCGGCGTTTTTCACGCAATCCGCCATGCGCCCGTCGGCTCAGCACGTATATGGAATTGCAGGTCTTTCTCCAAGTTTTCCACATGCTCTCCCGTGATTTCGCGCGAATTCCACTGACCGGCTGAGTCCCGGCTCTGCCACGCTACAGCCGGAGCGATTGTGGACGCCCGGACCGCGCTGGGGAAACGGTGCCGGCGGCCGGCTTGCACTCGGCCGCGCCGCATGGCCTTCTCCCCACCTGTCCACAGGTCTCACGATGGCGCAGCGCGGCGGCAATTACTTCCATCTGCATCTCGTCTCCGACGCGACCGGCGAGACCTTGATCACGGTCGCGCGCGCGGCCGCCGCGCAATACACGACCGTCACGCCGATCGAGCACGTCTATCCGCTGGTGCGGACCCAGAAGCAGCTCGATCGGGTGATCGCCGAGATCGAGGCCTCGCCCGGCATCGTGCTCTACACCCTGCTCGACCGCGAGCTGCTCGATCGCCTGGAGGGAAGCTGCCGCGAGTTCGGCGTGCCCTATCTTTCGATCCTCGGCCCGGTGCTCGGCCTGTTCCAGTCCTATCTCGGCGAATCGTCGACGCGCCGCATCGGCGCGCAGCACATGCTCAACGCCGAGTATTTCAAGCGCATCGATGCGCTCAACTACACGATGCTGCATGACGACGGTCAGCATCTCGAAGGTCTCGAGGACGCCGACGTCGTGCTCACGGGCGTGTCGCGCACCTCGAAGACGCCGACCTCGATCTATCTCGCCAATCGCGGCGTGAAGACCGCGAATGTGCCGCTGGTGCCGAACATGCCGGTGCCGCTGCAGCTCGAGAGCGTGAAGAAGCCGCTGGTGGTCGGGCTGTTCGCGAGCCCGGAGCGGATCGTGCAGATCCGTCAGAACCGGCTGCTCGGCCTGCGCGTCAGCACGGCCGACGATCTTTACGTGGACAAGCAGGCGGTGGCCGAGGAGGTCGCGTTCTCGCGCCGGCTCTGCGCCAAGCACAACTGGCCCGCCATCGACGTCACGCGCCGCTCGATCGAGGAGACGGCGGCCGCCGTGATGGCGCTGCTGGTCGAGCGCCGCCGCCAGCCGGTCGATTCCGAATCATGAGCCTGTGGTCGGGACCCGCCCTGGTGCTGGCCTCCAAGAGCCAGGTGCGCCGCTCCGTCCTGGAGGCCGCCGGGATTCCGGTGGAGATCCGCCCCGCCGATATCGACGAGCGCGGGATCGAGGACGCTGCCGGCCTCGCGGGGCCGGGCGATGTTGCGCAGCATTTGGCAGTCGCGAAGGCCGAGGCCGTGGCGGCCGCGCTGCCGGACCGCCTCGTGCTTGGCGCCGACCAGACGCTCTCGCTCGACGGCCGCCGCTTCTCCAAGCCCGCCGACTTGGCGGCGGCCCGCGCCCAGCTCACGGCGCTGCGCGGCCGCACCCATGAGCTCCATTCCGGCATCGCGCTCGTGCAGGGCCGCGCAGTCCTCTATCGTCACGTGGCCGTCGCGCGGCTCACCATGCGTGACTTTTCCGATGATTTTCTCGATGCTTATCTGATCGAGGCAGGCGCCGCGGTGAGCCAGAGCGTAGGCGGCTATCAGTTGGAAAGAATCGGCATTCAGCTTTTCGAGGAGGTCGCAGGCGACCATTTCACGATCCTCGGTCTGCCTCTTTTGCCGCTGCTCGCCCATTTGCGCCAGATTGGACGCCTCGCGGCATGAGCACTCGTCCCCGCGCGTGCGTCATGGGCCACCCGGTGGCGCATTCCCGCTCGCCCATGCTACATGGCCACTGGCTGAAAACCCTGGGAATCGACGGCGAATACGGCCGTGAGGACATTTCGCCCGCCGCTTTTCCGGATTTTTTGCGCAATATTGCGCAGCATGACTACGTCGGCGGCAATATCACGGTGCCGCACAAGGAAGCCGCGTTCCGCACCGTCGATCGCCGCGATGCGGCCGCCGAGGCGGTCGGCGCCGTCAACACGGTCTGGTTCGAGGGCGGCCGAATGGTCGGCAGCAACACCGACAGCCTCGGCTTCATGGCACACCTCGACGACTGCGCGCCCGACTGGGAGACTCACGACGCCCCCGTGATCGTGCTCGGCGCCGGCGGCTCGGCCCGCGCCATCGTGCACGCCCTGCTCGAGCGCAAGCGCGATGTTGCGGTGGTCAACCGCACGCGAGACCGCGCCGAGGAGATCGCGCAGCATTACGGCAAGGCCGTCTCGGCCCACGGCTTCGACCAGCTCCCCCATCTGCTCCGCCGCGCCGCATTACTGGTCAACACCACGATGCTCGGCATGGCGGGCCAGCCGCCGCTAGACATCGACCTCGCAGGCCTCGATCGCCGCGCGGTCGTCTACGACATCGTCTATGTTCCGCTGGAGACGCCGCTGCTCGCGGCCGCCAGGGCGCGCGGCCATCGCGTGGCGGACGGTCTCGGCATGCTGCTGCACCAGGCGGTGCCGGGTTTTGCGCGCTGGTTCGGCGTCACGCCGAAGGTGACGCCGGAGCTGCGCGCACTGCTGGAAGCCGACATCCGCGCCAAGACCGGAGCGCATTGATGCTGATCCTCGGCCTCACGGGCTCGATCGGCATGGGCAAGTCGACCACGGCGCGCTTTTTTGCCGAGGCCGGCGTGCCGGTGCACGACGCGGATGCGGCCGTGCATGCGCTCTACGAGAAAGAGGCCGTCGCGCCGATCGAAGCTGCGTTCCCGGGCGCGACGCAGGACGGCCGCGTCGACCGCACGCGGCTTTCGAGCCAAGTCGTCGGCAATACGGAGGCGATCAAGCGCCTCGAGGCGATCGTGCATCCGCTGGTGCGCCAGTCCGAGAAGCAGTTCCTCGCCAACGCAGCGGCACGCGGGGCGCGCGTCGTTGTGCTCGATATTCCCCTGCTGTTCGAGACCGGCGGCGAGACGCGCGTCGATGCCGTGGTCGTCGTCTCGGCGCCGGCCGACGTTCAGCGTGCGCGCGTGCTGTCACGTCCTGGCATGACGGAGGATAAGCTTGCGGGACTGCTCGCGCGGCAGGTGCCCGATGCCGAAAAGCGCGCCCGCGCGCATTTCGTGGTGGATAGCTCGCGGAGCTTCGATTCCGCGCGCGCCCAGATCCATGGCATTCTGCGCGCGGTCGCCGGCATGCCGGGTCGGGTTTTTACCCAAGGCGGGCAGCCATCGAGTTGAGCGTCATGTCGCGCTAGTATCGCGGCGATTCGCTCCGGAGCCGTGATGCGCGAGATCGTCCTCGACACCGAGACCACGGGCCTCGATCCCTATCAGGGGGATCGGGTGGTCGAGATCGGCTGTGTCGAGCTGTTCAAGGGCTTCCCGACCGGCAACACCTTTCACGTCTATATCAATCCCGAGCGCGACATGCCGGCCGCGGCCTTTGCGGTGCACGGCCTGTCCACCGAGTTCCTGCGCGACAAGCCCTGCTTCACCGAAGTTGCCGACGACTTCGTCAGCTTCATCGGCGACGCGCCGCTGGTGATCCACAACGCGGCCTTCGACATCGGCTTCCTCAATGCCGAGCTCGAGCGGTGTAAGAAGCCGATTATCGATCGTGCCCGCCTCGTCGACACGCTGCTGCTCGCGCGGCGCAGACATCCGGCCGGACCCAATCGTCTCGACGATCTCTGCGCGCGCTACGGCATCGACAATTCGCGTCGCACCAAGCATGGCGCGCTGCTCGACGCTGAGATCCTCGCCGAAGTCTATGTCGAGCTGATCGGCGCACGTCAGGCTGCGCTCAGCCTCGTCGAGGAGCGCGCCATCTCGGTCGAGGCCGGCGCCACCACGGTGGTGCGCGTGCGCACCGTCGCACTCGTGCCGCGTCTCACCGACGCCGAGCGCGAAGCGCACCAGGCTTTCGTCGCCACGCTCGGCGACAATGCGCTGTGGAAGAATTATTTGCCGGCTGAGCCCGCCGCCGCTCAGGCGAGCGGGGCGTAGAAACTTCTCGATAGCTCGACTCAAACTCCGTTCGTGCCCGCGAAAGCGGGCATCCAGGGCCGCACACTCATGCGAGCCATTCTGGGTCCCCGCTTCCGCGGGGACGAACGGATGTGAAGCTGGTGTGGCTCAGCTCGCGGCCGGGGCCTGCGGCTGCTTCGCCTGCAGCTCGCCGACCTTCTGGCGATAGAGCGAGACGAAATCCACCGGATCGATCAGCAGCGGCGGGAAGCCGCCATTGCGCACCGCGGTCGCGATGATCTCGCGCGCGAACGGGAACAGCAGCCGCGGGCACTCGATCATGATCAGCGGATGAATGTTCTCCTGCGCGACGTTCTGGATGCGGAACACGCCCGCGAACAGGAGGTCGAAGCTGAACAGCACCGTGCCCTGGCTGTCCGCCTTGCCTTCCAGCTTCAGCTCCACCTCGAAATCGGTGTCGCTCAGCGGCTTGGCATTGACGTTGATCTGGATGTTGATGGCCGGGGCCTGCTGCTGCGGCTGCAGCGAGCGCGGCGCATTCGGGTTCTCGAACGACAGGTCCTTGATGTACTGGGCGAGGACATTGAGCTGCGGGGGCTTGTCCTGGCCGGTTCCGCCATTGGTCGTCGTCATGAGAAGTCACCTTGTCTGCGCAAAGAGGCTGGGTCGGCGGTGTGGCTAACACAGGGGCATCGGGGCGACAAGGACGGCCCGGATTTTAAGGTTTCCGCGCATCCTGGGGTTGGTGGCGCAGCCGCTCCTCGGGCATCCGCTGCCACTCCTCGGGGGTGAGGTCGACGACCCCGGGCGGACCAGGCGGGCGCCGGTTGTCCGCGCGACTGAACGTCGCATGAATCCACGTCCGCAGCCCCGGAATCAGCAGCAGAGCGCCGATCAGATCGGTCAGAAAGCCGGGCAGAACCAGCAGGATTCCGCCCAGAAGCATCAGCATGCCGGGGCCCGTGAGCGTCACCTGGGTCACGGTGGTGTCCGAGAAGGCGGTGCGCAGCCGCTCCCTTTCGCTGCGGCCCGCATGGCGCACCGCCGCGAGGCCGAGGAGCGTGGTCGCGATGGCGAGCGCCAGCGCGGGCAGGAAGCCGAGCCACAGCACGACCCACACGAACACCGCAATCTCGAGCAAAGGCAGCAGCGCCAGCCCGAAAATCGCCCATTTCAGCAAAGACATCTGCGCTTTCCTCCGGCGCGCAGGTTGGCGCGCGCCCGCGGATCGTCTAAAATTCCTCGAAGCACCCGGGGCTGTCCCCACGGCCGCACTAGAGAAACCCCGTCGCGTGCTTACATAGTGGTGTCAGCGACAGCGCCCAATGCCGCAATGCGACGCGCGGGATCGGACGCCGGCCCGTCCCACGACCGCCAGAGAGCATGCGAGACGTGTTCGATATTTACACCATCATTTTCCTGGCGCTGGCGATCTTCATCTTCCTGCGCCTGCGCAGCGTGCTCGGCCAGCGCACCGGCCGCGAGCGGCCGCCCTATGACGCCTACTCGCCGCGCGAAACCGTCCGTAGCTCGACCAACGACAATGTCGTGAGCCTGCCGGGCCGGGCCACCGAGGCTCCGGCGCGCCCGGTCGAGGAAGAGGCCGCGCCGACCACCGACCGCTGGAAGGGCATCGCGGATGCGGGCACGCCCATCGCGATCGGCCTCGATGCCATCGTGGCCGAGGATCCGAGCTTCGATCCCAAGCACTTCCTGGTCGGCGGCCGCCAGGCCTACGAGATGATCGTCACGGCCTTCGCGGAAGGTGATCGCAAGCTCCTGAAGAACCTGCTCTCGCGCGAGGTCTATGAGGGCTTCGAGACCGCGATCCGCGAGCGCGAGCAGCGCGGCGAGAGCGTCGAGACCCGCTTCGTCTCCATCGACAAGGCCGACATCGTCGGCGCCGAGATGAGGGGCCGCCAGGCGCAGGTCACGGTGCGCTTCGTCTCGCAGCTCGTCTCGGTGACGCGCGACCGCGCAGGCAGCGTGATCGAAGGCAATCCCGACAAGGTGACCGATGTCACCGACGTCTGGACGTTCGCGCGCGACATCTCCTCGCGCGATCCCAACTGGAAGCTGATCGCAACCGAAGCCGGGCACTAGGCGCATGTTCCGGCGAAGTGGGTGCCGGTTCGCCGACAAAGAACATGCGCTAGACAAGAAACTTGAGGTTGGCTCCGAAGCATGCATCACGCCCGTTTCGGACGCGCTGCCGCTCTCGCGTTGAGTCTTGCCCTCACGGGCACCTCGGCGTCGGCTGATCACACGAACAACAAGTCCGATCACACTCCGGCGCCTCCCGGACCGATGAAGTTCGAGGACTCCAAGCTCGAGCCGCTCGCCTGGCGCGATGTCGAAGGCTGGGCGCAGGACGACCACGCTGAGGCCTTCGTGGCCTTCCTCAAGAGCTGCCGCGCGCTCATCGCCAGTGATCGTGCGAGCCGCGATACGCGCCCGATGCGCGAGGCGCTGGTCTCGGTCTGCCGCCGCGCGCGCGCCATGGTGCCGCTCGACGAGCCGCGCGCGCGCGCCTTCTTCGAGGATAATTTCCGCGCCGTCCGCATCGCCAAGCTCGCCGACGAGCAGGGCTTTCTCACCGGCTATTACGAGCCGATCGTCGAAGGCTCGCGCGTGCCGACCGGCGAGTTCACGGTGCCGGTCTATCGCCGGCCCGGCGATCTCATCGTGCAAGGCAAGCGCCGCAAGGCCGGCACCGGTGACTTTTTCCCGAACAAGGGCAAGGTCTATCGCAAGCTCGGCAAGCGCCGGATCGTGCCCTATCACGATCGCGCCGCGATCGAGGACGGCGCGCTCGACGGCCGCGGTCTCGAGATCTGCTGGCTCAAGGATCCGGTCGATCTGTTCTTCATCCAGATCCAGGGCTCGGCGCGTATCCGCCTCGAGGACGGCGCCGTGCTGCGGATCAACTACGATGCGCATAACGGCCATCCCTACACGGCGATCGGCCGCATCCTGATCGAGCGCAAGGAAGTGCCGAAGGAAGAGATGTCGATGCAGCGCATCCGCGAATGGATCGCGGCCCATCCCGAGGAGGGCAAGGCGCTGCGCCGCATGAACAAGTCCTATGTCTTCTTCCGCATCACGGACCTCTCCGAATTCGACGAGGCGGTCGGCGCGCAAGGCATTCCGCTCACGGCCGCTCGCTCGCTCGCGGTCGATCGCGGGCTGCATGTCTACGGCACGCCGTTCTTCCTCCAGGCGGATCTGCCGATCGCGAGCGAGAAGTCGGCCACCAGGTTTCGCCGCCTGCTGATCGCACAGGACACTGGCTCCGCGATCATCGGCCCGGCCCGTGGCGACATCTATTTCGGCGCCGGTGATGAGGCGGCGCGCGCCTCGGGCCGCATTCGCCACAACGGCCGCTTCGTGATGCTGGTGCCGCGCGACGTCGATCCGGTCGAGTTCGGCGCGCAAATGCCGCTGCCGCAGCCCGATCCGCGCAAGTCCGGCAGCGCGAAGGCGACGCCTGCCGAAGCAACCGCCGCAGCTCCCGCGCCAACCGATGCTGCGACCGCAACGCCACAGCCGGCCGCGCGCCCGCAAGCCGCGCCCAAGCCGCCGCGCAAAGGCAAGTCGCGCCGCGAAGCGAGCGGCCTCGCTCCGCACAGGCCATGAGCACGCGCCCGGAGGGCCGCAGCCCGCAGGGCCGCAAGGGCGCCCGGCGGCTCACCGCGGACGAGCACACACTTTGGAATGCCATCACGCGCTCCGTCGCGCCGCTGCGCCGTCGTCCACCCGCGCCGGCCGATGAGCCTCCCGCCGAGCCCGTGAAGCGTGCCAAGCCCGCAAAGGCGTCGCATCCGCACCCGGTCTCGCCCGCGCCGCCGCCTGTCAAACCTCCGCCGCTCGCACCGCTCGACCGCCGCATGCGCCAGCGCATCGCGCGCGATCGCGAACCCATCGACGCGCGCATCGACCTGCACGGCATGCGCCAGAACGAGGCCCACGCCGCGCTGCGCCGCTTCCTGCGCGGTGCGCAAGCCGACGGCGCGCGCATCGTGCTGGTCATCACGGGCAAGGGCGCGCGCACCGACGATCCCGCGGTCGAGCGCGGCGTCCTGCGCCGCCAAGTGCCGCTATGGCTGGAGAGCGCCGACTTGCGCCCGATCGTGGTCGGCTTCGAGGCCGCCCATATGGGCCACGGCGGCGAGGGCGCGCTCTACGTGCGCATCCGCCGCGCGCGGTGACGCATTTTACGGCGAAGTAGACCTATCCTCCGTTCGTGCCCGCGAAAGCGGGCATCCAGGGGCCGCACTCGGTGCCGAGCCCTTCTGGGTCCCCGCTTTCGCGGGGACGAACGGAGTTTTGCGATCTACTCAGGTGGGACCGGATGAAACTGATCATCCTCGCCGAGCTCGAGCAGCGTGCCCGTGTGGATGTCGAACCAGGCGCCGTGCAGCGTCAGGCGGCCGCTGTCGACCGCTTCCTTGATCCACGGAAAGGTCATCAGGTTGCGTAGCGAGAGCCGGATGGTCTCGTGCTCGCACGCGGTCTGGCGCGCGTCGGGATCGGCGAGATGCAGCGCGCAGCGACGCGCCGGCTCGGCGATCGAGATCCACTTGCCGACGAAATCGCTGTCCGGTGGCGGGCCCTCGAGCAGCGCGCGCACGCCGCCGCACAGCCCATGGCCGAGCACCACGAGGTGATCGACCTTGAGCACGCGCACGCCGAACTCCAGCGCCGCGCTGGTGCCGTGAAGGCCGGCGCCGGTCTCGTGCGGCGGCACCAGATTGGCGACATTGCGCACCGTGAAGATCTCGCCCGGCACCGCCGAGAAGATCGTCGCGGGATCGACGCGGCTGTCCGAGCAGGCGATCACCATCACGGGCGGCTGCTGCCCGCCCTTGGCGAGATCCTGGTAGCGCTTTCGCTGCTGCGGCCAGGTATCGGCGCGAAACCGGCGATAGCCTTCCAGCAACAGCTCCATGCTCGTCCTCGACTTCTGGGGCGTGATAGCGCGGGTTACAGAATGAACCGGCTCAGGTCCGCGTTCTTGGCGAGATCGCCGATATGCTCGCGTACATAAGCCGCGTCGATCCGGATGGTTTCGCCCGAGCGGTCCGGTGCCGCGAAGGAGATCTCCTCGAGCACGCGCTCCATCACGGTCTGCAGCCGGCGCGCGCCGATGTTCTCGACATTGGCGTTCACCTCCACGGCGATGTCCGCGATCGCATCGATCGCGTCGTCCGTGAAGTCGAGCGTCACCCCTTCGGTGCCCATCAGCGCCACGGTCTGCTTGATGAGCGAGGCTTCGGTCTCGGTGAGGATACGGCGGAAGTCGTCGCGCGTAAGCGGACGCAGCTCGACGCGGATCGGCAGGCGGCCCTGCAGTTCGGGCAGAAGGTCCGACGGCTTCGAGACGTGGAACGCGCCCGAGGCGATGAACAGAATATGGTCGGTCTTCACCGCGCCGTGCTTGGTCGAGACGGTCGTGCCTTCGATCAGCGGCAGCAGGTCGCGCTGCACGCCTTCGCGCGAGACGTCGCCGCCGACGCGGCCGTCGCGCGCCGTGATCTTGTCGATCTCGTCCAGGAACACGATGCCGTTCTGCTCCACGGTCGTGATCGCGTCCTGCACCAGCTGCTCCTGGTCAAGCAGCTTATCGGATTCCTCGTTGATCAGGATCTCGTAGGATTCCTTCACGGTGACGCGGCGCGTCTTGGTGCGCCCGCCGAACGCCTTGCCGAACATGTCGCCGATCGAGATCGCGCCCATTTGCGCGCCCGGCATGCCGGGAATCTCGAACATCGGGAAGGAAGCGCCCGACTGCTGCACCTCGATCTCGATCTCCTTGTCGTCGAGCTCGTTGGCGCGCAGCTTGCGGCGGAACGCCTCCTTGGTGGCCGCGCTCGCGGTCTCGCCCACCAGCGCGTTGACGACGCGCTCCTCGGCCACGAGATGCGCGCGCGCGCTCACGTCCTTGCGCTTCTTCTCGCGCACCTGCGTGATCGCGACCTCGACCAGGTCGCGCACGATCTGCTCCACGTCGCGGCCGACATAGCCGACCTCGGTGAATTTCGTCGCCTCCACCTTGATGAAGGGCGCGGCCGCGAGCTTGGCGAGCCGGCGCGAGATCTCGGTCTTGCCGACGCCGGTCGGCCCGATCATCAGAATATTCTTCGGCAGCACCTCCTCGCGCAGCCGCTCGTCGAGCTGCAGTCGCCGCCAGCGGTTGCGCAGCGCGATCGCGACCGCGCGCTTGGCGTCGTTCTGCCCGATGATGTAGCGGTCGAGCTCGGAGACGATTTCGCGGGGCGAGAAGTCGGTCATCTGTTCCTTGTCGGGTCGCGACGGCTCAGGCCTTCAGGGTCTCGATCGTCACGTTGCGGTTGGTGTAGACGCAGATATCGGCCGCGATGTCGAGCGAGCGGCGCACGATGCTCTCGGCGTCATGTTCGGAATCCGCGAGCGCGCGCGCGGCCGCGAGCGCATAGTTGCCGCCCGAGCCGATGCCCATCACGCCGGACTCGGGCTCGAGCACGTCGCCCGTGCCGGTGAGCACCAGCGAGATGTCCTTGTCGGCGACGATCATCATGGCTTCCAACCGGCGCAGGTAGCGGTCGGTGCGCCAGTCCTTGGCGAGCTCGACGGCGGCGCGCATGAGCTGGCCGGGATACTGCTCGAGCTTGGATTCGAGCCGCTCGAACAGCGTGAAGGCGTCGGCCGTCGCCCCCGCGAAGCCGCCGATCACGTCGCCCTTGGCGAGCCGGCGCACCTTGCGGGCATTGGATTTGACGATGGTCTGGCCGATCGACACCTGCCCGTCGCCGCCGATGGCGACGATTCCGCCCTTCCGGACCGTCAGGATGGTGGTGCCGTGCCAGGGATCGGCGTGCGTGGGTTGCATGAATGGATCCGCGTGCTCCGCCGCCATGTAGGCATGACGTGCCGCGGATGCAAATCGCCAGGAAAGACGCGGAAATCGCCGGTTTCGCGCCGAGAGTGGCGGACGCGAGCCGCCCCTGCTACAACCGCGGCCGTTTCAGACCCTTCGGACAAGGCCATCCATGCGCAAGGCTTCGGTCAAGCGGACCACGAAAGAGACCGACGTTGAGGTCGCGGTCGACCTCGACGGCAGCGGTGCGGCGTCGATCGAGACCGGCATCGGCTTCTTCGACCACATGCTCGACCTGCTGGCGCGCCATTCGCGCATCGATCTCAAGGTCCAGGCCAAGGGCGACCTGCATATCGACCATCACCACACCACCGAGGACGTCGGCATCGCGTTCGGCCAGGCGGTGCGCAAGGCGTTGGGCGACATGAAGGGCATCACCCGCTATGCGGACGTGCACATGCCCATGGACGAGGCGCTCACCCGCGTCGCGATCGACATCTCGGGCCGCCCGTTTCTCGTGTTCAAGGCCGAGTTCTCGCGCGACAAGGTCGGTGCATTCGACACCGAGCTCGTGCAGGAGTGGTTCCAGGCCTTCGCGGTGAATGCCGGCGTGACACTGCACGTCGAGACGCTCTATGGTTCAAACAACCACCACATTGCCGAGTCTTGCTTCAAGGGCCTCGCGCGCGCACTGAGGATCGCGGTGGCGATCGACCCGCGCAACGCCGGCGAGATTCCCTCCACCAAGGGGCAATTGGGCGGCTGATTGGAAGGAAAGCAATGCCGGTCTACTCGGTTCACGAACCGCCGCGGCGCTCGAGCGATTCGCTGGCGCACACGAGTCGGTTCGTCTTCGTGCGTGACGGCTTCCACTGGACCGCGTTCCTGTTCGCGCCGTTCTGGATGCTGCGCCATCGCCTGTGGCTCGAGCTCGTGTTCCTCATCATCATTGTCACAGGACTGTTCGTCGGGCTGAAACGCTTCGGCGGCGGCGAAGGCTTCGGCCTGTTGAGCGCATTGCTGGTGCAGCTCTTCGTCGGCATGGAGGCGTCGAGCCTGCGCCGCTGGAAACTGGCGCGGCGCGGCTATCGCAATCTCGGCATCGTCATCGGCGATGACCGCGAGACGGCCGAGCGGCGCTTCTTCGACAGCTGGGCGGCGCGCGCGGAGCCTGCGGCACCAACCGCATCGAACGTGCCCATCGGGCCTGCACCGCTGCCGCCGCGCCCCAACCCGACGAACGATGTTGTCGGCCTCTTCCCGCAACCGGGTGGCCGTCCATGACGGTGGCGATCGTCGACTACGGCTCCGGCAACCTGCACTCGGCCGCCAAGGCGTTCGAGCGGGCGGCGCGCGAGTCGGGTCACGATCAGCCGATCGTCGTGACGAGTGATCCCGACGCGGTGCGCCGCGCCGATCGCATCGTGCTGCCCGGCGTCGGCGCCTTCGCGGATTGCCGCCGCGGCCTCGACGCGGTCTCCGGCATGGTCGAGGCGCTGGAGGAAAGCGTGCGGCGCAAGGGCCGGCCGTTCCTCGGCATTTGCGTCGGCGCGCAGCTCATGGCGGAGCGCGGCCGCGAGTACGAGGTCGTGGACGGGCTCGGCTGGATCCCGGGCGAGGTCGACAAGATCGAGCCGAAGGATCCGAACCTGAAGATCCCGCACATGGGCTGGAACACGCTCAACGAGGTGCGTCATCATCCGCTGCTTGACGGCATCCCGCTCGGCCCGCAGGGCCTGCACGCCTATTTCGTGCACTCGTTCCACCTGCACACGTCGGAGCGCGATTGCCTCGTGGCCGAAGCCGATTACGGCGGGCCCGTCACCGCCATCGTCGCGCGCGACACCTATGCGGGCACGCAATTCCATCCGGAGAAGAGCCAGAAGCTCGGACTGGCGCTGATCGCCAACTTCCTGAAGTGGAAGCCGTGATCCTCTTTCCGGCCATCGATCTCAAGGAAGGTCTCGCGGTGCGCCTGGAGCAGGGCGACATGGCGCGCGCGACCGTGTTCAATCACGATCCCGCCAGGCAGGCGCAAAGTTTCGAGCAGCAGGGCTTCGCCTATCTGCACATGGTCGATCTCGACGGCGCCTTCGCGGGCAAGCCCATGAACGCCGATGCGGTGGACCGCATCCTCGAGACGATCTCGATTCCGGTGCAGCTCGGCGGCGGCATTCGCGACATGGCGACCGTCGAAGGCTGGCTCACCAAGGGCATCACGCGCGTCATCATCGGCACGGCGGCAGTGCGCGATCCGGCTTTCGTGAAGACGGCCGCGAAGCGCTTCCCGGGCCGCATCGCGGTCGGTCTCGATGCGCGCGATGGCAAGGTCGCGGTCGAAGGCTGGGCCGAGGTGTCGGAGCTCTCGGCGCTCGACATCGCGCGCCGCTTCGAGGACGCGGGCGTCGCTGCGATCATCTATACGGACATCGCGCGCGACGGCCTGCTCAAAGGCCTCAATCTCGACGCCACCATCGCGCTCGCCGACGCGGTCTCGATCCCGGTCATCGCCTCCGGTGGCCTCGCATCGCTCGACGACGTGCGCGCGCTGCTCGCGCCTCGCGCGCACAAATTGGCTGGCGCCATCACGGGCCGCGCGCTCTATGATGGGCGGCTCGATCCCGCCGAGGCCCTGGCTCTCATCCGCACTCACCGCGCCGCGTAAGTAAGCGTAATCAAGATGTTCAAGGCTCGCGTCATTCCGTGTCTCGACGTCAAGGACGGCCGCGTCGTCAAGGGCGTGCAGTTCGTCAATTTGGTCGATGCGGGCGATCCGGTCGAAGCCGCGATCGCCTATGACGCGGCGGGCGCCGACGAGCTCTGCTTCCTCGACATCACGGCGAGCCACGAGAACCGCGCCACCATCTTCGACGTGGTGGCGCGCACCGCGGAAGCGTGCTTCATGCCGCTTACGGTCGGCGGCGGCGTGCGCACCGTCGAGGACATCCGCCGCCTGCTGCGCTCGGGCGCCGACAAGGTCTCGATCAACACGGCGGCCGTGAACAACCGGCAGTTCGTGAAAGAGGCGGCCGAGAAGTTCGGCGACCAGTGCATCGTGGTCGCGATCGACGCGAAGAAAGTGTCCGCTGCCGGCGAGCCGGACCGCTGGGAGATCTTCACCCATGGCGGCCGCAACCGGACTGGCCTCGACGCGGTCGATTATGCGCGCGAGGTGGTGCGTCTCGGCGCCGGCGAGATCCTGCTCACCTCCATGGACCGCGACGGCACCAAGCAGGGCTTCGACATCGCGCTCACCCGCGCGGTGGCGGATGCCGTGCCGGTGCCCGTCATTGCCTCCGGCGGCGTCGGCACTCTCGACCACCTGGTGGATGGCATCCGTGACGGCCACGCCACCGCGGTGCTCGCCGCCTCGATCTTCCATTTCGGCGAGTTCACGATCCGGCAGGCCAAGCAGCATATGGCGAAAGCTGGTCTTCCCATGCGCCTCGATCCCTGAAAGTTCTCCCGGCCGCGCCCCGGAGATGCTATGGCGGAAGCATGAGTTCCGGCGGAAGGTCGCCGGCCCGGTAACGACTGACCGCCAAAGACATGAGCACGTTCACCCTCCACGACCTCGAGGCCCGCGTTCAGGAGCGCGCCAAGGCCACGGCCGAGACCTCCTACACGCGCAAGCTGCTCGACAAGGGCGTGGCCCATTGCGCCAAGAAGCTCGGCGAGGAGGCGGTCGAGACCGCACTCGCGGCCGTGGTCGAGGATCGCGAGAGGTTGATCGGGGAGGCGGCCGATCTGCTCTACCATCTCATCGTGCTGCTCGAGGCCAGGGGCGTCCGGCTCGCCGAGGTGGAGACCGCATTGGCGGGGCGGGTCAGCCAGTCGGGACTCGAGGAGAAGGCCGCGCGCAAGCCGGTTTAGCCGGCGGGCCGCGTGAGGGGCGTGTTGATGGAACAGCGTGTCGACGACGGGCTCTCGCCCTACAACATCTACTCCCGCGCCGACTGGGCCGCGCTGCGCGCCGACACGCCGATGACGCTGACGCCCGCCGAGATCCAGGCGCTGCGCTCGCTGCACGACCGGCTCGACATGGCGGAGGTCGAGGAGATCTATCTCCCGCTCTCGCGCCTGCTTTCCATGTATGTAGCCGCCACCCAGCGCCTGTTCCGCGCGCAACAACGTTTCCTCGGCCACGAGGACGCGAAGCTTCCCTACATCATCGGCGTCGCCGGCTCGGTCGCGGTCGGCAAGTCCACCACGGCGCGCGTGCTGAAAGCGCTGCTGGCGCGCTGGCCCAACGTGCCGCAGGTCGATCTCATCACGACGGACGGCTTTCTCTACCCGAACGCGGTGCTCGAGCGCGAAGGCCTGATGGAGAAGAAGGGCTTTCCCGAGAGCTACGACCTGCCGGCGCTCTTACGCTTCCTCACCGACATCAAGGCCGGCCGCCGCCCGGTGCGCGCGCCGATCTACTCGCATCTCGTCTACGACGTGATGCCGAACCACTGGATCGAGGTCGACCGCCCCGACATCCTGATCGTCGAAGGCCTCAACGTGCTGCAGGCCGGCCGTCTGCCGAAGGACGGCAAGGCGATCCCCTTCGTCTCCGACTTCTTCGACTTCTCGGTCTTTCTCGATTCCGACGAGGACGTGCTGCTCGCCTGGTACATCGAGCGCTTCCTCACCTTGCGCGGCACCGCGTTCAGCGATCCGAAATCCTACTTCCATCGCTACGCCAAGCTGAACGACAAGGAAGCGACCGAAATCGCCACCTCAATCTGGAATCGCATCAACCTCGTGAACCTGCGCGAGAACATCCTCCCCACGCGCCAGCGCGCCGACCTCATCCTGAAGAAGAGCGCGAGCCACCAGGTGCAGGAAGTGGCGCTGCGGAAGTTGTAATCTTCGTAGGGCGCAATAGCGCGAAGCGCGTATTGCGCCACGGACGTTCAACCGACGCATCCATCGATTGAGATTCAGCCGGCGCATTACGCCGCTGCGCGGCTAATGCGCCCTACGGTTACGCCGCGTGACGCGTCGCGTCGGCGCCGAAGTGCTCGATGTAGCGCGTGTTGATGGCCGAGACCGGCAAAACGATCAGTACGTCGGTGGTGCCGAACTGGCGGTCGATGACGGCGCCATCGCCGATGCTCGCCCCGAGCCGCAGATAGCCCTTGATCAAAGGGGCCAGCGCGCGTAGCGCGGCTTTGGGATCGATCGCGTCCTTCGCCATCAGGTTCATCTCGATGCGCCGGTGCGGCAGCGCGCGGGTCTGCCACGCCTCCGGCGCGGCCGCGAAGTGATGCAGGAACGAGAGCGGCAGCGCGAGCTGCTCGGGATCGGTGCCGTCGAGGCTCGCGCAGCCGAGCATCACGTCGATGCGATGGCGCAGCACATAGGTCCAGATGCCGTGCCAGAGCAGCTCCACCGTGCGCTTGTTGCGATAGGGCGCGCGCACGCAGGAGCGTCCGAGCTCGAGGAAGGTGAGATCCGAATGCCGCGCCACCAGCGGCGCGATCTCGAACTCGTTCGCGGTGTAGAAACCGTGATGGCGCTGCGCGACGTGCTGGCGCAGCAGCCGATAGGTGCCGACCACCGCGGGCCTGCGCCGGCCGTGGCGCGGCGCGTCGTGATCGATCACCAGCAGATGGTCGCAGATCGCATCGAAGGCATCGACGTCGCGTCGCGCCACCAGCGTCGCGACATCGGCGACCGCCGACATCTCCCGGTAGAACACCTCGTAACGGAGCTTCTGCGCGCTGCGCACTTCGGCGGCCTTGTGCGCGAGCCGCACTTCCAGCGAGCCGAGCCGGCCGAGCGTGTCGTGGCCGCGGTCGAACCAGGCTTCGGCGGGTCGGAGCCCGCCATAAGCACGCAGCACCGGAAGGAGTTGGCCATCGACCGGCAGACGGAAGCGGTCGATCAGTCGCCGTGGCGACATCCGACGCGCAGGGCTCAGCATCTCGACTCTCCCCCGAGGCGCCGCGCCGAATCGGTGCGGGCCGCGCAATGCCTTACAGCATGAGGCGGGTACAGATTTGTGACAAGCGCCGGCAACGGCGCGGCCGCGAAGAATTGCACGATTAAGGATGAATCAGGCCGCTAGCGAGGCCGAGCGCCCGCCGGTGGCCAGCGCCTCGGCGAGCTTCTCTCGGTCGAGCGGCTTCACCAGGAAGCCGTCCATGCCGGCCGCAAGGCACGCCTCGCGATCCTCGCCGAAAGCATTCGCGGTGAGCGCAATGATCGGGGTGTGACCGCCGCGCTCGTCTTCCAGGGCGCGGATCCGCCGCGTTGCCTCGAGCCCATCGACGCCCGGCATGTGCACGTCCATCAGCACCATCGCGTAGGGCGTGCCGGCGCTGGCGGCCGCGAGCCAGGACTCGACTGCGGCTGCGCCGTTCTGCGTCACGGTCGGCTGATGACCGAGCCGCACCAGCAGCGCGCGCGCCAGCAACGCGTTGATGTCGTTGTCCTCGGCGATCAGGATCGAGAGGCCTTTCGGACCGCGCGACTCCTCCGCACTCTCCTGCTCGATGTCGTCGCGCGCGAAGTGGTCCGCGGCATCCGAGAAGCGCGCCGCGAGCGACGCCGCGCGCACCGGCTTCACCAGATAGCCCGTGAAGCCCGCTTCGCGCAGTCCATCGAGCTCGTGCCGCTCGCTGGGCGTGATCAGCACGATGCGCCGCGGCGTTGCTTGCGCCAACATCCGCGCGGCCTCAACCCCGACAGCGCGATCCACGATGACGGCGTCCCATTTGCGCTCCGGCAGCACCGCCAGCGCCACGCGCTCGTCCGGCACCACGCAAGTGCGCGCGCCCCAGCTGCCGAGCCGCCGTGCGAGCAGCGGCGCGC
>JAEYAU010000070.1 GCA_023404705.1 Pseudomonadota bacterium
CGGAGTCGGCGCGCCGATGCGCGAGCAGGTGAAAGCGGCGCTCGCGGGCGAGCGTGGCGTGGTGCTCGACGCAGACGCACTGACGAGCTTCGCGGACAACCCGGCGGAACTTACGGCTGCGCTGGCGGTGCGCACGAAGCACGCCACGGTGCTGACGCCGCATCAGGGCGAGTTCAGTCGCCTATTCAAGAACATTGGACAAACACTTGATGTGAAATCAAAACTCGACGGCGCGCGGGCGGCTGCGCAGCACCTGGCGGCCGTGGTCCTGCTGAAGGGGCCCGATACCGTGATCGCGGCGCCCGACGGCCGCGCCGCGATCAATGAGAACGCGCCGCCGTGGCTCGCAACCGCCGGCGCGGGCGATGTGCTCGCGGGAATGATCGCCGGACTGCTTGCCCAGGGCATGCCGGGCTTCGAAGCGGCGTGCGCCGCGGCCTGGCTGCATGGGGCAGCCGCGGCGGCGTTCGGGCCGGGGCTCATCGCGGAAGATCTGTCGGAGATGCTGCCGCGCATCTATCGCGAGCTTTTCGAGTCGCTTGCGGACGCTCGCTGAGAATCTGAGTCCGGCAAGCTCCCTTACGTCACCTCGAACCACGCGGCCATGCCGGTCTCCTGGTGCTCCAGCATGTGGCAGTGGAGCATCCACTTGCCGGGATTGTCCGCGACGAAGGCAATGCGGGCGGTCTGCTGACGGTCGATCACCACAGTGTCGAGCCAGAACGGCTTCCAGCCGTCGTCGAGATTGTCGAGCAGGCGGAAATGGTGGCCATGCAGGTGCATGGCGTGCGGGAACATGGTGCGGTTCGGCATGGCGATCACGACCGTGCGGCCGCGCTTGACCGAGAACAGGGGCGGGCCGTCGTGGCCGGACGACGCCTTGCCGGCCATGGTCCAGACGCGGGCCGCCGGATCGATGCCGTGGCCCGGCACCTCGGCGCGGCGCATCATCATCTGGCTCATGGCGCCGCCTTCGAGCGGCATGTCCACGCGCAAGGCGCCCGTGAAGTTCATGCGCTGCGGCAGCGGATTGGCGGGCAGGGGCTTCGGCTCATCGCGCGGCGCGGGTCGCGCGGGCGCGCCCTCGGCATAGACGAGCCGCACCAGCGGAACTTCGGCGCGCACGTCTTCGAGGATCAGCGGCGCGCTCGCGCCAGGCTCCAGCGTCATATCGACGAAGAGATCGGTGCGGTTCCCGGGGCCGAGCGTCACGCGGCCCTCGCGCGCGAGAAATGGCTCGGCGGGTTGGCCGTCGATCGCCATGACGCGCACCGTGTGGCGGTCGATCCGGATCGGCATCACACGGGCATTGGCGGCGTTCACGAGGCGCAGCCGGATGCGCTCATTGGCCTTCACCGGGACGTCGAGGTTCGGCGCGCCATTGACCGTGAAGTGGCGGCCGAGGCGGCCCGCATGGGCCGCGTCATGGAACGAGCGGAAGCTCGCCTCGTCATTGGCGCCTTCGGCCGTGAGGCGCCAGTCGTCGAGAATAACGAGAAGGTCGCGGTCGACATCGACCGGCTCGGCCTCCTCGACGATGAGGCCGCCATAGAGGCCGCGGTCCTGCTGCTCCGAGGAGAAGCGGTGCGAATGATACCAGTAGGTGCCGGCGTCCTGCGCGACGAAGCGGTAATCGAAGCTCTGGCCCGGCGCGACCGGGTGTTGGGTCAGGTGCGGTACGCCATCCATCGCATTGGGCAGCCGCAGCCCGTGCCAGTGGATCACGGTCTCCTCGGGCAATTCGTTGACCAGCCGCACCTTCAGCTCGGCGCCGCGCTTCACGCGCAGCACCGGGCCGGGCGCCTGGCCCTCGTAGCCCCAAACCGGGGTCGGCGGCTGATCGGCGCCGCGCAGGCGCGCCTCGCCGGGCCGTGCGCGAAGCACCTGGAAGCCATCGCTCCCCTGCGCCCGTACCCGGATTGGCAGCACGGCGCCGGCAATCGCCAAGCCGGTGCCGGCAAGGAGGCGCCGGCGGGACAGCGGGATGAATTCAGTCATGGGGTGTTCCGACGGGTCCAGGGGTGCGCTTCCCCACCTTGGACGCCGGCGCCCCATTTGCAAGCGGCGTCCCGCAAGTCCCGCATTTGAGGGACAATTCGACGCTTGCGCAGGCCTGCCGCAGGGGCCATTTTTTTGCTGCGGACTGTTTCCGGCGTGCTATAAGCCGCGCCGCCCGACCGGGTGTCTGCGCGATGCCCGCTGCGGGCGTGGCGGAATTGGTAGACGCGCGGGATTTAGGTTCCCGTGACGAAAGTCGTGGGGGTTCGAGGCCCTCCGCCCGCACCACGCGGCTCCGGGCCGCTCCCTCCGCAGCACCCGACGGCCGACGTCATTTTAAAGAGACAAGCGAAGATTCGACCATGCAGGTAACGGAAACACTCGCCGACGGACTGAAGCGCGAATACCGCGTGGTGGTGCCGCTCAATGAGCTCGACGCCAAGGTCAACGAGCGTCTCGAGGATCTCAAGGACAAGGTCCGCATCAACGGCTTCCGTCCCGGCAAGGTGCCGGTCGCGCATTTGAAGCGCGTCTATGGCCGTTCCGTGATGGCCGAGGCGATCGAGCAAGCCGTGCGCGACACGAATGCGCAGATCGTCACCGACAACGGCTTCCGCCTCGCCATGGAGCCGAAGGTCAACCTGCCCACCGACGAGGGCGAGGTGAAGGCCATGGTCGAGGGCAAGGCGGATCTCGCCTATTCGGTCTCCATGGAGATCCTGCCCAAGATCACGCTCGCGGACTTCAAAGGCATCGAGATCGACAAGCTCTCGACGGACGTGAGCGAGGCCGAGGTCGACGAGGCGCTCGGCAAGATCGCGGAGCAGAACCGTCCGTTCACGGCCAAGGGCGAAGGCGCCGCGGCCGAGAAGGGCGACAAGGTCATGGTCTCGTTCGTCGGCAGCATCGACGGGACGCCGTTCGAAGGCGGCACCGGCGAGGACGTCGGCGTCGAGATCGGCTCGAACACCTTCATTCCGGGCTTCGAGGACCAGCTCATCGGCATCAAGGTGGGCGAGACCCGCACCATCAAGGCGACCTTCCCCGAGGGCTACATGCAGGCCAGCCTGGCCGGCAAGGAGGCGACCTTCGAGACCACCGCGAAGTCGATCGACGCGCCCGGCAAGGTCGAGCTCAACGACGAGTTCGCCAAGCAGCTCGGCCTCGAGTCGCTCGCGAAGCTGAAAGACGCGATCCGCGACCGCGTGTCGCGCGAGCACGCCAATGCGAGCCGGCAGAAGCTCAAGCGCGCGCTGCTCGACGCGCTCGACGAGCGGCACAAGTTCGACCTGCCGCCGACGCTCCTCGAGGAGGAGTTCAACAACGTCTGGAAGACCGTCGAGGACGATCTCAAGGCGCAGGGCAAGACCTTCGCGGACGAAGGCGCGAAGGAAGAGGATGTGCGCGCGGACTACCGCAAGATCGCCGAGCGCCGCGTGCGGCTCGGTCTCGTGATTGCGGAGATCGGCGAGAAGAACAATATCAAGGTGACGGACGACGAGGTCACCCGCGCCGTGGTCGAGCGGGCGCGCCAGTTCCCGGGCCAGGAGCAGCAGGTCTGGGAGTTCTACCGCAACAGCCCGCAGGCGCTCGCGAGCTTGCGCGCGCCGATCTTCGAGGACAAGGTCATCGACTTCCTGTGCGAACTCGTGAAGGTGAACGAGAAGAAGGTCTCGCGCGAGGAGCTCTACAAGGACGACGAGGAGAACCGCGCGGCCTGACGCGGGGTGGGTAACCCTGCGACAAGGCCGCGAATCGTGGAATATGGGTCATGTCGAGGGGTGAGGGCTTTCTTGGCCTGTTCAGGCCGACTCTTCGCTGCTCGTTCTGCCGCCGCACGGCCGATGAGGTCGCACGTCTTGTCGCGGGCGCATCGGGACATATCTGTGACGCGTGCATCATGAAATGTGTCGCCGTGCTCGAGCAGCATGGCGGCATCGAAAGGCCTGAGGCAGGCCGCTGAGGAACACCATGCGCGATCCGGTCGATACCTACATGAACTACCTCGTTCCCATGGTGGTCGAGCAGACCAACCGGGGCGAGCGCGCTTACGACATCTATTCGCGCCTGCTCAAGGAGCGCATCATCTTCATCACGGGTCCGATCGAGGACGGGATGTCGACACTGGTGGTGGCGCAGCTCCTGTTCCTGGAGGCCGAGAACCCGAAGAAAGAGATCTCGATGTACATCAACTCGCCGGGCGGCGTGGTTACGTCGGGTCTCTCGATCTACGACACGATGCAGTTCATCCGGCCGGCGGTATCGACGCTCTGCACCGGCCAGGCGGCCTCGATGGGCTCGCTGCTGCTGACCGCGGGTCACAAAGATTTGCGCTTCGCGCTGCCGAACGCGCGAATCATGGTGCACCAGCCTTCGGGCGGCTTCCAGGGTCAGGCCACCGACATCATGCTGCACGCGCAGGAGATCCTGAACCTCAAGAAGCGGCTCAACGACATCTATGTGCGTCACACCGGGCAGCCGCTGAAGAAGATCGAGGACGCGCTCGAGCGCGACACCTTCATGACGTCCGAGATGGCGAAGGATTTCGGCCTGGTCGACAAGGTCATCGACAAGCGCATGGTCGATGAGGGCGCCGACAAGGCGTGAGGCAACCGCCGAGTTCCCGGCGCGTTGTGTGGGTGCAACACCGCGGGCTGCGGTATCGTCCCATCCGCTGATTCGCGTATGGGGAAGGGGGGCGGTCACGTCTCCGCCTCAATCGGGCCCGTAACTTATGTGTGGCGTCGCTCGGCGGAGCGCGCTGGGGTCCGCAAAGGCCCGGACGGTCGAGGAATTCATCGTTAATGAATTCTTGATTGTCGAACCCCTACCATGCTTCGCTAGCGGGCATGGCGGGGCCGGCCGTCGGGGAAATGGGCAGGGTTTAAGTCCGCAGGGCTACGGAATGTTAGGGCGCGGACTTCTACACTAGATGACAGATTGGCGACGCACGATGTGCGCGCACAATCGACGGAGACAGGAATGAGCAAGGTCGGCGGCAGCGAATCGAAGAACACGCTTTACTGCTCGTTCTGCGGCAAGAGCCAGCACGAGGTGCGCAAGCTCATCGCCGGACCGACTGTCTTCATCTGCGACGAGTGCGTCGAGCTCTGCATGGACATCATCCGCGAGGAGAACAAGTCCTCGCTGGTGAAGTCGCGCGACGGCATCCCGACCCCGAAGGAGATCCGCAAGGTTCTCGACGACTACGTGATCGGGCAGGGCCACGCCAAGAAGGTGCTCTCGGTCGCGGTGCACAATCACTACAAGCGGCTCAACCACCAGTCCAAGCACAACGACGTCGAGCTCGCGAAGTCGAACATCCTGCTGATCGGGCCGACCGGTTCGGGCAAGACGCTGCTCGCGCAGACGCTCGCCCGCATCCTCGACGTGCCGTTCACGATGGCGGATGCGACGACGCTGACCGAAGCCGGCTATGTCGGCGAGGACGTCGAGAACATCATTCTCAAGCTGCTGCAGGCCGCCGACTACAATGTCGAGCGCGCGCAGCGCGGCATCGTCTATATCGACGAGATCGACAAGATCAGCCGCAAGTCGGACAACCCTTCGATCACCCGCGACGTGTCGGGCGAGGGCGTCCAGCAGGCCCTGCTCAAGATCATGGAAGGCACGATCGCGAGCGTCCCGCCGCAGGGCGGCCGCAAGCATCCGCAGCAGGAGTTCCTGCAGGTCGACACCACGAACATCCTGTTCGTGTGCGGCGGCGCTTTCGCGGGTCTCGAGAAGATCATCTCGGCGCGCGGCCGGTCGACGTCGATCGGCTTCAGCGCCAATGTTCGGGCGCCCGAGGATCGGCGCGCGGGCGAGATCTTCCGCGAGGTGGAGCCCGAGGATCTGCTCAAGTACGGCCTGATCCCGGAATTCGTCGGCCGCCTGCCGGTGGTCGCCACGCTCGAGGATCTCGACGAGCCGGCGCTCAAGCGCATCCTGCAGGAGCCGAAGAACGCGCTGGTGAAGCAGTATCAGCGCCTGTTCGAGATGGAGAACATCGACCTCACGCTCGCCGACGAGGCGCTCTCGGCCATCGCCAAGAAGGCCATCGAGCGCAAGACCGGCGCGCGCGGCCTGCGCTCGATCATGGAGGGCATCCTGCTCGACACCATGTTCGACCTGCCGAGCCTCGAGGGCGTGGAAGAAGTGGTCATCTCCAAAGAGGTGGTCGAAGGTACCGCGCGACCTCTGTACATCTACGCAGATCGGGCCGGGGATGCGGGCGCCACCAGCGCTTGAGATCCCCCAGCTCCTGAGTCGAATTGCTGCGTTTCGGCTGAAAATCCGACGAAAGTCACGGTTCGCGCCCAGATCAGGCGCGAACTTGACGGATTTTCACCCATTTCGGCACCTTAACTTGACACCCCCGGGAGCCGGGGCCACCTATATCGCCGGACGGCAACGTCCTCGATTCCGGGCAGGGATTCGTGAGCGCGTTGGGGGCTCACGTCGCACTCTCTTCAGCCCTGCCTGCTCCTTAGCACTCCATTGCGGTTGCGCATCGGCGGATCGTGGCGGAGGGGCACAACAACAAGGACTCAAGACATGACAACCTCAAAGCCACGTCCCTCGCTCGCTCCCGGTGAAACGCGCGCCTATCCGGTGCTGCCGCTGCGCGACATCGTGGTGTTCCCCCACATGATCGTTCCGCTCTTCGTCGGACGCGAGAAGTCGATCCGCGCCCTCGAAGAGGTCATGAAGAGCGACACCTTCATCCTGCTGGCGACCCAGAAGAACGCCTCGGACGACGATCCGGCGACGGGCGCCATCTACCAGGTCGGCACGCTCGCGAGCGTGCTGCAGCTGCTCAAGCTGCCCGACGGCACCGTGAAGGTGCTGGTCGAGGGCGCGGAGCGCGCCAAGATCGTGAAGTACAGCGATCGCGTCGAATACTACGAGGCGGACGCCGTGATGCTGCCCGACACGGTCGGCGAGCGCGTGGAGGCCGAGGCGCTGGCGCGTTCGGTCGTCACCGAGTTCGAAGGCTATGTGAAGCTCAACAAGAAGGTCTCGCCCGAGGTCGTGGGCGTGGTGCAGCAGATCGAGGACTACGGCAAGCTCGCCGACACGGTCGCCTCGCACCTCGCGGTCAAGATCCCGGACAAGCAGGGCATCCTGGAGACCACCTCGGTCGCCGACCGGCTCGAGAAGGTGCTCGGGCTGATGGAGAGCGAGATCTCGGTGCTGCAGGTCGAGAAGCGCATCCGCACGCGCGTCAAGCGGCAGATGGAGAAGACCCAGCGCGAGTATTACCTCAACGAGCAGATGAAGGCGATCCAGAAGGAGCTCGGCGACGAGGACGGTCGCGACGAGCTCGCTGAGATCGAAGAGAAGATCAAGAAGACCAAGCTCTCGAAGGAGGCCCGCGAGAAGGCCAATCACGAGCTCAAGAAGCTGCGCCAGATGTCGCCGATGTCGGCCGAGGCCACCGTCGTGCGCAACTATCTGGCCTGGCTGCTCTCGATCCCGTGGGGCAAGAAGACCAAGGTCAAGAAGGATCTCACTCACGCCGAGCAGATCCTCGACGCCGATCACTACGGCCTCGAGAAGGTCAAGGAGCGCATCGTCGAGTATCTCGCGGTGCAGAGCCGCGCCAACAAGCTGACCGGCCCGATCCTGTGCCTCGTCGGCCCGCCCGGCGTCGGCAAGACCTCGCTCGGCCGCTCGATCGCCAAGGCGACCGGGCGCGAGTTCGTGCGCGTCTCGCTCGGCGGCGTGCGTGACGAGGCCGAGATCCGCGGCCACCGGCGCACTTACATCGGCTCGATGCCGGGCAAGATCATCCAGTCGATGCGCAAGGCGAAATCGTCGAACCCGCTGTTCCTGCTCGACGAGGTCGACAAGATGGGCGCCGATTTCCGCGGCGATCCGTCCTCGGCCCTGCTCGAGGTGCTCGATCCTGAGCAGAACCAGTCGTTCAACGATCACTACCTCGAGGTCGACTACGATCTTTCCAACGTGATGTTCATCACCACGGCGAACACGCTCAACATCCCGCCGCCCCTGATGGACCGCATGGAGATCATCCGCATTGCGGGCTACACCGAGGACGAGAAGGGCGAGATCGCGCGGCGTCACTTGATCCCCAACGCGATCAGCAAGCACGGCCTCGACAAGAAGGAGTGGTCGATCGACGACGGCGCGCTCAAGACGCTGATCCGGCGCTACACCCGCGAGGCGGGCGTGCGTAACCTCGAGCGCGAGATCTCGACGCTGGCGCGCAAGGCCGTCAAGGAGCTGATGACGTCGAAGAAGAAGTCCGTGAAGGTGACGGACGAGAACATCAGCGACTTCCTCGGCGTGCCGAAGTACCGCTACGGCGAGGTGGAGGCCGAGGACCAGATCGGCGTGGTCACGGGTCTGGCGTGGACCGATGTGGGCGGCGAGCTGCTCACCATCGAGGGCGCCATGATGCCGGGCCGCGGCAAGATGACGGTCACGGGCAACCTGCGCGACGTGATGAAGGAGTCGATCTCGGCGGCAGCGTCCTATGTGCGCTCGCGCGCGGTCGGCTTCGGCATCGAGCCGCCGCAGTTCGACAAGCGCGACATCCACGTGCACGTGCCGGAAGGCGCGACGCCGAAGGATGGCCCGTCGGCGGGCGTCGCGATGGTCACGGCCATCGTCTCGGTGATGACCGGCATTCCGGTCCGCCGCGACGTGGCGATGACCGGCGAGATCACGCTGCGCGGCCGCGTGCTGCCGATCGGCGGCCTGAAGGAGAAGCTGCTCGCCGCACTGCGCGGCGGCATCAAGACGGTGCTCATCCCGGAAGAGAACGCCAAGGATCTGGCGGACATTCCGGACAGCGTGAAGAGCGGGCTGGAGATCATCCCGGTCACGCGCATGGACGAGGTGATCGCCCGTGCGCTCACGCGCAAGCCCGAGCCCATCGAGTGGGACGAGAAGGACGCTGCCAAGCTCGCCGAGCGGCCGGAGCCGCAGGTCGAGGAGGAGCAGTCGACCGTCATCGCCCACTGAGCATGTGAGCCTCGTGATCGGACGGCGCCAGCAGGCGCCGTCCTTTTGCGTTCTTAGCTGCGCAGGTCTCGGTCCGAGATCCGACGCGTGCGCTGAAGGAGAGAGCTGATGAACAAGAACGAGCTGATCGCCGCCGTGGCCGAACAGACCGCGATGGACAAGAACGCCGCGGCGGCCGCCGTGGAAGCCACCTTCGAGGTGATCGCCCGCACGCTCAAGCAGGGCGACGAGGTCAAGATCATGGGCTTCGGCAACTTCAAGGTCGCGGCCCGCGCCGCCCGTGAAGGCCGCGACCCGCGCACCGGCGCACCGGTGAAGATCGAAGCGTCCAAGCGCCCGAAATTCACCGCCGGCAAGGGCCTGAAGGACGCGGTCAACGCGGAGGGGTGAGGGCGCTGCGATAGCGCCACGCTCCGTTCGTGCCCGCGCAAGCGGGCATCCAGAGCCGCGCGCACCGAGGTCTGCGCTCTGGGTCCCCGCTTTTCGCGGGGACGATCGGCGAGAGCGGTGCGCCACCCTCCGGCTTGCCTCCCGGCTCCCGCCGGGGGTATGGGGTGGTTCAGGGCGGTTAGCTCAGTTGGTAGAGCATCTCGTTTACACCGAGAGGGTCGGCGGTTCGAGCCCGTCACCGCCCACCAGTCCGAGACGGAATCACGACATCGACGCGCTGAGTGACCTACTTCGCGGCTCTCTGATACGGAGCCCACGGGTGGGGATGGCCGGTGCGTCGGAGATGCGCGAGGCTGTGATTGATCGCCTCGATGAGGCCGTCGGTCTCGACCGCGATCGTTTCCCGCTTGTCCGCCGCCGCGAAGGTGATCTGGATCGTGCTGTTGTGCGCGATCTGGTCAAGCTCGGCTTTGGCGAAGAACAGCATGCTGGTCATCTGCAGCGATTTCCGATAGCCCGCGCTGCCTTCGATGGTGACCTGCGCGCTCGTGTAGGGCTGCTGCCAGTCGAGAGCGAGCGCGGTTTCAGGCTGCGGCCTGGCCGGATCGAGGCCGATCTGGAAGAACAGCGGGCCGTCGCTGCTGCCGACGCTGCAGGCGCGTCCGTCCTTGAAGCAGGCTGCGCCCCACTCGCCGAACCGAACGACCTCGATCGGGTTCTCGACCGGCTTCTCGGGCATAGTCGGTGGGTATCCCGACGGCGCGGTGAGCGCCGCAAGGAGCACGACGGCAGACTTCATCAGCTTTCCAATCCCCTCGGCCGCGTCCCTTCGGCAGCCGAAGCGAGAGTGGGTCGGGATCTCGGAGGGGTCAACCTTGGGGATACACCGGAGTTCCGACGCAGTGATGCGATTTGAGGGCCGGTATGACTGTGGGCAGCCTGCGAACGCGAGGAGCCGGCGGCGCCGGCTCCTCATTGTTTGCGGCTCTCGGCGTTACGCGGCCTTCTCGCTGGCCGCAATCGGCAGCGCCGCGTTGGCGCGCACCTCGGCGAAGCTCATGTCGCGCAAAAGCTCGCCGTTGCGCCAGACCGGCGCGAGCAGCCCCGGCTCGGGGGAAGCGTCCTCGCGCGCGACGCGGAAGCCCTCGCAGGAGCGCAGCACCTTCTGGCGCCCCGCCTTCGAGGACTTGGCGAGGTCGGTAACCGGCGCCTTGCTCACGTCCTGACGCACGCCGTCAATGACGATCTCGTTCGCCTTCATGGCGAAGCGCAGCGTGTCGCGGTCGAGCTTCTGCAACAGGCCGGCGCCCATGCCGAACGCGATGTTGTCGATCGCGAAGCGCGCGTCGAGCACACGCTCGACCAGCTTGCCGATGGTCTCGAGCGTCATGCCGTCGCCCTGGATCACGCGGATCGCCGGCGGCAGCACGAAGTAGCCCTTGTGGTTGCGGGTCGCGCCATAGGTGCGGGCGAGCTCGCGCAACACCCAGACCGGCGTCTCGACCGGATCGCCGGAATCGGGGCGTACCACCAAGGTGCCGCCCATGCGCAGCACGTCCTCCTTCAGCGCGCCGCCCCAGAGGTTGGAGACTGCGCGCTTGAGGTCGTAGCTGTCGGAGACCACGGCCACGAGCTTCTGCGCGCCGCCGAACTGGTTAAGCATGTTGCGGTAGGCGTCCATCTCGCGCTCGCGCCCCCAGGCCGTGATGGTCGAGTGCTCGGCCGCGGGAATCGAAAACCCCGCCATCTCGGCGCCGTAGAAGCGGCGCGCGTAGAGCAGGCCTTCGACCGTGTCGGTGCCCATGAAGTTGACGAGATGCGCGGCGCCGCCGAGGCCGGCCTGCTCGCCTGAGGTGGTGCCGCGGGCGCCGAAGTCGTGCAGCTTGAACGGGATCTGGCCGTCGGGGTCATCGCTGGAGCGGACGAGGCCTGCGTAGATCAGCTTCTTCGCCTCGCGCGACCGACTGGCGACTGTCGAGGGATACCAGACGGCGCGCAGCAGCATGGTCTCGACGAAGGTGGTGAGCCAGGGCAGGCGCGGATCGGTATTGCGGATCTGGACCAGCGGGGTGCCGGCCGGCACGGTGAGACCTTCGGGCAGCGCCTCGATCGCGAGCGGCAGCGCGCCGCCGTGCTCGCGCGCGATGATCTCCCAGCCGGCGCGGTTGAAGGGCAGGCCGTGCGCCTTGATGAAGGGCTCGGCCTCGTCGATGTCCGCGAGCGTGATGCGGTTCGCGAGCACGTCCTTCAGGAACATCTGCAGGCCGAAGAAGGTGACCTCGTCGAAGCGCCCGCCCTTGCGGGACTCGATATAGGCCGAGACTTCGGTCGTGCCGGGCGGATACTGCCAGGCGTGCGAATACTTGTAGCTGTCGGTCTTGAGGATCAGGTTGGCGGTCATGGCAGAGCTCCTCTGCGCGTTGGCTCGCCCGAACCCCTCGGGCGAGAATCTCAATCGTTAGTCGTGTGATCGACGCCCGGGTTCAGCCGGGAGGGATCACAGCCCGATCATCTCCTCGAGAATGGCCCAGTGGTCCTCGAAGAATTGCTCGGGCGTCAGGTCGCCGAGGCGATACCAGGCCGCCGCGGCGGCGTCGTCGCCGCCTTTCACCCGGTAGAGCGTGCGGCGGTCGGGACAGCGGAACAGGAAGGCGTGGGTGATGACGCGGCCGCGCAGCGAGCGGTGCGGCGCGTCGAACACGCGGGTCGCGGACTCGTCGATGAAGGAGTCGAGGATCGCGGGCGGGATCGAGTCGAGCTTCTTGCCCTTCGCGACATTGGCGTCCGAGATGTTGGTCTCCTCACGCAGCTCGCGCACCGCCGCGGCGCGCAGGGTCTCGCCCTGGTTCACATAGCCGCCCGGGATCGCGAGCAGCCCCTTGCCGGGCTGCTGCCCGCGGCGCACCAGCAGCACGTGACCGCTCTGCACGACGACGGAGTCGACCGTGACGAATGTCGGCGGGTAGGGCGCGGCCTTCCAGGAGGCCTTGTAGCTGTCGATGAACTCGCGCTCGTCGACCAGGTTGGCGAAGTCGGGCGTGAGGCGAAATTCCTTCAGCCACTCGACCACCGCCGGATGGCAGGTGTCGTGCGGCAGCAGCGGCGCGCGGCGGAAGTGGTCGGCGCGGATATCGCTCGCGTTGAAGGTGCCGTATTGCGACGGCACGTCGATCGCGTCCCAGTCCGGAAACTTCTTCAGGTAATAGCCGGTGCCGTCCTTCTTGTAGCCCGCGAGCGCGATGCGGAAGTCCTTGGTGCCGTGCAGGATCGGGCCGCCCTTGTTGCCGAGCGAGAGCACGGTCTCGTTGACGGTGCGCTGCACGTCGGCGACCCAGGCGTCGTCATTGTAGGTTCGGTCGGAGACGCCGCGGATCACCAGGCGGCCGGTCGCGACCTCGTGCCGGTAGACCTGCTCGATAAGGTGCCGGCGTTCCTCGAAGGTGAAGGGATCGCGGATCGAGCGTGACGCCTCGGCGGATCCGATGAGCACGATGACGGTCTCGGCGTTCTTCAACGCCGTGTCGATGACGTGCTGATGGCCGATATGGAGAGGCTGGAAGCGGCCGATGAAGACCGCGAAGTGGATGGTCATTCGAGGCCCCCTCGAATTATCTCTGATCGACGAGCTCCTCGTCGACGGTATGAACATAGCACTCGAGCGCGCGCCTTCAAGGACGCGCCGAGCACATGTTCGTGTGGGTGATTAAGAAAAGGTTCCAGCGCAGTCCGCCCGGGCGGCTGCGTGCCTCGAAACGTGCCGGTCGCCTGATGGCGCGCCCGGAGAGCAAAACCTCGCGCCGCGCCGGAGCGACGGCGCCGAGGTCATGCAACTGAATGGCCCCAGCTCGACGCACCGCGTGCCGGTGCATCAGGCCCCGTTCACCCCCAGCCGCTCCTGCGATCGAGACGTCCGTCGATCGATCCGCAGCGACCCCAGTGACGGATGCCGGACCGCCCGCCGCCGCGAGCGATCCATGGCAGCCATCCGATCCATATCCTGCGCACGATCATCTCCGAGCCGCGTCACGCGTTCGGAGGACCGCGCCGCCCGATCAGATCGCTTCCTTCAGCTCCTTGGCGGCGCGGAAGGCCACCTTCTTCGAGGCCTTGATCTTGATCGGCTCGCCGGTGGCCGGATTGCGGCCCATGCGGGCGGCGCGCTTGCGCACCTGGAGAATGCCGAGACCACCGATGCGAATGCGGTCGCCCTTCTTCAGGTGCTTGACCATCAGGCCGACGAGATCGCCGAGGATCGCTTCGGACTGCTTCTTGGCCATCTCGTGCTCGCCCGCGATCGCGGCGGCGAGGTGCTTGAGCGTGACGGTCGGTGCGGGTTTGGTGGCTGCTGCCATGGACGTAAAACTCCTCTGATTCCGGGCCAGACCGCCCGGTAGAATCGCGGCATATATGATTCTCGCCGCCTTTGACCACGGGGAAATCCGCATGTGACAAGGATTTCTGTGGTTGCGGGTGCAAGAAATGCCCGATAAATGCGGCGAATCGCGGTCAGTGGCGCGCGCTTGACTTCGCGAGGGCCGGGTCGTATCTCACGGCCGACCCTCGCGGCGGCCCGAAAATGCGGGTTTTTCCGAGGGTTCAGCCCAAATCGGGTGATCCCGGGAAATGGGCGGTCCCAGATTGCTGGGGGCGTAGCTCAGTTGGTTAGAGCGCCGGCCTGTCACGCCGGAGGTCGCGGGTTCGAGCCCCGTCGCTCCCGCCAGTTCCGCGAAGCGCGGTCTGGCTTGTCGGGATACTGGCCAGCATCATCTCTGGATCGATCTCGCACGCGCATGCTGGCGCGTTCGCAGAACGAGTCCGCATGCGTCGCGCGTTCACAAGGTGAGGGAGACGTACGCGAGATCGGCGATCGCGCCGACGCGTGCGGACTCGATTGCGCCGATGTTCATGCTCCTTCGCGCGCGCTCGGCGGAGCGACATGCGCGCCTCCGGGGCACACGCACACACACGAACAAAGCCGCGGCTCTTCTCGCGTCCTCCCTGGCGCAGTTCAGTCGCTTGGATTTTTTTGGTGCGCCGGCCCGCCAAAAGGAGGGAGGTACTCTCGACGGACCGGCGCCGGGGCGCCCAGTGCGGAGCAGGATGGCAGCTTTGCGCGCCGAGTCGATCGAATTTGAGCTACAGGCTTAAGCCTGTGTTAATCGCGCGCGCCCGCCCGTTACGTCGGCCGGCCAGTGCCAATTCTTGCCTTGCGCATCGCGCGCCCAGACTTTCGTGCCGTCCACGCGGCCGATGATCTGCGACACTTGCCCGGGCGATGTGGCCGAGAGTCCGGTGGACAGCGCGTCGGCGATCGCCGCGGAGCGATGATGCACGGTCACGCGCTGCCAGTGACGCGCGCTGCGGCCGGTGTGCGGATCGAACAAATGATGCGCGCCGCTCGCACCGATGATGCAGCCTCGGCCCTCGGACGTGGCAAGCGCGCCATCGTGCAGGGAGAGTGGCGCTTCGTCTTGCCGCGCGATGCGCCACGCGCTGCCGTCGCGGCGCGGGCCGAGCGCGCGTTGCTCGCCGAGGTCGACCAGCACGTGGCGCAGCCCTTGCTCGATCAGGAGATCGGCGACGCGATCCGTCACATAGCCCTGACCCATTCCGTTCAACGTGATGCGTTGGCCTTCGCCGAGCCGCACCGCATCAGGCCGGAGCGAAATGCGACGCCAGTCGACCGCCTGCAGGGGACCTGCGAGCACGTCGTCGGGCGGTACCGGCCGGTGCGGATCGGCCGTGAACCAGTCCACATGCGCTTCCCACAAGGCCTGCACGGTCGGATCGAAGAGCCCGTCGGTTGCCTGCGCGACCGCAAGCGCGAGCGAAAGCGCGCGGCGGAAGTCGGCGCTCGGCGCATGGAGGACCTGGCTGGCGTTCAGGCGGCAGATCTCCGAGTCGGTGCGGAACAGGCTCAGCGCCTGCTCCAATCGCTCGATCTCCTGGGCCGCAGTCGCGACCACGCGGGTGGCCGTCGCGGCATCGATGCCGCTCAAGAGAATGCGCGCCTCCGCACCCATGGCGGTGCCGCGCCATTCGTAGTCCGTGGCCGCGCCAGCAGGAAACGAGTCGCCCGTGAAGACGCCCGCCGCGGTGGCCGCGAAGATCGTGAGCGCACGGCGGCGCGTCGGCCGGTCAAACCGCATTGGAGCCTCCCGGCGTCGTGATGACGACCCGCGGCGCACGGCGTTCGGCGCGCTTCTTCAGGTGCAGGCAAACCGAGAGGTCGTGGTAGTTCGCCTGACATCTCAGGCAGTAGATGCACTCGTTGGGATTGATCTGCCCCAGCGGGTGGATCGACTGCACGGTGCAACGGCGCGCACAGACCTGGCATTCGGCGCCGCATTCGCGATAGCGCTTGAGCCACTCGAACATCCGCATGCGCGCCGGGATGGCCAGCGCCGCCCCCAGCGGGCAGAGATAGCGGCAGAAGAAGCGCTCGATGAAAAGCCCGGCGATCAGCAGCGCGACCGCATAGGCCACGAACGGAATGTCGCGCACGAATTTGAGCGTGATCGAGGTCTTGAACGGCTCGATCTCGGCGAGCGCGAAGGCGCCCATCATGGAATTGAGCGAGATCGCCAGGATCGCGAGGAAGACCACGTATTTGATCATCCACAGCCGTTCGTGCAGGCCGAACGGCACCTGGATCTGTTTGATGCCGAGGCGCAGCGCCAGCTGGTTGAGGAGCTCCTGCAGCGCGCCGAACGGGCAGAGCCAGCCGCAGAACACGCCGCGTCCCCAGAACAGCAGGCTGACCGCAACGAAGCTCCAGAGGATGAAGGCGAGGGGATCGAGCAGGAAAAACTCCCAGCGGAAGCCCGAGAGCAGCGCGTGCACGAAGGTGAGCACGTTGACGACGGAGAGCTGCGCATTGGCCGTGAAGCCGATGAAGCCAAGGGTGAGCAGCAGGTAGCCGGTACGCAGCCGATAATAGAACCGTGTGCGCGCCGTCACCGCGTCCTGGAAGATCAGGATGGCGCCGAGCACCACGAGCATGCAGGCGAGCATGGCGATCTCGTAGCGCCGCTTCCACCAGATCTCCTGCCAGAGCTCGCGCGCGGGCTCGCTCGCCTCGGTCTTGGCGGGCTCGCTCGCGGCTGGCTCCGCGGGACGGATCAGAAAGCTCTCGGGAATACGGTAGTCGAGCGAGACCACCGGCGTGCTCAGGCCGGAGGGTGCAAGGGTGAGGTCGAGCCGAAAGGGTGCGGTCGGATCGAAGCCGGTCGTGCGCGCGACCTTGAACAGGCCGATCTCGCGCGGCTCGGGGGCGCCCGGTGCGCGCAAAGCCTCGACCAGAACGTGATCCGCGGCGCGCAAACGGATCGTCTTTGCGCCCTGCACGATCTCGATCCGCTCGAACACGCCGGAGCGGCGCCATTCGGTACCCTTGAACGAGTAAAGGCCGCGGGCCGCGATCAGCACGAGATCATCTTCAGGGCCGATGCGTGCGATCTCGCTCTCGTAGAGGCGCTGCCCCAATAGACTTTCGCCGATGGTGGGCGGTGTCGCGAGAGCGAGCCAAAGCTCGATGAAGGCCTTGTCCGGCTCGTCGTCGCGGGTGACGGCGAGCCGCGCATAGTCGCCGCGCGAAACGTAGAGCCGCTTGATCGCACCTTCCTCTACGAGCGCCGGCCAGGAGGCGCGCCGCAAATTCTCGCGATCGAGCCGAGGCCCGGCGGATTGTGAGGGGGCCCGCGCGCGCAGCACGGCACGCGCCGAGCGCGTGATCGCGTCGCGAATGACCGTGCTGGTCACGGTCGCGCCGGCGACCGCGTGAGGCGCGCTGCCGGACTGGCCGGGCGCCGCCCCCAGGCCCGCGCACACCCCCACGTCCTAGCCCATGAACGCCGCCA
>JAEYAU010000084.1 GCA_023404705.1 Pseudomonadota bacterium
CGCCGGGGGGGGCGCCGCCGTGGGCGGGCGCGCCGCGCGGCCACTACCTGCTGCGCGACATGGACCGCTCGGCGGCCTTTTTCGAGCTGCCCTATCGCACGCCCGAGCCGCTCGCCGTCTCGACTCATCTCGCGGCGCGGCTCTTCTACGCAATTCTGCAGACCGAGCCCGACAAGGCCGTCGCCTTCGCGACGCGCGTGTTCGCGGCCTTCTTCGTGGAGCAGAAGAAGATCTCGGAGCAGGAGACGCTACTCGCGCTGGCGCAGGAGATCGGCATCGCCGCGGATGCCGCGCGCGAGGGTCTGACGGCAGGCCGCCCGCTGCTCGAGCAGGCGGTCGCGGAGGCGATCGCCGACAAGGTGGTCGGCTCTCCGTACTTTCTCGTCGATGGCGAAGGCTTCTTCGGCGCCGACCGGCTGCCGCAGCTGCGCTGGTGGCTCGGCCGGGCGTAGAGCTTCCACATGGCGGGGAGGGCAGCTTCGGCGGTGTGGCAGCGCCTGCGCGATACGAGCCGGATTACTCCGCGGCCCGCTCCCGGAGCGCCTTGTCCATCTTCATGATCGCCTGACGTAATCGCGTCTCGCCGGCGTTCCCGAATTTCTCGGCCCGTATGGAAGGCTCATCGACCCCAGACGTCTTGGCGAGCTGCTCCGCGGCGGCCTCGGACAGCTCCGCCGAGTGTTCCGCCATCCTGTTCTCACTCGCCCTCGCGTCAGCGGCTTCCTTCTGCGCCTTCGCCACATTGACCTGCTGAACCGTGGTGCCGAGAAGGGCGCCTACGGCCGCGAAGGCGATCGCGGACAGTGAGTTGAAGACCACGAGCGCACGTTCCCAGTTTCCTCCGGCCCCATCTCCGAGCCCGAACCGCCACAACAGAACCGCGGCGACCACGAAGTAGACGATCGTGATTCCCCAAGCCGCGACCTTCGTTCCCGTGCTCAGGACTGTCGGAGTGGTGGCCATGGTCTCCCCCTGATCTGTGTCGAGGGACCGAGAGTAGCACAGGTAGCAGAGCGAGCTGACGTGCCGCACGCAGCGAGGCGCGCAGACCGAGAGACAGATGTTAGTAAGTCGCAGACGACGGGCTGCGCGGGGACGATCGCTCTCCCGACTCATGACCGCTGTGCCCGCGCCCGGGCCTAGTGCGACGAGCGGGACGAGGACAATGCTTGGGTACCGCTGTCGAGAGCGCTTTCCGGATGGTGCGTGTCAACATAGGGTGGTGTATCCGCCAGCCGTTACGCTGTTCGGAAAATCCCGGACGCGTTGAGCCGGACTTGCCGGCACGCGTCAGCGATGTAGAAGCTGCCGACTGGCGCAGCGGCCTTGATCGCAGGTCTAGATCCTGCGTGAGCCGCCGCACGCTCAGGACCAATTAGCCTCGTCAGCGCGAGACGGCAATTGCGGATAATTGGCGCCTGGGCAGGCACCTCGTCCTCGATTGAGGCAAATCAAAGCCTTACGCGATGCCGCGCCGCAAAGAAACTGAAGTTCAGCGCAAATCCCGCGGCAGCTAGGCCAGGCGCCCTACGCCATTGAGGTCCAGGCGCCCTTAGAATAATTTGAAAAAGGGCAGAGGGGGATAAGGTGCGTACGCTCGCATTAGTTCTGGTGGTTTTGGGGCTCATCACTGCACGGCAACCTGCCGTGCAGGCGCAGGCTCTTGACCTGGGCCGGCTCTTCGGCACCGCTCTTGAAGAGGCGAGACGTCAGGAGGAGTTGCGCCGCTATCGAGAACAGCAGGAGCGCATCTACCGAGACCAGCAAATCGAGGCTGACCGCCAGCGTCGAATGACGGAGCTCGAAGAGCGCCGCCGCATGGTCGAGCAACAGGCGCAGCAGAAGCTCGATGACGATTTCCGGGCCGCAGAGCGCGAGCGAGCAAGGAAAGAAGCCGAGGCCGCCCGCGAACGGGCGCAGAAGGAAGCCGAAGTCGCGCGTGAGCGCGCACAAAGGGAAGCCGACGCGGCGCGTGAGCGGGCGCAGAGGGAAGCGGAGGCTGAGCGCCATCGTGCGCGAGTGCTGCCTCCCGCAAGAGACTTAGTCGGTGAGGCGTCAGAATTCGTCCGGGCTAATCCTCAACACCCGAAAATCCTGCAATTCGTTGAACGTGTTGCCAGGTTAAATTCGGCAATAGCGAACGGCGATCCGTCAGACGTTGAGCGGCTCACCGTAATCCTCCTCGCTGAATTGCAGCAAGAGCCTTCATTTGAGAAGTTCCGGAACGAGCGAGAGCTTGCCCAGCGTGAACTGCGCCTGCGGGAAATGGCGGACCTCACCGCGAGGGCTGACAGACAGCGCCAGTTCCTTCTTTCCCGATTGACCCAAGACCCAACAGCGCGTCACACATCCACCTTCCTCACCATGGTCGGGGAGCTCAGCTCCAGTCTCGGTTCGCCGGAACTCCAGATCCTTCGCAATCTGACGCAACGTGTCGAGGAGGGGATACGCTCGGCCGGCCTGCAGAGCGCCTACGGACCGTTTCAGCCGGCCAGGACCGCAGAGGCGCCGAAGCCGACGGCCTCTGGCAATGAGCACCTGACCGCGAAGAACAGGTTCCTCCTTGAGGGGGCGCTCGAAGACGTCGTGCTGATGTTCAATACCTCGCCTAAGGCCCCCAACGTCGCGCGCAATCTTAGAGGCGACGTCGTCTTCAATGGCGCCAGAGCGCGCGCCTGCTGGTTCCAGGAGGAGGTCAGCTATGCCAACGAGTACGTGCTACGGCGCTCGCTTTCTTCGTATCAGTTGCGCGATCTTGAAACCGGTACAAAGGGGTGCCAGCACCAGGAGCTCTTGAAGTACGACGTCGTCGCGACGCAGCGGGGTGCGTTCCTCAATCTGCCGCCGCACCAGGCCCTGTCGCTCCTGAAGGAGATCGAGCTCGATCACTTCAAGGCTCTGAAGACATTGAGCCCGGCCGAGATGCAAAGCGCGCTCGCGGCCGATGAGGAGCGGGGGCAAGTTGAACGGTCGATCGAAACGGCCGCGCGCGATCAGTACGGGGTCATCGTCCTCGTCCCGACCCGCTCGGACGCGCTGTGTGTCGCGACGTCGGCCGACCTTCGTGCGCACAGGAAACTGCTGCTCTCCGCCGCCGATCGGCTCGCCTTCGAGATGGGAAAGTCGCCCGTGATGCGCGACGTCGAGCCCGATGCCGCATTCCTGTCTGCCCAGCGGGATCAGTGCGGCGCGCTCTACGCCTCTGCGGCCGACTTGAAGGTCTTGCGCGACGGGTTGCGAGCGATCAACCGTGACTATCGCGCGGCTGCGGTCAGGATCTCGGATGCCGAAGTTGCAGACGCGGCGGCCCAGCTTAGCCGGGAGGACGACGCCGAGGAGCGCCAGAGGGCTGAGCAACGCCAGCAGCAGGCCGAGCGGCAGCGGCTCGACAAGCTTCGCAAGGAAGATGAGCAGAATCGACGGGATGCCCAAGAGCGGCGGCTCCGCGACCAATACGGCAAGCTCGCAGCTGCCAAGGTCGCCGAAATCGAAGCAGAGGTTCGCGCGGGGATCGAGGCTCCGTCTCCGGAAAAGTCCCGCCTCGGCGAGCTTCATCCGCAGTTTGTCTCCTGGTTCAAGGAGCAACTGCGGGACCGATGGGAGGTGCAAACACTCCAGGCAACCGTCTACGACTACGGCGTCGTGCAATGGAAGGGGCGCGAGCTGGAAGCGCCCTTTGCGCAGACGACCCTGCGGCTCCGCAACCGGGTGCTGGGAGAGTACAAAGACGTCTGCTTCATCCTAGCGCGCATCAACGACCTCGAATTTAAGATGGTGCGGGAACCGGTCGCGGCGTCATGTCAGAATCAACCTGTATTGTCGCGATGGAAAAAGGGCTTCGATTTCACGAGCCGGTGGTTTGTGGAATGACACGGTACGGGGTTGTCGTTGCGCTTGCGCTGGTCGCGCTGACCTGCGGCACGCCGTACGCCGCCGCAGAGCGGGTGCGTTTGCATGTGCCCGGCTCCCTGCAGCCGGTTTACCTCGAGTGTCGCAGTGGAAATCTACTGCATCTCCTTGGGCCGGTCCCCAATGGTTCGGATGCGACATCCCTCGGCCGGGCTGTGGCCCTCATCGCGGAAGCCGCGACCGGCGAGGCTGAGATCCTTTCCGGCAGAATAGAGGAGGTCGATGGCCGATTGGGGTTCGCGGTTCAGGTCGAAGCGAACAGTCCCGTTCTTGCCAACTTGGCTAACGAACAACCGGTTCGCATCTGGCGCCAGACCCGTGAGATCACGGTGCCGGGACAGGACTCAGGTGGAGCGATCCGGGCCCTCGTACGATCGTGCAGGACCGCGGCACCCGATAATCCGGGCACCGCGCGCCCAGGGCAAGGTTATCGGGTCGTCCCGGAAAACCTGACACTATCGGGCGACCGACGATGGATCGTCCTCGCGTCGCGAGAACAGCCCGATGAAGCCTTCGAGGTGGCGGAGGAGTATCGCAGCAAGTTCTCGCGCATCCAGGTCGTTCGATCGAGCAACGGCCGCTACGCGGTTGTGGCGGGACCGGAACGGATCGCTTCTCCCTCCGAGTACAAGCAGCAACTCATGAACTCGGGCCGCGCCCCATCGGATACGTTCTTCAGCAGGGGCGACAAACTCATCGGCCGGGTACTGAAGAGCCGATAAGCCTCCGGACTTGGAACGCTGGGCGAGGCATCGCCACGGCCGGCCGCTGCGGCGCAGATCCCATGCGCCTTACCCGTAAGCGGACCGATTGGCGAAGCGCTTCCCTTTCGGGCAGTAGCGAAGCTAGCAGAGAGTTCACGGTAGCTCGCGACGAACGTAGCAAGCATGATGCAACGCGAGCCACTGACGCGCAGTGACACCGCCATTGACGAAAAGATTGGCTACCGCGAGTGGGAAGGGGGCACAATGGCCGGCCAACTGCGTTTGGTCTCTTGGAATGTTTGCGACGGGTTTCGCAGCAAGTTCGGACACCTTGAGCGGCTTCGGCCGGACGTCGCGATCTTGCAGGAGGTGCGGCCGGATTGCCTCCGGTATGCTGCTTTGCACGAGAACTCGCACTGGATCGGCGACGCCGGTCAAAAAGGCATGGCCATCATCGGCTACAATGGATGGCAGCTCTCACCACTGGCTGCCGTTGCTGAGCGGTGGTTCATGCCAGTCTTGGCTGAGAAGCATGGGGCTGCCGTCATCATCGTCGCCGTCTGGGTCGACTCGTTGCAGGAGTGCGTGCCACCTACGCTTCGGGCGCTGGAGCAGCTTCGGCCGGTCATCGCCTCGCGGCCGGCCATCTTGGCTGGAGACTTCAACCAGAGCATCGCGCTCGATCGCAAACGTGGGCCCGGCCGGCGGTTCGCCGACGTCCTCCGCGTGATGCAAGAACTCGGGCTCGAGAGCGCTTGGCACTCATCGCGGCAAGAGGAGCACGGTAAGGAGACCAGCGCAACGTTGTACTGGCAGTGGAACCAAGCGAAGCCGTTCCATATCGATTTCGCCTTCGCATCGGCGAGCCTAAACGTGGAGAGCGCTACTCTCGGCACGTTCGATCAGTACGTCGGAGGGAAGATCAGCGACCACGTGCCACTCGTGGTCGACTATGCTTTCGTTTGACCGGCAAGTGATATGCCATTCTTTCGGGGAGGTGAGCCTCGCCCCCGACGCCTGATGCGCAGCGCCACGTCGGCGAAGTTCTGCAGCTGAGCATCCGAGTTGAACTCGCGTCCACTGAAATGAGGCGTCAAGACGATGTGTGTTTCGCCCGTGGTCGCTGTCTCGAATGGCCCTGCACTATGCCATGTGATCGTTAGTGGGAAGAGTTCTTTGAAGTGGTGCCAGTCCGCCTTGCCGTAGCATACGATCAATTCGCGGCTGCTCTCCCACAAGACGGATCGAAGTAGGTCTTTTCGCCTTCCCAACATGGCGGCCTTATACGTCTTGCGATCACCAAATCGGCCGAACTCCGCGTACGACCACTCATTGGCCCGAGTGTGAGGATATGGAAGTAATTCAGTGAGTAGCGTTTCGCCGGAGCTGCGGCCTAGCTCTTCGGCTTGGTATAGTCGCCGCTGCGGCAGCGTGGGATTAGCGAGGCCACGGCGACGAAGCAGCAAATGGCACATCGGGCGCCAAGTGGGTTGCGTTGCGACGCGCACCGGGTCAAAGCGTCGATCCGCGTTGACGATGCCCCTATGAGCCTCCCGTAGATCCATAACCGCCTCGAAAGCAGAGCGGCGCACGAGGTCGGACTTTAGGTTCAACGCGGAATCGAGACCTTCTTCCATCCCGACAAAAACAACGGGAGCCGTTCGAGGTCCGAACCCAATAAAGTTCTCGATCCGATCCCAATCGATAGGTGGAGCGTTCATCTTACCTCGTCGATTGGCCTTGAGTGTTGGGAGAATATGCTAGATGGCGAAGCGGGCGGCGAGAATGCGATGGGTTTTCTTCATTCTCAAGAGCGAGGCGCAGCGGATCGGCAGCTTCGACGGGCTACAGGACCGAAGGAGACCTTGAAGGTCGGCGTCGATGAGCACGACGTTTCCGACAGGGAGTGGTGGCGCTACAGCGTCCAACGCTAGAACTAGCTGCGCGCCCCAGGCCCGAGTGCAATGCGAGCCGCCGAGCGGCCCGGCCTGTACCCGATCCCGCATGGGGCGCCAATGCCGAGTGGCTACAGCCCGTCAGGCACGAGCTACTGTGTTGAGATCAGGCGATCCGGCTCGGTCGACGCGTCTCAATCAGCGGAAGGCCGGCCAGGATGGCGGTTGCGGTCACGCCCTTGGGGCCAAGCGGAAAGGGGCTATGAGGTCATGGGAGAGGGATGGGTCGGGTCCCCGGCGCTCGGTGGGCCCCCTTTAAATCGCCCGCCCCGAGACCAGCCGCGTAATCGCGCAGAAACGGCCCAGGAAGCGATTTCGGACGCAATCAGCGGTTGCTTACCCGCGTGCAGCCTAAATCGCATCCCCGAGCTGCCTAAGCCGCTCTAGGCTATGAGGTCATTAGAGAGGGCAGGCGGGGCCGGACAGGCGCTGCCATAAAGGTCAGGGTGAAATCGTCTCAGAGCCGGGCGAGGTTCAGGCCGTGCGCTCCTCCACTTCGTGAAGAACCCCACCGGGATAAGGCCTCCGTTAATGCCTGACATCGATCCTGGAGGAAAATGCGCCTGGCCAATTCGGCGTAAGTGATTGTAAGTTTGGCTCCCCGGGCCGGATTCGAACCAGCGACCAACCGGTTAACAGCCGGTTGCTCTACCACTGAGCTACCGGGGAACACGTGGCAGCGAGTCTGTATGGCAATCGCACGCGGCGTATAACAAAGGCCTAACGGCTTTGCAAAAGCGATCTGCGCCGGCGTGAAAATGTTGCGGTGTCGCGCCGTGGAGGTGTTGCGCGCGCGATGGGAACCATGCGCGGCAGCCCGCAAGCGAAAGGGGCGCGTTACCGCGCCCCCTTGGGAATTCTCAGAGGCCCTTCGCGCCGTTGACGGCGGCGGCAGGGACCTGCTCGCGGGTCAGGCCGTGGCGGGCGAGCTCGGCGTCGCTCATGAAGCGCAGGCGCTCGTAGCGGGTCGCCATGTCGTGACCGTCACGGATGCCGGCCGCGATGTCCGAGAAGAAGCGGACGAGACCGCGGAAGCCGTTCGACTCGCGGGTGGGGCGGGGCAAAGTGAGCGTGGTCATTGCGGTTCTCCAATCTGTTGGAACCAATATAGCTCTGGTATACCAGCACGAGAAGAGCGACTTACCGCATAGCACCATCGCTATGTTGCATGGCACCATTCAATGATCATTAACTGTGCCGGCCATGCTCATCTCGCGGGCGCGACTGCAGAATGTTCTTGTAATGTTCTCATTTTTGTGTATTCTGTCCCTACTCTGGCTCACGAGGGCATCACCGGTATTGCCGCGATGGAGCCGAAACGGCCTTCGCGGGCCCGGTCTGATCAACCGGCGCTACGGGAATCACGAATGGCCGTGTTGGAGCGCCGAGAGGCGCAGGGGTTCCCTGCTGAGCGCCAGGGACCTCGGACGGCGCCCGGTCAGCGCGCTGTCCCATGCTCCGGCGTAGCGTAACCGGGGCACAAGCTCGCTGTGAGCGCCAGCGGGCTGGCGCCTCTCGGTGCTCCATCCCCTCGCGGGACGGACGACCGAAGCAGACCCCCGGGCGGAGACGCGGCGGGGCGTTTTGGGCTGCCTGAGCCTGCGCGCGCGTGTGAGGCGCCGCAGCCTCAATGCCCTTCGAGGAAGACGTATTTCTGCCAGCTGCGCATCCGCAGCAGGATCCGCCGCAGGAGCGCCACGTGATGGAAATGCTCCGTGTAGATCGCGACCTCGCCGGCCGCGCCCAGCGGGATCTGGTAGGGCGACATGTCGTCGGCGACCTCGATGATCGCGAGCGCGCGTCCGCCCGGCATGCGTGCGCCGACGTCCTGCAGCGCGCCGGTCGGTTGGATCTGCCCGCTGGCGATCGCGTCGATCAGCTCGCGCACCTTGGCCCTGAACACGCGCCCCGGTACCGCATCGAAGGCGACCTCCGCCTCGTCGCCGGCGCGCACGCGCTGCAGCGCGTTCTGCTGGAACGCCGCGGACAGCTCCTTGTCGCGCGCGCCCGTATGGACGAACACCATCACGGGCCGGAGCGGCGCCGGCACCACATACATGCCGGGACGGAGCGCGAGCTGCGTCACGAAGCCGTCACCCGGCGCATAGGTCGTGGTCTGCGCCAGGTCGTATTCCGCGTCGCGCAGCTCCGCCTGCAGCCGCGCGACCGTCGGATTGACGCCGTCCACTTGCGCCGTGAAGGCGAGGCGCGCGCGATCCTCGGCCGCAACGGCCGCGCTCAGTGCCTGCGTCGCGGCGTCGAGATTGCGTTGCGCGACGTCGAGCGTCGCCTGCGCCACCACCTTGCGCTCGAACAGCTGCGTCTGCCGGTCGTGGTTCTCCTGCTGCAGCCGCACTTGCGCGCGCGCCTTCTCGGCATCCGCCGAGGCCTGGTCGAGCGAGGCCTTGAGCTGCTTGACGGACTGCTCGGCCTCGGCGAGCGCGGCGCGCTTCTGCGTGATGACATACTCGAACGGCGCCGGATCGATCCGGAACAGCACATCGCCCTGCTTGAGCGGCACGTTCGACTCGACCGGCACTTCGGTGACGCGGCCGCGCACGCCGGGCAGCACCGGCGTCGTCGCGAAATAGATGCGCGCATTGGCCGAGAAGGGATGATTGTAGTTCATCACCAGCAGCAGCATCGCGATGCCGACGATCCCGCCCAAGGTGGCGGTGGCGAGCGACCACTGGTTCACCGGGATTCTGAACAATTTGAAGATCACATAACAGAACGCGACGTAGGTGAGGATCAGCAACAGTTCCATCACGGTCTCCCGCCGCCGGTTCGGCGCTTCACACTGACGCAAATCGCGCGCGCGCCGTAGCGAGCCCTTGAGCCACGCGCATGATCCTTTCGGATCGCTCGTCCATCCCTCGGAACAATTCCAGGCGCAGGCAGGAGGCGCGCAGTATTCGGGTCATGACGGGGGTCACGAACGCACTGCGTCTGATGCTGGCTCGCTTCGGCTGCTGCGGCCGACGCGTGCATGCCCCGGTCTCACGACGCCGGCTCTCGAAGCCGGCGCACAGCTCGGAGGCGCGACATGACGGCACTCAAACCATCCGCTGAAACACGGGTCGAACTCGGCTTCCCGGCCACCCTGGACCTGCTCGGCGACGGCCAGCAGATCGAGATCCGGCCGCTGCGCCCGAGCGATCTGCCCGCGCTGATGGCCGCGCTTGCGCGGGTCAGCGATGAATCGATGCGACGCCGCTTCTTCGGCCTGCGTCGCGTGTTCTCGCCGGCCGAGGTCGCCTTCTTCACCAGCGTCGATTTCGCCAATCATGTCGCGCTGGTCGCGGTCGCCGACAATGACGGCAATCCCGAGATCGCCGGCGGCGCCCGTTATGTGGTGGCCCGGCCGCGTGTCGCCGAGCTCGCTTTCTGCGTGGTGGACGACTGGCAGCATCAGGGCATCGGCACCGCGCTGATGAGTCAGCTGATCGCGATCGCCCGCCGTGCCGGATTGCGCAAGCTGATCGCCGAAGTCCTTCCCGAGAACCAGTCCATGCTGCGGCTGTGCCAGAGCGCCGGCCCCCACATGACGACGCGCCGCGAGGCCGGCGTCGTGCACGTCTCGCTGGACCTTTGATCCGGATCGAAGCGGGGGACCACCATGATCATCGCGGCACGCCATGAAAGCGATCACCAGGTTCTGGTGCGCGAATATCATCATCGCATCGCCAACGAGCTTCAGGTGATGATGAGCATCGTCATGAAGTCGAGGCTCGCGCCCGACCTGCAGCGATCGGCCGATATCCTCAAGCAGCTCGAGGAGCGCATCCGCGCCTTTGCCTGCCTGAACCGATTGCTGGCTTATCCGGACGGCACGCATTCGTTGCGCGAGGAATGCGCAACGCTGTGCGCCCTTCTGGTCCGTGCCTTCGGACGCGAGGGCATCGTCCCTCGCGTCGATATCGAGGACGTGCCGCTCGGTCCCGCCGAGACGCTCTACGTCATGTTGATCGTGGTCGAGCTGACCATCAACGAGCTCAAGCACGGCCTCAAGCAGCAGAGCAGCGGCACCTTCGACATCCGGCTGCGGCGCACCGCCGATGGCGCCGAGTTGATCGTCTCCGACGATCTCCCGGCCGCCGGCTTGTTTCCGGTGCCGCGGATGGCCGAAGCCCTGGCCGGCCGTCTCGGCGGCGACGTGGCCGTGGTGCGCGGGAAGGGGACCGGGGTCCGCGTGCGGTTTCCGATCGACGAGCCCCTCGACCCCTGCGTTTTCCCACGGGCCGCATGGGCAGCCGAGGCGATTCAACTGAAGTGAAGGCGCGCATGAGGACGCACGGCAAGGCTCCGAACGAGCGCGCGCTGCGCACCCCGCGCGCGGCCGCGATCGCGGGTCTGTTGTTTTCCTTGCTGCTCCTCGTCAGCTTCGCGCTGCTGCGCCTGACGATCCCGATGGAGCCGCTCGACTCCGGATCGTGGCTCACGCGCTATCCCGAGCGCCTGAGCTGGGCCCTGTACCTCGTGCCCTTCACGGGCATCGCGTTCCTCTGGTTCATCGCCGTGCTGCGCGACCGGCTCGGCGACCAGGAGGACCGGTTCTTCGCGACCGTCTTCCTCGGCAGCGGGCTCCTGTTTCTCGGCCTGCTGTTCATGCTGGCCGCGATCGCCCAGGGGCTGATCGCCGCCTTCGCGACCGCCGAGGCAAGCGAGCCGCGCGCATTCCAGTTCGCGCGGACCGCGATCTTCGAGATCTTCAATGTCTACATGGTGAAGATGGCCGCCGTGTTCATGTTCACGGCTTCGACGCTCACGATCCGTACCGAGATTGCGCCGCGCTGGATCGCGCTCGTCGGCTACGTCCTCGCACTCATCCTGCTGCTCGCGAGCTCGCTGATCGCGTGGAGCTTCGTCGTCTTTCCGCTCTGGGTCATGCTGATGAGCGCCAGCATCCTCAGTGACGAGTTTGGTCTCATGCCGCGCCGCCTGCGCCTGCGCTTTCTCGCGACACTGCGGCGGCGGGCAGGGGCGTGGCTGCACGGCTGAGGTCTTCGGGAATCGTCCGGGCCCGAATTCAGGGCTTTGTCCGATCCCGGTCACATGCGGCCACTCGCTACGCTGTTCGTCGCGCCGCGACCGCGGCGCTTCGATCGACCGACGCAAGACCCGCAAAAGGAGCGCGTCATGATCGCACGATCCATCGTTGTCAGTCTTCGCGCCGCGGTGCTCTCCGCCGTGGTCGCTCTGCTGCAGATCTGCGCGGTGCAGGCCGCAACGACGCCGCCGCCGGCGCGCACCGCGGCACAGCTCGAGCAGCTGGTCGCGCCGATCGCGCTCCATCCCGATGCGCTGCTCTCGCAGATCCTGATGGCCTCCACCTATCCGCTCGAGGTCGTCGAGGCCGCACGCTGGACGCGCGAGCATCCCGGTCTCACGGGCAAGCCGCTCGAGGACGCGATGCAGCAGCAGTCGTGGGATCCGGCCGTGAAATCGCTTGCGGCCGTGCCGCAGGTCCTGCAGATGATGAATGACCAGCTGCAATGGACGCAGGATCTCGGCGACGCCTTCCTGGCGCAGCAGAGCGACGTGCTCGACGCCGTGCAGCGCCTGCGCGCGCGCGCCGACGCGAACCAGCAGCTCAACTCGACGCCGCAGCAGAAGATCACCAAGCGGCAGGCGCCTGCGAGTCCAGCGCCGGCAGGTCGCGCGCCCGCGGGTCCCGCACCCGTTGCGCCGGCGCCGGCGCCGGTCGTCTACGAGATCGAGTCGGTCGCGCCCGAGGAATACTATGTGCCGATCTACGATCCGTATCTCGTCTATGGCGCCTGGCCCTATCCCGATTACGCGCCTTACTACTGGTATCCGCCGGGCTATGCGGCGGGCACGGCCTTCACATTCGCGGCCGGCGTCATCACGGGCGCGGCGATCTGGGGTCGCGTCGACTGGTGGCGGCGCGACGTCAATATCGATGTCAACCGCTTCAACAGCTTCAACCGCACCACGATCAATAACGGCCGCTGGGCGCATCAGCCGGCACATCGCGGCAACGTTCCTTATCGTGATGCCGCAGTCCAGCAGCGCTTCGGCAATCAGAACGCCAACGCGGCGCGCGATGCCTTCCGCAGCAAGGCGGATGCGGGCCGCCGCGATCTCGCCAAGCAGGGTGGCGCCGGGAAGG
>JAEYAU010000088.1 GCA_023404705.1 Pseudomonadota bacterium
CCGCATGGCCGCGTTCGCGGCGCATGCCCGCGCCATGCTCACGCCGGGCGAAGCACGCGGCGCCTATCTCGATCGCGCGGTCGGCGCCAAGAAGCTGAAGGAGCTGCGCCGCCAGCGCCGCCGCCTCGACGACGCCGGCAACGTCCGCCTCGTCACGGCGCGCGAGCCCGCGGAGATCGCGGCCGCGCTGAGCGCCTTCTTCGAGCTCGAATCACAGGGCTGGAAAGGCCGCGCCGGCACCGCCGCCGCCCAGAAAAAGGACGCCTGGGCCTTCATGCAGAGCGCGCTCGCGGGCCTCGCGGCCACCGGCGATGCGCGCATCGACCGCCTGATGCGCGAGGAGCAGACCATCGCGGCCGGCATCACGCTCCGGGACGGCGCGACGTCCTGGTTCTGGAAGATCGCCTATGACGAGACGCAGGCGCGCTTCTCGCCCGGCGTGCAGCTCACGTTGGAGCTGACCGAGTCCCTGCTCGCCGACCCGAACGTGACGCGCGCGGATTCCTGCGCCACCGCCGATCACCCGATGATCGACCGCTTCTGGCGCGAGCGCCTACGGCTCGCGGACCGCCTCATCGCCCCCGACGCCGACGCCCTCGGCGCCTTCGCGCTCGCCCGCCAGCTCGAGAGCATGCGGAGGACAGCGGTGAATGGCGCGAAGCGGCTGCGGGATCTGATTTCGCGATAGCGCCGCTCAGCCGTCATCCCGGCCGAGCCGTGCGAAGCACGCGCGAGAGCCGGGATCCATAACCCCGGTCTGTCCGCATCACGACCACAGGCGGATATGGATCCCGGACAGCCGCTACGCGGCTTCCGGGATGACGCCGGAGAATTTCGTCATGCCTGCTCTCTCAGCAGCCGCCGGATGACCTTCCCCGTCGTCGTCATCGGTAGCTGCCCGATGAACGCGATCTCGCGCGGGTATTCGTGGGCCGAGAGCCGCGTCTTGACGAAGTCCTGGATGTCGCGCGCGAGGCCGTCGGAGGCGTCGCGTCCGGACTTCAGCACGATGAACGCCTTCACGATCTCGGTGCGCACCGGGTCCGGCTTGCCGATCACGGCGGCGAGCGCCACCGCCGGATGCTTGATCAGGCAGTCCTCGATCTCGGTCGGGCCAATGCGATAGCCGGCCGACGTGATGACGTCGTCGTCGCGCCCCACGAAGGTGATGTAGCCGTCCTCATCGACCGTGCCCTGGTCCCCCGTCGTCATCCAGTCGCCGAGGAATTTGGCGCGCGTCGCCTGCGGCTGGCCCCAGTATTCGATGAACATCACGGGATCGGGCCGCAGCACCGCGATCTGCCCGAGCTCGCCCGGATCGGCGCGCGTGCCGTCCGGCCGGATCACGGCCACCACATGGCCGGGCGACGGCTTGCCGATCGCGCCCGCGCGCGACACGCCCATCATCGCGCAGGAGCCGAGCACCAGATTGCATTCGGTCTGGCCGTAGAACTCGTTGATGACCAGGCCGAGCGTCGCGCGTCCCCATTCGAAGGTCTCGGCACCGAGCGCCTCGCCGGCCGAGCCGAGGGTGCGCAGGTTCAGCGCATAACGGCCCTGCGGCACGCTGCGCATCATGCGCAGCGCGGTCGGCGGGATGAAGGCGTTGCGCACGCCCGCGCGCGCCATCAGCGCGAAGGCCTCTTCGGGATCGAACTTCTCGAACCGGCGTGTCACCACCGGCACGCCGTGATGCAGGCTCGGCAGCAGGCAGTTCAAGAGACCGCCCGCCCAGGCCCAATCGGCCGGCGTCCAGAAGCGATCGCCCGGCTGCGGAAAAAGGTCGTGCTGCATCTCGAGCCCGGGGAGATGGCCGAGCAGCACACGATGCCCGTGCAGCGCGCCTTTCGGCTGCCCGGTCGTGCCCGACGTATAGATCATCATCGCGGGATCGTCGGGCGTGGTCTCGACCGCCGTGAAGTCGCTCGCCGCGCGCGCGAGCGTCTCCTCGAAGCCCGCGGCGCCGTCGCCCGCACCGTCGATCGAGAGCACGATCGCAAGGCCCGGCACCTGATCCCTGATCTCAGCGAGCTTGGACAGTCCCAGCGCGTTCGTCACCAGCGCCTTGGCGCCGGAGTCCTGCAGCCGATACGCCAGTGCATCCGAACCGAACAGCACCGCGAGTGGCAGCGCGACCGCGCCAAGCTTGTATGTCGCGACATGGCTCGCGACCACTTCGGGCGTCTGCGGCAGCATGATCGCGACGCGGTCGCCGCGCGCGATGCCATGCGCGCGCAACGCATTGGCGAGCCGGTTCGAGGTCTCGCGCAGCCAGCCGTAGCTGATCTCGTCGGTGCCGCCATCGGGGCGGACGTGCAGGATCGCGGGCCGGCGCGGATCCGTCGCGGCCCAGCGGTCGCAGACGTCCACGCCGATGTTGTAGCGCGCAGGGAGCGCCCAACCGAATTGGGCGTAGAGCGCGTCGTAGTCACGAATCTGTGGAAGCATCGAGGGTCCCGGGCGGGCAACCTAGGACCTGTGCACAGGCGCCGCAAGCCGGCCAGCCGTGAACCTTTTGCAAGGTGGCGCGACAAACGAGGTCACCTTGGGTCACGGCCATGGAAACGCTGCTCTCGGGTTGGGCTACGGTTGCGGTGCTCGTGCTCGGCTTCGCGGCGCTCGCCTGTGCGGCCTGCGCGGCGGCCATGCGCAGCCCGCCGCGCACGCTCTCCGTATTCTTCCTGACGCCTCCTGCGATCGCACTGCTCGCCACGACGGTGCTCGGCGATGTCTCACGCTATCTCCCGCCGCACGCCTTCTCGGGCGGCTTCGACGGGCTCAATCAGATCGTCGCCGCCAGCGCGGTCTGCAGCATCCTCGGCGGGGTCGCGCTGTCCGCCGCGACCGTCTGGTTCGTCGCGTGGCTGCGGGCAACGCTGAGGCCCCAAGCGCAGACCCCAAGCGCGTAACGCGTTCCTCATTGCACATCTCGAAACTTAGCGTGCGACGACGGAGTCGCGCGCGCACCGATTTTCTGCAGAATGCGCCTCCGGACGAGTCAGTGGGAACAGCGCATGAGTGCACCGATCCAGATCCGCATGGGCGGCTACGGCCCTGCCACGACGTGCTTCAGCCTCGCGCTCAAGCGGATCGGCGACCGGCTCGCGGCGCAGTTCGGGGACCGCGTCGACATCAAGTATGTCTGGAACATCATGGATTTCGGCTATCGCGCCGAGGACATCCTCTGGCTCGTCGAGTCCGGCGTGCTCACCCTCGGCTATCAGTCGAGCAGCTATCTCACCGACCGCATCCCGGAGCTCGGCATCGTCGATCTGCCGTTCGTGTTCGCTCAGAAAGATCACGCGCGCGCCGCCATGGATGGGCAGCTCGGCGCGACGCTCGCGAACGCCATCGAGGCGCGCGCCAACTATCGCATCCTCGGTTGGTTCGAGAACGGTTTCCGCCACGTGTCAAATCGCCTGCGCGAGGTGCGCACGCCGCAGGATCTCGCCGGCATGCGTATCCGCGTGCTGCCGAGCCGCATTCAGGCGCGCACTTTCGAATTGCTCGGCGCGGAGCCGCTGCGATGGGACCTTACCGAGGCGCTCGCCGCGATCGTCGCCGGCACCATCGACGCGCAGGAGAACCCGCTCGCCAACACGGTCACCTACGGCGCGCACAAGTTTCATCACTTCCACACGCTGACCAACCACTTCTACGTCTCGCGCCCGATCTTCCTTCATCGCACCGCGTTCGACGCCTGGCCGGAGGACTTGAAGCAGGCCATGCGTGAGGCCGTCGCCGATGCGGTCACGTATCAGCGCGAGCTCGCGATCCAGGAAGAGCTCGATGCCCGCCGCGCCATCGAGCAGCAGGGCTGCGCCATCGCGGAGCTGAGCGCCGACGAGCAGGCGCAGTTCGCGCGCGCCGTGCGCCCGCTCTACGACGAGGCGCGCGGAAGCTACCAGAAGAAGCTGTTTGCGATGTTGCCTACGGGGGTTTGAACTGCGCGCAAGCACACGCACGGCGTCATCCCGGAAATCGCGAAGCGATTGTCCGGGATCCATAACCCCAGTCTGTCCGGATCGCGACCACCGGGGTTATGGATCCCGGCTCGCGCTCGCGCGTGCTTCGCACCCGCTCGCTTGGCCGGGATGACGGCGGAGGAGCCGAGTGCCCCCCTACCCGCGCTTCTCGTCCGGCGCCGCGAGGATCAGCGTCCAGAACACCTTGAATTTGGAGTTCGGCGCGTAGATCGCGGCGATGCCCATGCGGGTGACGTTGCGGTTGAGCATGTTCGCCTTGTGCGGCGGCGAGTCGCGCCAGCCCGAGAAGGCTTCCGCGAGCGTGTGGTAGCCGGCCGAGACGTTCTCGACCGCGACCTTGGCGTCGTAGCCGCCGCGCTTGAGCCGCTCCGCGAAGGGACGCCCGAGGTCGTGCTCGAGCTTGTTCTTCTCGACCATCACGCGCGTATGCTCATGCGCGAGCCGCATCAGCTCGGGATCGAGCGCGACCGCGCCGAGACCGTTGTTCTGGCGATATCCCGTGATCATCGACTGCGCCGCATTGGCGTCGAGCTCGGCGCCCGCCTTCGCCATGCTGCGATAGAAGGTCGGCTCACCGGTCGGCGGCGGCTTGTCGCCCGCGCAGGCCGCCAGCGAGAGCGCCAGAGCGAGCGCCGCCGCGAACCGTGCCGCGAGGCCGCGCGGCGAATCGAACCTGTTCATCTGATGTGTCCCGTCCCGTTCGCCGCCATATCACGCGGAAAATCGTGACCGAAACGTGAACTGCGCATCGGTATGATTCCCAAGGGCTCGGAAGGCGCCCGATCCCCGAGTCGATTCAACGGGTTGATGCGGCATCGAGGGTTGATGCGGGCCGCGAGGGTCGATGCCGCCGGCCATTGCCGGGATGATTTCCGTCCCCGAGAATGACTGCGAGTCGATCAGGACGAGGGAGGCACATGGAACTAGACATCCCGGAAGTCGTCGCCGAAGTGAAGGCCGCGTTCGAGCGCTACGAGAAGGCGCTGGTCTCGAACGACGTCGACGTTCTCGACGAGCTGTTCCGCGACGATCCGCGCACCATTCGCTATGGCGCAACCGAGATCCTCTACGGCTATGACGAGATCAAGGCCTTCCGCGCCGGCCGCTCGCCGGTGGCGCTCAACCGCACCATCGAGCGCACCGTGATCACGACCTATGGCCGCGACTTCGCGGTCGCCTCGACGCTCTACCGCCGCCCCTCCGCGCCCGGCCGCACCGGCCGGCAGATGCAGACCTGGGTGCGCTTCCCCGAAGGCTGGCGCGTGGTCGCGGCCCATGTGAGCCTGATGGACGAGCCGAAGGGCTGACGCGGTCCGGCCGCGGCCGATGCGGAAAACGTGCGCCCCGCAATGATTTCCGTTGTCTCGCGGACGCGTTCGCTTCAGTCTGGTGGCGCTGAGGGGAAGCACATGTTCACCACGCCGCGCCTCGTCGCGATCGCGCTCTGCGCCGCGCTCAATTTCGCGATCGGCATCATCGTCTATCTGGTCAAGCTGCCGATCTATCTCGACTCGATCGGCACCATCCTGTGCGCGCTGCTGCTGTTTCCGGACCGCTTCGCGGCGCTCACTTGTGCCTTTCTCGCGGGCTTCATCGGCGTGATCCTGAGCGCCTTCATCAATCCGTTCCTGCCCTGGTTCACGCCGACCGTGTTCGGCATTGCGCTCGTCTCGGCGCTGCTCACGGCACGCGCGACGCCCGTGTTCCGCGCGACGCCGATCGGCGCCGGCTTCATCGGCAGCGTGGTCGGCTACGGCATCATCACGGGGCTGGTCGCGGCCGCGATCTCGGCGCCGATCGTGGTCTATCTGTTCGGCGGCGTGACCGGCAGCGGCTCCGGTTTCGTCGTCGCCTTCTTCCTCAAGACCGGCCAGCAGCTGATGCAGTCGGCGCTCTGGGCCGGGCTGACCACCGAGCCGATCGACAAGACATTACAGGTGCTGCTCGCGGCGCTGCTCTATCGCGCGACGCCGCAGGAGTTCATCGCCATGCTGCGGCCGTCCGACCGGCCTGCCATGAGCCGATGACGCCGAACGGCGCCGTTCTCTTCACATTGCTGGTCATCCTCGCGGCCGCGCTCGCGCGCGAGGTGACGGCGCTCGCGTTGCTGCTCGCGCTGGTGCTCGCCTTCGGCGTGCTCGGCCTCGGCAGGCGCGTCGTCCGCGCCCTCGCATGGTCGGCCGCCATCGTGGCGCCGCTCGCGGCCTTCATGGGCCTCGTCTGGATCGTCGTGGTCGGCCGCGCGCCACAGGAGATCGCGGCGCATGTCGAGGGATCGCGTACCGCCGCCGCGCTCTACGTCGCGATCGTCTGCCTGCGCCTGTTCGCCATGGCGACCGTCGTGCAGGTCGCGACGCAGCGCTTCGCCGACATGACGCCGCTGCGCTTCATCCGTCGGCTGACGGCGCCGCTCACGGCCAAGAAGCTGCTGATCCTGACGCTCTCGCTGATCGAGACCATCCTGCAGGCCGTCGACCGCGCGCGCACCGCGCTGATCGCGGCCGGCGTGATCACCCGGCGCTGGTCGCTCACCAACCTGCGCAACGGCTGGATTCTGGTGCAGACCGTCTGGCTCACCACCCTCACCATCGCGCTCGGCCGCATGCGCGACAAATGGCCGGCCGAGGACTCCCTGGCGCTGCTCGACGGCGCCTTGCAGGACGCCGCGCCGCAACGCCTCGCGCTGGCGGACTGGCTCTGGCTCGCTCTCGCGCTCGCGGGCGCGATCCTTGCCGTGAGGCTCGCGTGACCTCGCGCAGCTTCATCGCGGGCCCGAACTTCTCGGGCCGCAGCGCCATGCTGGCGGCACGCCTTGCCGGGACGCCCGGCACGAGCTTCCTGATCGGGCCGTACGCCGAAGCCGCGCTCTCGGGCCTCGCCAGCACGGTTGCGGACGAGATCGCGGTTTATCGCGCGGGCGACACGGCGCGTGACGTCTTCGCACCGCTCGACTTCGCGGCCTTTGCGGCGCGCAAGCCGCCGACCCTGTCCGGCGGCGAGCAGGTGCTGCTCGCCCTGCACTGCTTCTCGCAGTCGCGCTTCGCGCGCATCGGCATCGACACCGCGCTGGAGCAGCTCGATCCCGCACACTGCGCGGCGGCGCTCGATTTCCTCTCGTGCGGCGACTTCGAGGCGCTGCTGATCGACAACCGCTTCGACGCGCCCGCCGGGGGGGGGGGCCCCCCCCCCCCCCCCCCCGCGCGGGCCGGGGGCC
>JAEYAU010000095.1 GCA_023404705.1 Pseudomonadota bacterium
GCGGTGCGGCGGCCACTGTTGGCGGCCGCGACCGGACGGGCGGTGGGGGGCGGCGGGCCAAATGCGCCGAAGCCATCCAGGATGCGGCTCGGCGGCACGACCTCGCGTTGGGCGCGGCCGGCGGCACCGGCGGCCCCGGCTGCGCCAGCCTCGGCGGTGGCGCTCGCCCCCGCCAGTCCCACGATGCGCTTGAGCATGTCCACAAACGCGCCGGAGAGGGGAAGGTTCGACCAGCGGGTGTCGGCCGTGACGTGGAAGAGCACGACCACGCCCTTGCCGCGGCGCGCTGCTGTGACGAGCGGCGTACCGTCCGCCAGCGTCGCCCAGGTGCGCTCGCTGAGCGTCGAGTCCGGCTCGGCCAGCACCTGGCGCGTCACCGTGACATCGCCCGGCACCGGCATGCCGAAGAAGGGGCTCTCGCGCGAGAAGGCCGCGAGCGGCTGCGGCTGATCCCAGCTCAGCGAGCCGCCGAGGATGCGGCCGCCGCGGCGCAGCTTCACGGGCACGAGATCGTCGTCCGCGGCCGCGAGCCGCGGGCCCGCGAAGCGCACCAGCACACCGCCGTCCTCGATCCACTTGTTGAGGCGCTCGCGCGCCTCGCCAGCGACATTGCCGACATCGGCGAGCACCAGCATGGGCAGCTGCTGGTCGAGGAATTGCCCGACCGCCGCGGCGGGCGAGCCGCGCTCGCCGAGCCGCACATCCGCGAAGGGGCCGAGGGCGCGCGAAAGATAGTAGGTCGCAGCGAGCAGCGGCTGCGCAGTATCGACCGTCGCGCCCGTGATCACGCCGATGGTGCGGCGGCGCCAACGCTTGTCGAGGAGCTGCACGACGCCGGCGGAGCGCTCGCCGTTCACCTCAATGCGCGCGATGTCGTTGCGGATCTCGACCGGCAGGTCGAACTGCGCCTCGGTCTCGCGCTCGTTGCCTCCGAACCGGAACGGCGCTTCGCCGAGCGGCAGGCCCTTGAGGTCGAGAGCCCGCAGCGTGCCGTTGTCCTCGGGCGCGGTCTGCGCGCGCAGCACTTTCACGGTGAGCGAGTTCGCGGCGTTGTTGGCGGCCGCGAGCGCGTGCGCCGGGGCGATGCCGCCTTCGACGACCGTGATCGACCGCTTTTCGGCCGCGCGGGCGAGGCCGGCGACGAAATCGGCGCTCTTGCCGAGATCAATGCCGTCGGAGAGCCAGATCACCTCGAAGTCGGGCGTCGCGCCAAAGAATCTCGTGAGCGCCGGCAGGATCTCGGCGCGCTCCACCGTGTGCGGCTTCGGACGGATCTGGCGCAAGCGTGCGCGCGCAGCACCTGGAGTTTCCAGCGAGATGTCCCGCGCGGTCTCGGAGAGCGGCACCACAGCGACGCCGCGGCCGTCGGCCTCGGCGCGTGCGATCAGATCCTCGGCAGTGCGGATGCGCGTGTCCCAGGCCGCGGCCGCGCCCCAGCCGTCATCGATGAGGATCGCGATCGGCGCGCTCGCCTGCTGCGTCGCGAGCGGCGGATTCCAAAGCGGGCCGGCGGCCGCGAGGATCAGCAGCGCGGCGAGCGTAAGACGCAGCAGCGTGAGCCACCACGGCGTGCGCGCCGGCGTCTCCTCCTTCGGGATGATGTCGAAGAGCAGCCGCGCGGGCGGGAAGTTGATGCGGCGCGGGCGCGGCGGGATCAGCCGCAGCAGCCACCACAGGACCGGCAGGCTGAGCAGACCGAGCAGCACGAGCGGCTGCGCGAAGGCGAGGGGGAGACCGCCGATCATGCGGGCCCCCTGGCGTGATCGAGCGCATGCCAGCGGTTGATGCCGGTGCCGTTCGGTCCGGCGCCCATCTGCATGTGCAGGCGCAGCAGCAATTCGCTCGCGGGGCGGTCGGTGCGATGGATCGAGAAGCTCCAGCCGAGCCGGTCGGTCTCGGAGCGGATCTCGGCGCGGTGGCGTTCGAGGCGCAGCTCGTAGTCGCTGCGCCACAGCTCGGCGCGACCCGCCGTGATGCTGCCGGCGCCCTCGGGCTCGAGAAACTCGATGCGGCCCGCATAGGGGAACGTCTCCTCAGCCGGATCGACGACCTGCACGACATGGCCATGCGCGCCGGAGGCCGAGAGCTGCGCGATCGTGCGATGCACCTCCTCGATCGGGCTCCACAGATCGGAGAGCACCACGATCTCGGCGAGGGGCGAGGGCGAGAAGGAGGGCGGCAGGCTCGCGCGCGCGAGCGGATCGTGCACGATCGACTCGGCCATGCGCTCGATCACGTTGCGGTTCGCGCTCGGGCGCATCAGGCCCGGAATGCCGACGCGCTCGCCGCCTTCGACCAGCACCTCGGCCAGCGCGAAGGACACCACGAGGCTGCGATGGAGCTTGCTCTCGTTGGCGAGGTGCGAGTTGAACATCATCGAGGGCGAGCGGTCGGCCCAGATCCAGACCGTGTGTGCGGCTTCCCACTCGCGCTCGCGCACATAGAGGTGCTCGTCGCGCGCCGAGCGGCGCCAGTCGACGCGATGCGCCGGCTCGCCGGAGACGAAGCGCCGATACTGCCAGAAGTTCTCGCCCTGGCCGGCGCGGCGGCGGCCGTGCAGCCCGTGGATCACGGTCGCGGCGATGCGGCGCGCCTCGAGGATGAGGCGCGGCATGGTGGCCGACAACGTATGCGCTTCGCCGACCGCGTGTCGCGTTGCGTCACGTTCGACGTTGCGCGGATCCTCTACGGCCATTCCGGTTACCTGCAGCGCCCCCTGTTAGCCGATGCGGCTCTTGAGCTTGCCGATCACCCCCGAGATCGTCTCGCCCTCCGCGCGCGCCGCGAAGGTGAGCGCCATGCGGTGCTTCAGGATCGGCTCGGCGAGCTCGACCACGTCGTCCACGGACGGCGCGAAGCGCCCGTCGAGCAGCGCCTTGGCGCGCACCGCGAGCATGAGCGCCTGGCTGGCGCGTGGGCCGGGACCCCAGGCGATCGCCTTGGCGGTGTCGCCGCCCTCGGGACCCGGACGCGCGGAGCGCACCAGCGCGAGTATCGCTTCGACCACGGACTCGCCGACCGGCAGGCGGCGCACGAGGCGCTGCGTCGTCATCAGGTCCTCGGCCGTCATCGCGGCCTTGGCCCTGGTCTCCTCGGCGCCGGTGGTGTCGAACAGGATCTTCCGCTCGGCCTCGCGGTCCGGATAATCGACGTCGATCTCCATCAGGAAGCGGTCGAGCTGGGCTTCGGGCAACGGGTAGGTGCCTTCCTGCTCGAGCGGGTTCTGGGTCGCAAGCACGTGGAAGGGGCGCGGCAGGTCGTGGCGCGCACCCGCCACCGTCACGTGCTGCTCCTGCATGGCCTGCAGCAGTGCGGACTGCGTGCGCGGGCTCGCGCGGTTGATCTCGTCCGCCATCAGCAGCTGCGCGAAGACCGGGCCGGCGATGAAGCGGAAGGTGCGCTTGCCGCCGGGGTTCTCCTCCAGCACTTCGGTGCCGAGAATGTCGGAGGGCATCAGGTCGGGCGTGAACTGGATGCGGCGGGCATCGAGGCCGAGCACGGTGCCGAGGGTCTCGACCAGCTTGGTCTTGGCGAGGCCGGGCACGCCGACCAGCAACCCGTGGCCGCCGGAGAGGATGGTGATGAGCGCGCGCTCGACCACTTGCTCCTGGCCGAAGATGACGGTGCCGATCGCGGCCTTGGCGGCGCGCACGCTGGCGGCGCTCGCCTCCGCGGAGCGGACGATCATGTCCTCGAACTTCTCGAGCCCTTCGCCGCCCGAAACTGCCATGACGCCTTGTCCCTTCTGTTCGAGGAAGCTAGCCCGTTGCTTGCCCGGCGAGCTTTAGTGGACCCCGCCTGTCGATCTATATGAGCTAAGGCTATAACGCAGCCATGCAAACGGCACGCCATCGCCCTGCGTCATCACAGGGCCGTGGCGCGAATCGTCGATTCCTCTCATTCACCCGAAGCTTACGCTATTTTCGAAGGCGTCGTGATTCCCGATTGAGCGTTCACGATCGCGCGAGGGGCCCCTCATTCAAGGGTCGGAGGAAACCATGGCCAATCAAGGGCAACCGCCCTCCGGGCTCGAGGCCATCGCGGGCGCTGTGAAGCCGCAGGGGCGCAAGGGCCCGCCGCCCGTGCACCTGTGGAATCCGCCCTATTGCGGCGATCTCGACATCCGCATCGCGGCCGACGGGACCTGGTATTACCTCAAGACGCCGATCGGACGCCCTGCGCTGGTGCGGCTGTTCGCCTCGGTCATCAAGCGCGAGGGCGACAAGTATTTCCTGGTCACGCCGGTCGAGAAGATCGGCATCACGGTTGACGACGCCCCGTTCCTTGCGGTCGAGATGGCGGTCGAGACGCAGGCGGGGAGTCGTGTCCTGAACTTTCGCACCAATGTCGACGAGTGGGTCGCTTGTGGGCCGGAGCACGCGCTGCGCTTCGAGCCAGAACCCGGCACCGGCGGGCTGAAGCCCTACCTGCATGTGCGGCGCGATCTCTGGGCGCTGGTGACGCGGGCGCTGTTCTACGACCTGGTCGAGCTCGGCGAGGAGCGGGAGGTGGACGGGACGCGCATGCTCGGCGTGTCGTCCGGCGGCGCCTTCTTCGCGATGGCGCCGGCGGACACTCTCAAAGGCTTCACGTGATGCACGGATACGCCGAGCCCAGCTTCTTTGCGCGCGCGCGGGCGCGGCTCGACTTCGAGGTGCCGCCCGGCCTGACCGATCCCGACATCATTCCGGTGCGCGGCGATCATGACATCGATCCGGTGATGAACGCGATCTCCGAGATCCGGCCGATCAAGCCGGCGGCGGTGCTGGTCCCGGTGGTGGACCGCGCCGAGCCCATGGTGCTGCTCACCCAGCGCACTGCGCATCTCGCCAACCATGCGGGGCAGATCTCGTTTCCGGGCGGCAAGATCGACGCGACCGATGCGAGCCCCTTGGAGGCTGCGCTGCGCGAGGCCGAGGAGGAGATCGGGCTTTCGCGCGAGCTGGTCGAGCCGCTCGGCTATCTCGACCTTTACATGACGACGCTCGGCTATCGCATCGTGCCGACGGTGGCGCGGGTCGATCCGAGCTACTCTCTGGTGCTCAACCCGGCAGAGGTGGACGACGCCTTCGAGGTGCCGCTTGCCTTCCTGATGGCGCCGGAGAACCACCAGCGTCACAGCCGCGAGTGGAAGGGCATGACGCGCAGCTTCTATGCGATGCCGTTCGGCGAGCGCTACATCTGGGGCGTCACTGCGGGTATCCTGCGCAATCTTCACCTGCGGCTCTTCCAGGACTGACCGCCCCCCATGATCCGCCCCGTCTTCACCGAGCTGGCGCTGTTCCTGCTGCCGTTCCTGATCTACGCGGCGTTCCTGTGGGCAACGCGCGCGGGCGTGCTGCATCCGGACGCGTGGCGGCTGCCGACGCTGATCTGGCTCACCGCCAGCGCGCTGGCGCTGGTGATCGTCAGCTTCCTGGTGCTGGCGCAGTTCGGCGGCGCGCCGCCGCGCTCGACCTATGTTCCGGCGCACATGGAGAACGGCAAGTTCGTGCCGGGGACGACGAAGTGAGCGCCCGTCTCGACAAGGCCGACTGGCTCGCGGGCGGCGCGCTCGCGGCGCTGCTTGCCGCGCTCGATCGCGACGGCGAGGAGGCGCGCGTGGTGGGCGGCGCCGTGCGCAACACGCTGATGGGTCTGCCACCGGGCGATATCGACGTCGCCACCACGGCGCTGCCGCAGGAGGTGATGCGGCGCGCGGGGAGCCATGGCTTCAAGGCGGTGCCCACCGGCTTCGAGCACGGCACCGTCACGGTGGTGGTCGACGGCACGCCGTTCGAGGTCACGACGCTGCGCGAGGACGTCGAGACGTTCGGGCGCAAGGCGACGGTGCGCTTCGGCCGCGACTGGGTGCGCGATGCGGAGCGGCGCGACTTCACGATGAATGCGCTGTCGGTCTCGGCCGACGGCGTGGTGCACGACCATGTGGGCGGGCTCGACGATCTCGCGCAGCGGCGCGTGCGCTTCATCGGCGACCCCGCGACGCGCATCGCCGAGGACTATCTGCGCATCCTGCGCTTCTTCCGTTTCCATGCGGCCTATGGGCACGGCGCGCCGGACGCGGACGGCCTACATGCCTGCATCGTCATGCGCGCCGGGCTCGCGCAGCTCTCGCGCGAGCGCGTGCGCATGGAGCTGATGAAGCTGATGGTCGCGCCGGGCGCGGCAGAGACACTGACCGTGATGGCGGACTCAGGCCTGCTCGGGCCGGTGCTCGCGGGCGCGCCGCTGCTCGGTCCATTGCGGGGCATGGTCGCGCGCGAGGCCGCGCTCGGCCTCGATCCGGATCCGGTGCGCCGGCTCGGCGCGCTGGCCGTGTCTGTCGTCGAGGATGCCGAGCGCCTCTGGCAGCGGCTGCGGCTCTCCAACCAGGAGCATGAGCGCCTCTCGGCCATGGCTGACGGGTGGTGGCGGGTCTCGCCCGACGCGGGCGAGCAGGCGGCGCGGGCGCTGCTCTATCGCATGGGACCCGAGCATTTCAGGGATCGCGTGCTGCTCGCCTGGTCGCGCGCCCGTGCGCCGGCGGACGACACGGCGTGGCGCGCTCTCGTCGCGCTGCCGAGGCGCTGGACGGCGCCGGAGTTTCCGCTGCGCGCCGCGGACTTCATCAAGCGGGGCATCGAGAAGGGCCCGCGGCTCGGCGCTGCCTTGAGCGCGGCCGAGAAGGCCTGGATCGCGGCCGGCTTCCCGCTCGATGGCGCCGCACTGGCCACGATCGCGGACGAGACCACGGCGGACGCGAAATCCTGACCACAAAGCAAAAGCCCCGGGGCGATGCCCCGGGGCTTCTGTTGACGCCTCTTTTATCGAGGATCAGTAGCGGGCGACGACCGGGCCACCCCAACCGAAGCGGTAGTTGAGGCCGAGCTTCACGGTGTGGGTCTGCGCGTCGAGCGACAGGCCACCCGCGATCGGGGCGAAGTAGGTCTCCGCGCCGTAATCCGCATAGAGGTACTCGACCTTCGCGGACCAGTTCGGAGCGAAGGCGTACTCGAGGCCCGCGCCGATGGTCCAGCCGAAGTGGGTATTGTCGTCGGACGCGCCGACCACGAAGCCCGGCGCCACGACGGCCGCGACCGCGACATCGTTGTGCATCCAGGCGAGACCGCCGGTCACGTAGAGCAGGGCGGGACCGAAGGAGTAGCCGACGCGAGCGCGCAGGCTGCCCTGGTAGTCGATCTCCGAGGCGACGCCGACGACGCCCGGGATGACCGCGCTGCCCTCGATGTTGGCCCAGGCGCTGTCGAGTTCGACACCGAACACGATCGGGCTGCCGGGGGCCTGCCAGTTGAAGCCGATCTGACCGCCGAGGAACCAGCCGTCGACGTCGAGACCGCTGACGTCACCCCAGCCGTAGCCGCCGTGCACACCGACGTAGAGGCCGGTCCAGTTGTAAACCTGAGCCACCGCCGGCGCGGCCATCGGGGCCTTGCGGGGCAGATCAGCAGCGGACGCCGAGCCGATGCCGGCGACCAAGGCAGCGCAGAGCGCGAGAGCGAAACGGTTCTTCATTGTGGGGGACCCCTTCCGAATTCCAGATGACGCTCGTGTACCCGGGGTTGCGTCGCCGGGCCAGAGCCAAAGCGGTAAGATCACACGGCTGTGTGGCGATTGGCGGACAGTTGTTGCGGATCTGCCACAGAAAATGGAACTCGGCGGCCCGACAGGACGGGGCCGAGCGGGACAACCTCAACGCGGGGCTAGCCCAGAACGAAAAAAGCCCCGGGGCGACGCCCCGGGGCTCTGAATGTGGACGTCGTGTGGATCAGTAGCGGGCGACGACCGGGCCAGCGGCGCCCCAGCCGAAGCGGTAGTTCAGACCGACGCGGGCGATGTGGCCCGTGTTGTCGAACGTCGTGGAGGACGCGAAACCCGGGAACGCTGCCGAGGTGGCGACCACGGTGGTGTCGCCGAGATCGTAGTAGAGATACTCGGCCTTCAGGCTCCAGCCCGGCGCGAAGCCCCACTCGACGCCGCCGCCGATGGTCCAGCCGGCGCGGGTGTCGCCGCTCGTGCCGACGAAGACGCCGCCGCCGGTCGCGGCGAACGAGGTCGTCACCGTGTGGTCGATGTCGGCCCAGGCGAGACCGCCGGTCACGTAGAGAAGCCAGTTGTTTGCCGCGAAGCCGAGGCGACCACGAAGGGTGCCGAAGAAGTTGAAGTCGGTCGTGGCGGTCTGGAAGGAGCCGGCAATCACGCCAGGAGGCGGGAAGAGGCCGATCGGGCCAACCGTAACGCTGTTGTCCCAGTCGACCCAGGAGGCGTCCGCCTCGATGCCGAACACCCAATTGCTGACCTGGTAGTTGACGCCGATTTGCGCACCGAGCATGCCGCCGTCATTATCGTTCGAGAAGCTGAACGGAGCTGCGCCGAACGCAGCTGCCGACGGCAGGAACGTGGTCGCGCCATCATTCTGATTCCAGCCCCAGCCGGCATGCACGCCGACGTAGAAACCGGTCCAGTTGTAGACGGGAGCAACCATCGGAGCCGCGACGGGCGCCTTGCGCGCCAGATCAGCAGCCGATGCGACTTGCGCAAAACCGAGGCCCAACGCTGAGGCTGCGAGGAACGCGGCGATGTGACGATTCTTCATTGAGGGCCTCCCCTGTGATTTCCACCTAGGCAAATGCCTGAGCAAATTTGTAAATCGAGTCCTGCGGAAAAACCACGGTCCCTGAGGTTTCGCGCTACCGTTGAATCGCAAATGCTGCCGGTGTTGTCGCAAAGCAACAGGTCACCCCATCGTGGTACCTATCGGCGGTAATTACGTCACGATTACTCGGAACTCCGCAAAAGCCCGCATGACGAATACTTTCAACGGTAGCGAAGTAATCATCAAAACGGAACTTTTCAGGAATATTATACCTTTTCTCTGTCAGGCAGGAGACACTTCCGCCTGCGCGCGTGACGAGGAAAGATAGCCGGCGGTCCGCTCTGGCTTCGCGGACGACCCGGACATGAAGGAGGGATCGATGTTTCGCCGGTTCTGGCGCGCCGTGATGATCTTTCTCCTCGGGGGCATCGTCGGCACCGGCTTCGGTGTCGCGCTCGGCTTCTTCCTTTTCCCGTTCGTATTTCCGCCGCCGCCCGGAACGGAGACGCTGAGCGAGAGCGAGCGTACGAAAGTCGTCGCCGACGGCATGTTCATTCATGCGAACACGTCGGACCCGATCCACTGGGGCAAGGGCAAGGTGAGCGTGTATGAGCGCACGCTCTTTCTCGAGAGCGACTTCGAGGTCGGGCCCGGGCCCGCGTTTCATGTCTATCTCGTGCCGAAAGCTTCGATCCGCAGCAACGGCGACATGGACGGCGTCATGTATGTGGACCTCGGTCGCCTGCGCGCGTTCAAGGGAAGCCAGCGCTACACGATTCCGGTCGGTGTGAACCTGAAGGACTATCCGAGCGTGATCGTCTGGTGCGAGCGTTTCGGCGTGCTGATCTCGCCGGCGGATATGAGCTTCAAGTAGGGCCGTGGGCGCAATAGCGAAGCGTATTGCGCCGACGCCTTCTCCGTAGATGCATGCGCGTGTTGAGAGTCACGCGGCGCAATACGCGCTTCGCGCTATTGCGCCCTACGCGCTGCAAGCCATCACGGCCACTTCGCGATCGGCGGCATCGACGAAAGGATCGAGTCCACATTACCGCCGGTGCGCAGGCCGAAGACAGTGCCGCGGTCATAGAGCAGGTTGAACTCGACGTAGCGGCCGCGCCGCACGAGCTGCTCTTCGCGCGCGGCCTCGTCCCACGGAATCACGACGTTGCGGCGCACGATCTCGGGATAGATGGCGAGGAACGCGCGCCCGACGTCCTGCGTGAAGGCGAAATCTGCGTCCCAATTCCCGGAGTCGAGCCAGTCGTAGAAGATGCCGCCGACGCCGCGCGTCTCCTTGCGGTGCTTGAGATAAAAATATTCGTCGCACCAGGCCTTGAACTTCGCGTAGTCCGCGACGGCAGTGTGCGCGTCGCAAGCCGCCTGCATGGCCTCGTGGAACGCGATCGTGTCGGGATCCTCCTGCGTGCGGCGGTCGTCGAGCACGGGCGTGAGATCGGCGCCGCCGCCGAACCAGCTCTTGGTCGTGACCACGAAGCGCGTGTTCATGTGCACGGCCGGCACGTTCGGATTATGCAGATGCGCGATCAGCGAAATGCCGGAGGCCCAGAAGCGCGGGTCGTCGGCCGCGCCCGGAATCTCCTTGCGGAATTCCGGCGCGAACTCGCCGAACACGGTCGAAACGTGCACGCCGACCTTCTCAAACACGCGTCCCTTCATCATCGACATGACCCCGCCGCCGCCGTCCGCGCCAGTGTGATCGGTGCGCGTCCAGGGCGTGCGCACGAAACGGCCGGGCTCACCCTCGGCGAGCGGCGCGCCGGGCGGCAGGCCGTCCTCGAGCGCCTCGAAGGCCGCGCAGATCTGGTCGCGCAAGGTCTCGAACCAGGTCTTCGCGCGCTGCTTGCGGGCGTCGAGGTCGGACGCGTTCATAACGGTGTCCTCGGTGGTATGGGCGCTGCACCATTGCGTGCGGAGGCCGCAGGGGCAAGCCCGGCGCTGCGAGGCCGACGTTTTTCGGCTGCTTTTGCAAGCTATTGTACGCAAATGGAACCCGGGCTGCGGGCGCAACGTTAGGAGAGTTGCTGCGTCGGTGATCGACGCGGCCGCTTCTGCACGCGCGAAGGCGCAGGGCTCTGCCGCCGCTTCCGCCTGATCCAGGTGAGGGATGACGACGTTCGAAGAGTACCCTGCGCCGAGGCCGGCCATCCCCGAGTTGCGTGCTCCGCGACGGATCTGGGCGTGGCTCGGCAATCCCGTGATCGTCTTCCTCGTGCTCTCGGCGCTGTTCGGCAGTGCCATCATCCTCGTCAACCCGCCGCTGCGCGGGCCCGACGAGGCGGCGCATTTCGTGCGCATCTACGGCATTTCGGACGGCGAGATCGTGCCCGCAACGCGCGATGCGCAAGGGCGCAAAGGTGCGATGCTTCCGGCGCGCATCCACCGCGACTTCGATTACTTCGAGAGCGCCCGCTACAAGGTGGGCACGCTGGGCTTCTCGTATCACGAGGTCGTGGATACTTGGCGCAAAGCGCCGCCGCGCGGGGCCGAAGGGCCGGCCAGCTTCGTGCTGCTGCAGGGCGCGGAAAGCTACGCGCCGTTCTCATACTTGCCCTATCTCCCGGCGATCGCTGTCGCGCGCCTCGCCAATCTCGACTTCCTCGGGACGTTGTATCTTCTGCGCGTCACCGGTTTCGTGCTGATGACGCTCGTGGCGGCTTATGCGATCGCGCTCACGCCACATCTCAAATGGGCGTTTCTCATGATCGCGATGCTGCCGGCCGCGCTCTACGGCCGTGCCGTGATCGGCGCCGACGGCGCGGCGCTCAGCTTCGTGCTCGTGGTCGCGGGCTTAAGCCTGCGCACCATCGACGCGCCGGCGCGCCGGGTCGGCGAGCAGGCGCTGTGGATGACGCTGTGCGTGATCGCCAAGCTCTCCAATGTCGCCTTCATCGTGCTCGAGGCGATGCGCGGCCCCGTCCGGGATCTGCCGCGGCGTTGGGGCGCGGTCGCGCTGATCGTGCTGCCGGGGCTCGCACTCACCCTGTGGTGGGTGGCCGCGACCGGGGGCGATGTCGGCACGTGGCGCGTCATCGCCGGAACCGGCACGCCGGCCGAAAAATTCGATCTCACGACGAAGCTCTGGTTCATGGCCGGCAACCCGCTGCATTTCTTCGCGGCCATGATCTCGACGCTCGACAACTGGCGTGAGCTCTCCCGTGCCCTCATCGGCATTCTCGGCTGGGGCGACACGGCTCTGCAGATGTGGATCTATCCGATCATCGGCCTCATGCTCGCGGCGACGTTCTTCGCGCGCCTGGAGTTCGACCGCGCGGCGCGGCTGCGCGCCGGCGTGGTCGCGGGGCTTGGCGCTGTCGGCTACTTCGTGCTGGTGTTCCTGATCTTCTACCTGACCTGGACGCCGGTCGCCGAGGAGAAGATCTGGGGTGTGCAGGGGCGCTACTTCGTCATGATGCTGCCGCTCGTCGCCATCATGATCGCGGCACTCGTCAACCGGGCGCCGCGCGAGTCGACGACGGCCGCCATCGCGGTCGCGGGTGCGATCCTCTCGGGTTGCGCTACGCTGGAAGCCCTCTGGCGCGTCCACTGGTAGGCCCCTCATGCAAGACGTCGCCGCCCCGCGTGTCCACGCGTCGAACGAGGTCAGCCTGGCGGCCCCCGTGTGCCCGGCCTGCGGGCGCATGACGCCGCATCGCCGGCTCTACGCCAAGAACGGCTGCGAGATCCTGCGCTGCGACTCCTGCGGCATCGGCCGCACCGAGACGCGCGGCTTCGACCCGTCCACCTATTACACCGATGATTACTTCGCGGGTGCGCATGCGGACGGCTATGCGGATTATCGCGGCGCCGAGCCGGTGCTGCGCCGCGAGTTCGCGCGCGAGGTAGCGTTCATCCGCCGGCACGTGCCGACCGGCCGGCTGCTCGACGTCGGCTGCGCCTACGGCTTCTTCCTCAAGGAGGCGCGGCGCTATTTCGACGTCGCCGGCATCGAGATCGCCGCGGACGCAGCCGCGCATGCCCGCGCCAGCGGGCTCAACGTGCTCACGGGCGTCGCGACGCCCGAGACGCTGGCGCAGCTCGGCACCTTCGACGTGATCGTCATGCTCGACGTGATCGAGCATGTGCCGGACCCGCACGAGACCATCTCGCTCTGCGCACAGCGTCTCAATCCGGGCGGCATCATGGTGCTCACGACCGGCGATTTCGGCTCGCTCGCGGCGCGCCTCACGGGCGCGTCATGGCGGCTGATGACCCCGCCGCAGCATCTGTGGTTCTTCACGCGCGAGAGCATGGCCCGGCTCGCCGGCCGCGCGGGCCTCGTGTTCGAAAGTTTCGATCACCCGTGGAAGATCGTGCCGCTGTCGCTGATCATGTTCCAGCTCAAGCGCATCCTCGGCGCGCGGCCGAGGGCGCCGAAGGCGGCGAGCCATATCGGCGTGCCGGTCAATCTGTTCGATGCCATGCGTGTCGTGCTGCGGCGGCCCGCATGAAGCTGTCGCTCACGCAGATCGCGATCCTCGCGGCCTATGCGGCCGGCATGGCGGGCGGGCAGATGCTGTTCAAGCTCGCGGCGCTGCGCATGGCGCCGGACGGCACGCTGGTGGAGCGCACGCTCGGCCTTGCGCAGAACTGGGCCTTCCTCGCGGCGCTCGCGGTCTATCTCGGCCTCTCGGCGCTGTGGGTGTGGATCCTCACCTTCACGCCGCTGTCGCGCGCCTATCCGTTCGTCGCGCTCGCCTTCGCGATCACGCCGCTGCTCGGCGGGCTTCTGTTCTCGGAGCCGCTCTCGGCGCGGCTGCTCGTAGGGATCGGCGTGATCCTGGTCGGGCTGCTGCTGGTCGCGGGATAGGGCGCTAGTCCTGCGGATGCGGGCGCGAGGTGCGCAGCGCATTGTCGATCGCGACCGAGCGCGCGAGCCGGGTGATCAGCTCCATCTGCGCGCGCAGCTTGAGATGCAGGTTGAGGATCACCAGCAGGCTGATCACGACCCAGACATAGATCACGAGATCGACGCCGCGGCCGACGCCGGCCCACTCGGCGAGATGGGAGGCGTGGGAGGGCATCCACACGAGATAGAGCCCGACCAGCGACACCGCCATGGCAGCGAAGCCGATCACGTGCGAGCGGCGATACTCGCGCCATGCATAGAGCATGATGCCGGCGAGGAGAGCGGAGAGCAGCGCCTGCGCGATCATTGGTAGAGCCTGCGTGCGAACAGATCGACCAGGATCGCGATCGAGTCGCTGGTCTTCTGGCCCTTGGCGAGGGAGTAGCGGGTGTATTCGATGGTGACCGGCACCTCGACATAGGGCAGGCCGCTCTCGGCGATCTGCGCCAGCAGCTCGGAGGCGTGCGCCATGCGGTTCTGCCGCAGCCGGATATTGGCGGCGCCGCGCTTGGTCATGGCGCGCAGGCCGTTATGGGCGTCGGTGAGCGTGAGCCGCGTCGTCAGCCGCGTGAACAGGGTCGCGGCGCGTAGCAGCGCCCGACGGGCGGCCGGGATGTTGCTGGTGCCATCGAGGAAGCGGCTGCCGAGCGCATACTCGACATTGTGCGTCGCCAGCGCCTCGACCAGGCGCGGCACGTCGGCCGGGCGATGCTGCCCATCCGCATCGAAGGTGACGATGGTGCGCGCGCCGTTGAGCAGCGCATAGTCGATGCCGGTCTGCAGCGCGGCGCCCTGGCCGAGATTGATCGGATGGCGCACCAGCTCGGCGCCGGCCTCTGCCGCGAGAGCGGCCGTGGCGTCACGCGAGCCGTCGTCGATCACGACAATCCGATGACCGAGCGGCCGCAGGCCCGCGATCACGCGCGCGATCGCGCCTGCCTCGTTATAGGCGGGAATCACGATCCAAATACCGGTGTCCGGCTGCTTCCCCACTTGTCCTGCCAAGGTGTCGCGTCCCCGTCAGCGGCCGCTCTAGGGGCGGCCGTCCAGGGACTCTGAACGCGTGGCTGGAACGAAGGTTCCCTAGGTTACCTGAACCGTCGGGTAGGTGACACGGGTGGTGGCAGCGGCGCTCCGCTCAACCAGCAACGAGCGTGTTCTTGTAGATGACGCCGTCCTTCATGATCAGCTTCAGGTTCTTGGCTGGATCCGCGATCAGACCGATGTTCTCCAGCGGATCGCCATCGAGGATGAGCAGGTCCGCGAGCGCGCCTTGCTCGATCACGCCGAGCCGTCCCGGATAGGGATTGCGCTTGCCCGACAGCGCCAGCAGCTCGGCATTGGTCCCGGTCGCCTGGGCGAGCGCCTCGGCGGGCGTGTACCACCGGGCAAGCGAGGCGAGGATCGCGCCTTGCCGCTGGGCGAGCGCGCGGGAGAACAGGACGTCGGTGCCCCACGCGGTCTTGATCCGATGCTTCTTCGCCAGCTCGTAGGTGCGGCCGATGCCCGGCCACACCTCGTCGGCCTTGGCACGCTGGACCGAGCCTTCGGGAAGGCCGATCCGCATCTCCTCGGGCAGCGGCTGCAGGCTGAGCCACACGTCCTTCTCCGCGATCAGCGTCGCGGTCGCCTCGTCCATCAGGAAGCCGTGCTCGATGCATTTGACGCCGGCCGTGATCGCGCGCCGGATCGCGTTCGGCGTGAAGGCGTGCGCCGCCACATAGGTGCCCCAGTTCTCGGCGGCCTCGACGGCGGCGCGCAGCTCCGCCTCCGTGAAGGTCGAGACATCGAGCGGGCTGTGCGGTGACGACACGCCGCCGCCCGCCGTCAGCTTGATCTGCGAAGCGCCCAGCATCAGCTGCTCGCGCACGCGCGTGCGCACCTCGTCGGGGCTGTCCGCGACCATGCTGCCGCCGATCTGCTCCATGCGGGTGACCATGCCGCCGATGGTGCGCGGCAGATCGGAGGCCTCGCGGAAATCGCCGTGCCCGCTGGTCACCGTGATCATGGCGCCGGACGGATAGATGCGCGGTCCTTTGACGAGCCCCGCGTCGATCGCGCGCTTGAGACCGAACACCGGCCCGCCGAGATCGCGCACCGTGGTGAAGCCGCGCATCAGCGTGTCGCTCGCCTCGTCGCCGGCCGCGAGCACGTTGAAGGCGACGTCGCCCATCATCTCGGCCGGCGTCGGCCGGATCAGGAAGGCGTGCCAGTGATTGTCGATCAGCCCGGGCATCAGCGTGCGGCCGCCGCCCGCGACGACTGTGACGCCGGCGTCGGCGGCGATCGGCGTCGTCGAGATCCGCGCGATGAGGTTGCGCTCGACCAGCACCTCGGAGGGGCCCGTCAGCGCGCGGCCCTTGCCGTCGAAGATGCGGACATCGCGAAACAGCGTCGCCTTGGGCGGCGTCTCCGCGCGGACGAGGGTCGAGAGACCCATGAAGGGGAGCGCGCTGACGAATGCTCGACGGGAGATGGGGGCCATTGTGGGCGCCTCTGAGTGGCGCCGAAGTGTCCGCGTGACGCCCGCGGCGCTTCAATCGGGGTTTCACCCGAATGAGCGCGGGGCGAACGCGGTGGTCCTTACGTCAGGTCGAAGCAAAGCCGCCGGTCTGGCGCAGCGCCTCGGTGACCACCATCGCGCTCGCCACCGCGACATTGAGGGAGCGCAGGCCCGGACGCGTCGGGATCTTGAGGCGCGCATCGGCCGCTGCATGCACCGCCTCGGGCAGTCCCGCCGACTCGCGGCCGAACAGCAGGACGTCGTTCGCGTCATAGCGATGATCGAGAAACGAGCGATCCGCCCGGGTGCTAAGCACCACCAGCGCATGCCCCGCCTCGCGCCGCCAGGCCGCGAAGGCCTCCCAGGACGCATGACGCGTCAGGCGCACCTGATCGAGATAGTCCATGCCGGCGCGGCGGAAGGCACGGTCACCTACCGGAAAGCCGGCCGGCTCGATGATATGCGCGGCAAGGCCGAAGCAGGCGCACATGCGGAGAATCGTTCCGGCATTCTGTGCGATGTCGGGCTGATAGAGCGCGATCTGCATCGGGGCGGGCGGCTCGCATGCGCAGGCGAAAAAGGCCGAAAGGCCCATGGGTGAGGGGGTTTCCACTGCCTTCGCGCAGCGCCGCGATAGCGGGCTTGCGCATCCGCGGCAAGGGTGCCAATAGAACGCCGCCGGATTGCGCCGCGCGCCGCCTTCCCCAGGCTGGCTGCGGTGAAGTCCGCTCGTCGCCACCGGGGGGCGGTCGATGACGCGTCGATCGAGAGCTCCAGGACGTGCAGTGCGGGTGGGCTGATCGGCACGACGGGAAAGGACCTTTGATCGTGACCACGATGACTTCGGCCGAGCCGACACGCCGCGACTTCCTCTACATTGCGACCGGAGTGGTGGGTGCGGTCGGCGCCGCCGCAGCGGCCTGGCCGCTGATCTCGCAGATGAACCCGGACGCCTCGACGATCGCGGCCGGCGCCCCGATCGAGGTCGATCTCGGACCGATCGCGGAAGGCCAGACCATCAAGGTCGTGTGGCGCGGCAATCCGATCTACATCGCGCACCGCACCCAGAAAGAGATCGACGACGCGCGCGCCGTGAACGTGGCGAGCCTGCCGGATCCGCAGCCCGATCAGGCGCGGGTGAAGCAGGGTCACGATCAGTGGCTGGTGCTGGTCGGCATCTGCACGCATCTCGGCTGCGTGCCGCTCGCCAAGCAGGGCGACTACAACGGCTTCTTCTGCCCGTGCCACGGATCGGTCTACGACACCTCGGGCCGCATCCGCCGCGGACCGGCGCCGGCGAACCTGCCGCTGCCGCCTTACGAATTCGTCTCCGACACCAAAATTCGCATCGGCTGAGCCGGCCTCTCGCACTCTCAAGGGTTCCGACCATGAGCGGACATTCGACCTACAAGCCGCAGAGCCGGTTCATGCAGTGGTTCGAGCGGCGGCTGCCGATCGTAAGCTTCATGCATGCCTCGTTCGTGGCCTATCCGACGCCGCGTAACCTGAACTACTGGTGGACCTTCGGCGGCATCCTGTCGCTGATGCTCGGCATCCAGATCATCACCGGCATCGTGCTCGCGATGCACTACACGCCGCATGTCGACCATGCCTTCAACTCGGTCGAGACCATCATGCGCGACGTGAACTACGGCTGGCTGCTGCGCTACGTGCACGCCAACGGCGCCTCGATGTTCTTCCTCGCGGCCTACATCCACATGTTCCGCGGCATGTATTACGGCTCCTACAAGGAGCCGCGCGAGATCCTCTGGATCCTCGGCGTGATCCTGCTGCTGCTGATGATCATGACGGGCTTCATGGGCTACGTGCTGCCGTGGGGCCAGATGAGCTTCTGGGCCGCCAAGGTGATCACCAGCCTGTTCGGCGCGATCCCGGTGGTGGGCGATCCGATCGTCACCTGGCTGTGGGGCGGCTACACGGTCGGCAATCCGACGCTGAACCGCTTCTTCTCGCTGCACTACCTGCTGCCCTTCGTGATCGCGGGCGTCGTCGTCCTGCACATCTGGGCACTGCACGAGGTGGGCCAGAACAACCCGACCGGCGTCGAGCCGAAGTCGGACAAGGACACCGTGGCGTTCACGCCCTACGCGACCGTCAAGGACGGCTTCCTGATGGCCGTGTTCATGATCCTGTTCGCCTGGTTCGTCTTCTATATGCCGAACTATCTGAGCCACGCGGACAACTCGATCCCGGCCAATCCGGTGGTGACGCCGGCGCACATCGTGCCCGAGTGGTACTACCTGCCGTTCTACGCGATCCTGCGCGCGATCCCGTCCAAGCTCGGCGGCGTGATGGCACTCGGAGCCGCGATCATCATCCTGTGCTTCCTGCCCTGGCTCGACACCTCGCGGGTGCGCTCGGCCGCCTACCGGCCGCTCTACCGCCAGTTCTTCTGGATCTTCGTGCTGGTCTGCATCGGCCTCGGCTGGCTCGGTTCGAAGCCCGCGGAGGGCGGCTACGTGATCGCGTCGCGCATCCTCACGGCCTGGTACTTCCTGCACTTCCTGGTGATCCTGCCGATCCTCGGCCTGATCGAGAAGCCGAAGCCGCTGCCGAACTCGATCTCCGAGTCGGTGCTGCGCGAAGGGGCGCCGATCGGCGCGCCCGCCCCGGCACCCACCAAGCACTGAGCCGCGAGGAGATGAGCATGATTTCGACCCGACACATCCTCGCGGCCGCTCTGGCGACGGCGCTGACGGGCTTCGGCCTCGCGGGCGCCGAGGCCGCCGAGGCGATCGTGCCGCCCGGGCAGAGCTGGTCGTTCTCGGGCCCGTTCGGCACGTTCGACCGCGCGCAGCTGCAGCGCGGCCTGAACGTCTACCACCAGGTCTGCAAGGGCTGTCACGGGCTAACGCAGGTCTCGTTCCGCAACCTCGCGGAGCCGGGCGGTCCGGGCCTCTCGGTCGCGCAGGCGACCGCCTTCGCCAAGGAATACAAGGTGAAGGACGGCCCGAACGAGCAGGGCGAAATGTTCGAGCGCGAGGCGCGTCCGGCCGACCGCTTCCCGCAGCCCTGGGCCAATGAGAACGCGGCGCGCCAGCTCTACAACGGCGCGGTGCCGCCGGACCTGTCGCTGATGGCCAAGGCGCGCACCTATGAGCGCGGCTTCCCCTGGTTCCTGATCGACATCGTGACGCAGTATCAGGAGCAGGGTCCCGACTACATCGTGGCGCTGCTCAAGGGGTACGAGGACCCGCCGCAGGGCTTCCAACTCCCCGAGGGCTCGAACTACAACAAGTATTTCCCGGGCCACGCCATCGCGATGCCGCCGCCGCTGTCGGACGGCCTCGTGAAGTATCCGGACGGCTCGCCCGAGACCGTGGACCAGTATGCCAAGGACGTCGCGGCGTTCATGGCCTGGACCGCCGAGCCGCATATGGAGGCGCGCAAGCGCGTCGGCCTGCAGGTGATGATCTTCCTCATCGTCTTCGCGGGGCTGCTCTACTTCACCAAGAAGAAGGTCTGGGCCGACATCCACGGCCACGCCTGATCCGCCCGTCGCGGCGCGACGGCCTCCTTGCGCCACGGGTGAGTGCATGACCAAGGCGGTGCTCGGCATCATCGGCGGCTCCGGCATCTACGACCTGCCGGGGCTCGAGAAGGTGCGCGAGGAGCACGTGAAGAGCCCCTGGGGCGAGCCCTCGGGCGCGCTGCGCATCGGCGAGATCGCGGGCCTGCCGGTCGTCTTCCTGCCGCGGCACGACAAGGGCCACCGGCTCTCGCCGTCGGACATCAACTACCGCGCCAATATCGATGCGCTGAAACGCGTCGGCGTCACCTCGCTGATCTCGCTCTCGGCCTGCGGCTCCTTCAAGGAGGAGCTGCCGCCCGGCACCTTCGTGCTGGTCGACCAGTTCGTCGACCGCACCCACAAGCGCGAGAGCTCGTTCTTCGGCAAGGGCTGCGTCGCCCATGTCTCGATGGCGCATCCGGTCTCGCCGCGCCTGCGCATCCACATCGCCAATGCCGCGATGGCGGAAGGCATCAATGTGGTGCGCGACGGCACTTACGTCTGCATGGAAGGGCCGCAGTTCTCGAGCCTGGCCGAAAGCCTCACCTACAAGGGGCGCGGCTATTCGGTGATCGGCATGACCAACATGCCGGAGGCCAAGCTCGCCCGCGAGGCCGAGATCTGTTACGCGACCGTCGCCATGGTGACGGACTTCGACTGCTGGCATCCGGACCACGATGCCGTCACGGTGACCGACATCATCAAGGTGCTCACCGCCAATGCCGAGAAGGCCAAGCGCCTGGTGGCGCGGCTCGCGCAGGATTTCCCGCGCGAGCACGAGCCGTGCCCGATCGGCTCCGACCGCGCGCTCGACACCGCCATCATCACGGCGCCCGATGCGCGCGATCCGGAGCTTCTGAAAAAACTCGACGCGGTCGCGGGACGCGTGCTGAAGGGCTAACGCTGTAGCCCGGATGAGCGCAGCGAAATCCGGGAGCGACGACCCGCATGTCGCTTCGCTCATGCGGGCTACGTGCCGCTCAGATCGACCGGTGCATCCAGCCGAAGCCGAACAGCATGCCGAACGGCACCATCAGCAGCATCACGATAAGCCAGATGATGATGGTCGCCGGAATCGCCGCGAGCCCCGCCTTGATGAAGAACACGACCAGCCGGCCGAACGGGATGTCGATGTCGCTCAGAACCGTGCGTCGCTCCTGAAGGATCGGCTGCGTGCTCATCGTGGTTCTCCGGGTTGCGCCCCCGCCGATCGTTCGCCAAAGTGTGCCCGCCCGCAATCCGGCCTTTCCATGAGACGTCGATGACCAGCCCCGTACTCGAGAACGACCTGCGCAGCGCGATCCGCACGATCCCGGACTATCCCAAGCCCGGCATCATGTTTCGCGACATCACCACGCTGCTCGGCAATGCGCGCGCCTTCCGCCGGGCCGTGGACGAGCTGGTGCAGCCCTGGGCCGGGATGAAGATCGACAAGGTGGCGGGCATCGAGGCGCGTGGCTTCATCCTCGGCGGCGCGGTCGCGCATCAGGTCTCGGCCGGCTTCGTGCCGATCCGCAAGAAGGCCAAGCTGCCGCACACGACGGTGCGCATCGCCTATTCGCTGGAATACGGCCTCGACGAGATGGAGATGCACGAGGACGCGGTGAGCCGCGGCGAGCGCGTCGTGCTGGTCGACGACCTGATCGCCACCGGCGGCACGGCCGAAGGCGCCGTCAAGCTGCTGCGCCAGATGGGCGCCGAGGTGCTCGCCGCCTGCTTCATCATCGACCTGCCCGAGCTCGGCGGCGCCGACAAGCTGCGGAAGCTCGACGTGCCGGTCAGGACGCTGATCTCCTTCGAGGGGCACTGAGTCTTTCTCCTCAACGCGCTCGCCGGATCTCGTCGTATCTCGTCGGTGAGATGAAGATGCGTGGTAACGCGGTGAGCCATGACGAGCGGCCAGGAACCAGGAATGCTGCCGTGAGTTGATCGCCGTAGCGCCGCCGCAACCCGCGAGGGACGGCGCACTTCGCAGACCGCATTCGAGTGCTCGCATTCACAGTCACCGGCGTGGCTGCTGATGACGCTCGCGGCGCGACGGCAGATCAAGGAGCATCCCGTGGCGACGTACAAAGTCGGCTACATGATCGGCAGCCTCGCGAAGGCGTCGATCAACCGCAAGCTCGCGGGAGCGCTGGTCCGGCTCGCGCCGGCCGAGCTCGAAATGTCGGAGATTCCGTTCAAGGATCTGCCGCTCTACAGCTACGACTACGACGCGGACTATCCTCGCGTCGCGCGCGACTTCAAGGACGCCATCGCGGCCGTCGACGCCGTTCTCTTCGTCACGCCCGAATACAATCGCGCGGTGCCGGGCGGTCTGAAGAACGCCATCGACTGGGCGAGCCGGCCCTGGGGGCAGAACTCCTTCACGCGCAAGCCATCGGCCATCATCGGAACGTCGCCGGGGGCGATCGGCACCGCCGTCGCCCAGCAAAGCCTGCGCAGCATCCTCGCCTTCTGCAATTCGCCTCAGATGAACGCCATCGAGGCCTATATCCAGTTCACGCCGGGCCTGATCACCGACGACGGGCAGGTCACGGTGGACTCCACCGAGAAATTCCTGCGCAACTACATGGCTGAGTTCCACACCTTCATCGGGCGGGTTCTCCAGGTGCTGCCGCGGATCTGACGGCACGGCGCATCTTTCCGCCCGCCTCCCCGTAATTCTTTACGCGGATTAGCAATTCCTGCGCGATCCCCTTGAAGGGACAGCAACAGGTTTGTGTCAGGATCTGGGCAAGGTCGGGCGGGATTTGGCTCCCGCGGCTTTGAACCGGTGGCGAAATGGGCGCGACTAATCAGCAGTTAACCATAAGCCACACGGGCTGGGGGGCTCCCATGACCAAGCTTGGTTTCCTCGCACTGACCCTGGTTGCGGTCGGCGTTCTGGCGAGCGCGATCGAGCCGGCGGGGTCTTCCGTGAGCAGCACTTGCGGCCCGCAGGTCGAGATCATGGATCCGGGTCTGCGCGCGAGCTTCGCCAAGTTCGAGGCCGGCCAGTCCAGCACCGCCGCCAAGGCCTGCGCGCTCTTCCGCAACGCCGCCGACTTCTGATCTTCCATCACGGCACGCCTATACGTCAGCACACGCAACGCCGCGCCTTCGCGCGCGTGCGCGCATGATGTCGTCTGAAGATCCCAGCGCTGCTTGCGAGCTGCTCGTGCGTCATCAGGCGTTGTCCGGACGCATTTCCTCCGATCGCACTAAGCCTTTTGCAACGTGCATCGTGTTCACTGATGCTCAAAAGAGGGCGTCATGACCAACACGACCAGCCGCGATCGCATCGCCACTTTCCTCGAGGCACTTGCCTCGCGCGATCCCGACCGCATCGGAAGTTTTCTCGCGGATGATATCGACTGGCTGCTGACGGGGCCGATCGAGCTCTTCCCGTATTGCGGCCAGCGCCTCGGCAAGGAGGCGGTCATCGAGGCCTATCGCCTGGTCGCGCGCTCGATCAACATCACGGAGCTGGTGCGCGATCACGCGCTGGTCGACGGCGACTGCGTCGCGACGCTCGCGCGCATCCGCGGCCAGCACGAGAGCGGCCGCGAGATCGGCCTGCGCATCTCCACCTTCACGCGCCTGCGCGACGGCGAGGCGATCGAGATGTGCACGATCATGGACTCGCTCGGCATGGTCGAGCAGGTGCTCGGCCGGCCGCTGGTGCTGAGCTTCGATGCGCCTGCGCTGGCGCCGGTTATCGAATACGTGGAGGTCTGATCCGGACCGCAACGCTCCGTTAACGCTGTCGCGGCTTTGGCCAGCGCGACAAGCATTCGGCAAGGCCCGCTCCGCAGAATGCCGCAGTTCGACAGGGGACTGGGGAATGGCCGAGAGGGTCAAGCGCGCGCTCGTCGAAGCGTTCTATGACGCGCTCCATATCGCGATGAAACGGCGCGGCACCGAGGCTCTCGCGGGGCTGCTGGCCGACGACGTGGATTTCATGATCATCGGACCGGTCGAGCTGTTGCCCTATTGCGGGCCGCGGCGGGGCCGTGCGGCGGCCGCGGCCGCCTATCGCGAAATCGGCGAGACGCTCGACGTGACGACCTATCAGCGCGACTACCTGCTGGTGGACCGCGACTGCGCATCCTCGTTCATCCGCCTGGTCGCGACGCAGCGCGCGACCCGGCGCGTGCTCAGCTATCGCATCGCGCATTTCCTGCGCTTCCGGGGCGGCCAGGTGTGCGAATTCCGCTGCCTCGTCGACAGCCTCGACGCTGCCGAGCAGGTGCTCGGCCGGCCGCTCGATCTCTCTGCGCCCGAAGCCATGCCGCGCCCCGGCATGCACGATCTGGCGGTCCTGCACGCTTGAGCGCGTGCTGATTGCACTGGGTATTACTGTAGGATTCGGGGGCCGCCGGTCACCGCGGGCGGCACGGTCGCATCGCCTGATGCCAGCCCGCGCGGCTGTGTTACACTCGTCCTATGAGGCCGGTCCGCGTGAGCATCATGTCCGCGGTACTGCTCGGCGCGCTCGCGCACGAGGCGGCGGCGGATTGCACCTGCCGGGCGCTCGGCCGCTCCTACGAGCTCGGCCAATCGCTCTGTCTCACCACGCCGAGCGGCCCGCGCGTCGCGGTCTGTGATCTCCTGGTCAATGTCACGTCGTGGCGCTTCTCGCAGACCCCCTGCGTGAGCGCAGGCACGGAATTGCCGCGGGCCGCTTATCCCCGCGTCGCGGGCCATACCCACAGCCACTGATCCTCAAGGTAACGCCCCTCGAATCTTCGCGGCTGTGGCGCGCCTGCACTTGACCCGTGCAGGGGCGCGCGGCACGGTCGAGACCTCTCAGGGAGTCCCTCACATGCTGGCCCGCGCCGCCTCTCTTCTGCTCGTGCTGTTGTTCGTGATCGCGGCTGCCGTCACGGCGCGGCCGGCGGCCGCCGCCAACTGGCTCGAGCTCAATTTCGGGCTTTCGGGGCCGCGCTATGACGCGGTGGTGCCGCTTTGCGATCACCCCGGCGTGCTCAGCCGCGTCTCCGAGCGCTTCTCCCACAAGGAGGGCGAATACTGGAATTCGGCGTTGCAGATCGTCGCCTTCGAGCACGTGCGCGAAACCGCGTTCCGGCCCTGGGCCAACGACACGATCCCGCGCCGGTTCTGCAGCGGCAGGGTGCTGGTCTCCGACGGCGTGCGCCGCCCCATCCACTACACGATCATCGAGGACTCGGGCTGGATCGGTGCCAGCTGGGGCGTCGAGATGTGCGTGGTCGGGCTCGACCGCAACTGGGCCTACAATCCGTCCTGCCGGATGGCGCGTCCCTGACAGCGATGTCTCGGTTTGTTCGCGATTGTTCTTGAAACGTTCCTGCCGTTGCGTTACGCTTGAGCCGTTTACAACCTGAACGGACGGGGGACGCCATGCTGGGTTTGTCACGGGTCACAGTCGCGATTGCGGTCCTGGGGTTCTGGCTTGCGCTGCCGCTCGGGGCCGGCGCGCAGGATGCGCGGCAGAACGAGCCCGGCAAGTTCGATCACTACGTGCTGGCGCTCTCCTGGTCGCCGTCCTTCTGCGACGCGGCGGGCGAGCGCGCGCCGCAGATGCAATGCGGCGAGCGGCGCTTTTCCTTCGTGGTGCACGGGCTGTGGCCGCAATACGAGCGCGGCTTCCCGGAGTTCTGCCAGGTGCCGGCGCCGCGGCTCGACCGCAACCTCGTCTCCTCGATGCTCGACCTGATGCCGGCGCCGCGGCTCGTCTTCAACCAGTGGGACAAGCACGGCACGTGCTCGGGCCTGCAGGCGCGCGCCTATTTCGAGACGGTGCGCAAGGCGCGCGCCGTGGTGAAGATCCCCGCCGACTATCTCGAGCCGACCTCGATCCTGACGGTCACGCCCGACCAGGTCGAGGAGGCTTTCGTGAAGGCCAATCCCGGCATGGGCCGGGCCGCCATCTCGGTGACTTGCGACAATCGCCGGCTGCGCGAGGTGCGCATCTGCATGAGCCGCGAGCTGAGCTTCCGCGAATGCCCCGAGGTCGAGCGGCGCGCCTGCCGGCGCGACAAGCTCGTGATGCCGCCGGTGCGCAGCAGCGGCAGCTGATGCGCCGGGCGTTGCGCGCGAGGCTTTACGCGCGGCGGGCGATGCGCCAAGCCAGCCGGCGATGAACTACGATCATGCCTTCCACGCCGGCAATTTCGCGGATGTCGTCAAGCACGCGGTGCTCGCGCGCATCGTCGCCCATCTGAAGGCCAAGGACAGCCCGTTCCGCATCATCGACACCCATGCGGGGGCCGGCATGTATGCGCTCACCGGCGCGAAAGCGGGGCGCACCGGCGAGTGGCGGGACGGCATCGGCCGCTTGCGGGCCGCGACCCTGCCGCCGTCGCTCGCCGAGCTGCTCGCGCCCTATCTGACGGCGCTCGATGCGCTCAATCGGGGCGGCAAGCTCACGCGCTATCCGGGCTCGCCGGCGCTGGCGCAGGCGTGGCTGCGCCCCGACGACCGGCTCGTCGCCTGCGAGCTGCACCCGGCCGCGGCGGCGGCGCTCACGCGCAATCTCGGCCGCGACCGGCGCGTGCGGGTGGTCGAGATCGATGGTTATACGGCGCTCAACGCCTATGTGCCGCCGAAGGAACGGCGCGGGCTGGTGCTGATCGATCCACCCTTCGAGCAGGCGAACGAGTTCGCCCGGCTGGCCGAGGCTCTTGCGGGCGCGCACCGCAAATGGCCCACCGGCATCTACCTGCTCTGGTATCCGATCAAGGACCGGCGCGAGAGCGACACCTTCGGCCGCCGCCTGGCGCGGCTGGGCGTGCCGCGCATCCTGCGCGCCGAGGTCACCATCGGCCCCGGCGACCCGGAGCGGCTCAACGGGACCGGGCTGATCGTGGTTAATCCGCCCTGGACGCTGGAAGCCGAGCTCCAAACCCTGCTGCCTTTCCTCGCGACGGTATTGGCGCGCGACGGTCAGGGGGTGCGGATCGACTGGCTGGCCGGCGAAAAATGACGTTGGGATAACGGGGCCTCTTTCCAGGCTGCCATAGTTTTGATCTACTTTTATTTGCGGGCTTTGACGTTCCGCCTCCCGTTGGGGGGCCGGCGGAGGTGACTGAGGCTGGTTGTCGGCCGATGCCTTTCCCGAATGCGAATGTCCGGCCGAGCCGTCGCACCGCGGGGGTCGACGGCGGAGCAATGTTGGGGGAAGGAGCTTCCCGATGGCGATGGCAGGTACAGTCAAGTTCTTCAACGGCGAGCGCGGCTACGGCTTCATCAAGCCGGACGATGGCGGGCGCGACGTGTTCGTCCACATCACGGCCGTCGAGCGAGCCGGACTCAAGAGCCTCGCGGAAGGCCAGCGCATATCGTTCGACGTCGAGCCCGACAAGAAGGGCAAGGGGCCGAAAGCCGTCAACCTGGTGGTCACGGGCTGATCTAGGCTAGGACTGCATCGGCAAGGGGGCGGCCCATGCGGCCGCGCCCGCTCACTTCATTTGGAATCCGACAATGATGATCCTGCGTAGCTCTCCGCCTTCGCCCTTCGGGCGCAAGGTCAAGATCGCGGCCGCTCTGCTCGGCATCGAGTTTAAGGTCGAGCCGACCGATACCAACGATCCGGCGGATCCGATCCGCAAGCAGAACCCGGTCGGCAAGATCCCGACGCTCGTGCTCGAGGACGGCACCACGCTGTTCGACTCGCGCGTGATCCTCGAGTATCTCGATCACCTCGCGGGCGGCGGCAAGATCATTCCGCGCGAGCCGAAGGCGCGCTTCGCGGCGCTGCGCATGCAAGCGCTCGCCGACGGCCTGCTCGATGCCGCGCTGATGCGCGTCTACGAAGGCCGCTGGCGAACGCCCGAGCAGCATGTCGCCAAATGGGTCGAGCATCAGACCGGCAAGATGACGCGCACGCTCGACGTGCTCGAAGCCGAGCCGCCTGGACTCGATGCGATGCCGCATGTCGGACAGATCACGGTCGCCTGCGCGCTCGGCTATCTCGACCTGCGCTTCGGCGGCGAGTGGCGCAAGAGCTATCCGAAGCTCGTCGCCTGGCTCGATGCCTTCGCGGCCAAGGTGCCGACCTTCGAGAAGACGCGCGTCGCCGCCTAAGTGCCGTGACGCGCGCCGTCACGGCGGCGCGAAGCGATAGTTCACGCCGAGCTTGGCGAGGTGGAGTTGCTGGCGCACCGTATTGGGCGCCAGCACGTTGCCGTTGAGCAAGCCGGTCGCTGTCCCGTAGGTGAGCACGGTCTCGCGGCCGAAGTCGATGAAGTCGTATTCGGCCTTCACGGACCAGTTGCGCGTGAGCGCGTGCTCGACACCGGCGCCGACCAGCACGCCCGCATGGTGATGATGCCCGCTCGTGCTGATCGTGAGCAGGCCGGGCGCGGTCTGCTGCCAGGCGTGACGCTGCCAGGCCGCTGCGGCGCCGGCCTTGGCGAACACCAGCCAGCGATCATGCGCGAAGCCGATGCGGCCCGCAGCGGTGCCGAGCCAGTCGGTGCGGGTCGCGAGGTCAAGCGTGGTCGCGCCGAGGCCCGGGTCCGGAGTCGCAACCGTGATGCCGCCATCGATCCCGCTCCAGGCGAAATCGAGCTCGGCGCCGAACACGATCCGTCCGACCTGCAGGTTGAGACCGAACTGGCCGCCCGCCAGACCGCCGCCGACATCGACGTGGCGCACCGGATCGAGGTCGGTCCACGACGCGCGGCCCGCGCCATAGCCCGCATGGGCGCCGACATAGAAGCCGCCCCAGTCGAAGCCGTGGGCCGGCGTCGGTGCGATGGCGGGCGTCGTTGCCGGGCCGCCGAAGTGATAGTTGACGCCGAACCTGACCAGATGCAGCGCCTGCTGCATGTTGACGTCCATCGTGGTCGTGCCGACGACACCACCGATGGAGGTCGGTCCCGCGGTCGTCACGGTGCGCGGCGGCAGGCCGACGAACGCATACTCGACGCGCGCGGACCAGCGCGGCGCGAAGAAGTGCTCGATGCCGCCGCCGAGCGTCCATCCCCGATGCGTGGTGCCGCCGTTACGATGAAAGAAGTCGAACGGCGCCGGAGCGGGCCCGGTGTAGACGAGGTCGAAGCCGTGATCGGTGCCGGCCCAGGCGACGCCGCCCTTGGCGTAGATCAGCGAGGCGCCTTGCGCGACGCCGACGCGGCCCGTCAGGGTCGCGAGCCAGTCGAGGCGCGACGTGAACGCGATATCGCCGATGCCGAAATAGTTGCTCAGGGCGGCTTCACCGCGCAGCCCGGCCCAGGCGGCGTCGCCCTCGAGGCCGAACACGAAATTGCCGAGCTGCCGGTTGATGCCGATCTGCCCGCCCGCGAGCGCGCCGTCGATCGCGAAGCTCGCGCTGTTGTCGATATGCTCGGCGGTTCCCCAGCCGTAGCCCGCATGGGCGCCGATATAGAGGCCGGACCAGTCGAAGGCCGGCTGCGCCAGGGCAGGCCCGGCTCCGAGCAGTGTCGCAATGAGAATCGCAGGCGTGCGCATTCGTCTTCCCCCAGGCGCCGTTCGGGAGACGCTAGGGAGAGCGCGGCGCTCCGGCTTGGGCGAGAGAGAACAGAACTAGGCGCAGGGTGCACGCGGCGGCGGTTTGTGCCGCGGTGTGGCTTTGCGTCCACAGCTTCGGCCATGAAAAAAGCCCCGGCCGCCGCCGGGGCTTCCTCCAGCTGATGCGTCGCGATCAGTAGCGGGCCGCGATCGGGCCGCCGCCGAAGCGATAGTTGACGCCGAGCTTCACGGCATGGACCTGCTGGTCGACGTCGAAAGCGATGCCGGGCGCGTAGGTCACGCCGCGGTTGCCGAAGTCCATGTAGTTGTACTCGAGCTTGGCCGACCAATTGTTGGCGAAGCCGTATTCGACGCCGGCGCCGACGGTCCAGCCGGTGCGCGTCTCCTCGCTGGATCCCGCGAAGCCCGGGACCGCGTAGCTCAGATTCTCGTTCGCCCAGGCAAAGCCGCCCTTGCCGTAGATCAGCCAGTTGTTGAACGCGAAGCCGACGCGGCCCGTGAGCGTGCCGAGCCAGTCGATGCGCGTGTCGAAGGTCTCGCCGCCGAAGCGCGTCGAGGTGGCGCCGCCCGAGATGTCGGCCCAGGACAGATCGCCCTCGATGCCGAGCACGATGTTGTTGATCTGGTAGTTGAAGCCGATCTGACCGCCGGCCAGGAAGCCGTCCGCGTTGTGGCTGATGCCGAACGGGCCGGTCGTGGTGTCGGTCCAGCCCTTGTCGGCCCAGCCGTAACCGCCATGCGCGCCGATATAGATGCCGGTCCAATTATAGACCGCGACAGGCACGACCGCGGGCGCCACGGCGGGCGGCGGCGGGCGACGCGCGATGTCGGCCGCGAAGGCCGGTTGAGCAGCCGCAATGGCGAGCAAGCTGGCGGTGAAAAGAACAGTACGCTTCATCAGGGAGCCTCCGCTCGAAAAGGTTGCGCGAACGACGCACGAGGGCGCCGACACGAGCAGTGCTGAGTGCAGGTCTTCGCAATGTGGCTTGGCTGCAATGGGGCGCGTTCTTGACCCCAATGCGATGACCCCGTCCTGGGCGCGCTAATGCGCGAGACGCGTCATTGGTTCCGGAACCCGCAGGGAACCGCAGCGAAGCGCAGCGATATCTCGCTTGCGCCGGGGCGCGGTGGAACTTGGGAGAATGCGGCAGCAACGCGAAGGCGGCACATTCGTGCCGCAACAAAGGACGCGCGTCAGGCGGCGCGCGCCCTCACGGCTGGGTCAGAAGCGATAGTTCACGCCGAAGCGCAGCAGGCTCGACTCGAAGCCGTGGCCGAGTGCCGTGATCCCATAGGTGTGATCGGAGAGATCCACGTAGAGGAATTCGGCGCGCGCCGACCAGTTCGGCGTGAAGCCGACTTCGACGCCGAGACCGAGGGTCCAGCCGAACTGCGTGTGGCCCTCGCTCAGGCCGGCGAACTCGGCGCGGCCGCGGCCATAGGCGAGACCGGCCGTGAGATAGAGCAGCACGTTGTTGAGCGCGTAGCCGGCGCGGCCGCGCACCGTGCCGAACCACGGATTGGAGAATTTGTAGCCCGCGAAGGTGTCGTCCGCGCCCGAGATCTGGATGTCGGTCTCGGCGCCGAAGACCCATTGGCCGCTCTGCCAGTTGAAGCCGGCCTGCAGGCCGCCCGCGAAACCGCTCGGCTCCGCCGGCCAGTTGGTGGTCTTGCCGAACTGGTAGCCGAGATTGAGGCCCACATAGGCGCCGTTCCAGTTGTAGGCGCTGAAGGGCGCGGCGGCCATTTGCGGTGTGGCGCCGTAGCGCGGGTAGTCGGCGCCGAGCGCCGGGCCCGCGAGAACGGCAGCCGCGAAGACGGTCGCGAATACTGTCCTGAACATCTTCACCTCCACGTTATCGGCGCGAATTCGGAGTCGAGACGCCGTTCGCGCGCCAGGAGCGGCTGTTTTCTTCACAGGATTTATCGAGGTGTTCAGGTTAAACGTTCATAACTTCATAAAATTCGAGTCATCTAGACTTAAGGAATTCGTATCTCTTACGAGATCCTTTAAGCTTCGATTCACCATGAGCTTTGTCGCAACGTCAGGCCGGGCTGGCAGCGGCGAAGCGTGCGCGGGCCGTATGTCGGTCATCGACGCGGCTGCGGACAAGACGGTAAGACTGCGGAAGGCAGTTCCATGATGACGATCTCTCCACCCCGTGCCGCGCTGGTCACTGGTGCGGCGCGCCGCATCGGCCGGGCGATCGCGCTCGCGCTCGGCCGCGCCGGCTATGCGGTCGCGATCAACACGCGGAGCTCGACCGAGGAGGCGGAGGCGCTGCGCCGCGAGATCATGGCGGCCGGTGTGCGCGCCGAGGTCGTGCGCGCGGACCTCGCGGATCATGCGGCGGTGACGGCGCTGGTTCCGGCGGCCGCCGTGGCGGTCGGTGCGCTGACGCTGCTGGTCAACAATGCGGCGGAGTTCGAGCGCGACGAGATCGGCGCGCTCGACCGCGCGCGCTGGGACCGGCAGTTCGCCGTCAACCTGCGCGCGCCCGTGTTCCTGGCCGAGGCCTTCGCGGCGCAGGCGCCGGCGGGCGCGTCGGTGGTCAACATCCTGGATCAGCGCGTGCTCAAGCCGACGCCGCAATTCGTCTCCTACACGCTGACCAAGAGCGCGCTCTACACGGCGACGCGCACGCTCGCACAGGCGCTCGCGCCCAAGGTGCGCGTCAACGCGATCGCGCCGGGGCCGACGGTGCCGAGCCCGCGCCAGAGCGAAGAGGATTTCGCGCGTCAGGCCGCCGCCGTGCCGCTGGGTCGCGGCCCGAGCCCCGAGGAGATTGCGGCCGCAGTGGTGTTCCTGGCACAAGCCGACAGCATCACGGGCCAGACTCTGGCGGTGGACGGCGGCCAGCATCTCGCCTGGAAGACGCCGGACGTGGACCTCATGGAGTAGGGCATGGAGATGTTCTCGGCGTCATCCCGGCCAAGCGAGGGGTGCGAAGCACGCGCGAGCGCGAGCCGGGATCCATATCCCCTGTGGTCGTGACGCGCAGAAACAGGGGTTATGAATCCCGGCTCTCGCTCCGCTCGGCCGGGATGACGCGGAGTTACACGACTGGCCGCAGCCGCTTGCGAACACTACTTTTGAGCCGATGACGGACGACAAGAAGAACATCGATCCCGAGCTCGACCTCGACGAGGAGGACGAGGAGTCCGCCCTGCCTGCCGCTGAGGAAGACTCGCTCACGCTCGACATGGAGGCGACGGGCTCGCTGGCGGCCGGCTATGCGGCGATCAAGCGCTACGCCAAGCACGCGCCGGCGCAGCCCGGCGTCTATCGCATGATCGATGCAAAGGGCGAGGTGCTCTATGTCGGCAAGGCGAAGAGCATCAAGAAGCGCATCGTCTCTTATATGCGCCCGACCGGACATACGGCGCGCATCGACCGCATGATCGCGGCGACGCATGCGCTCGAGTTCGTCACCACGGCGACCGAGACCGAGGCGCTGCTGCTCGAGGCGAACCTGATCAAGCGCCTGCGTCCGCGCTTCAACGTGCTGATGCGGGACGACAAGTCGTTCCCCTATATCCTGATCACGGGCGACCATGCGGCGCCGCAGATCATGAAGCATCGCGGCGCGCGCAACCGGCCGGGCGACTATTACGGGCCGTTCGCCTCCGCGCAGGCCGTGCATCGCACGATCACGGCGCTGGAGCGCGCGTTCCTGATCCGCTCGTGCTCCGATGCCGTGTTCGAGAGCCGGTCGCGGCCATGCCTGTTGCACCAGATCAAGCGCTGCGCGGCGCCGTGCACGGGCGAGATCGCGGCCGAGGATTATGCGGAGCTGGTGCGCGAGGCGAAGTCGTTCCTCTCGGGCAAGAGCAGCGCCGTGCGCAACGAGCTCGCGCGCGAGATGGAGGCGGCGTCCGAGCAGCTCGATTTCGAGCGTGCCGCTGTCTACCGCGACCGGCTTGCCGCGCTCTCGGCGATTCAGGCGCATCAGGGCATCAACCCGCGCGGGGTCGAGGAGGCGGATGTCTTCGCCGTGCATCAGCAGGGCGGCTTCAGCTGCGTCGAGGTGTTCTTCTTCCGCACCAAGCAGAACTGGGGCAACCGCGCCTACTTTCCGAAGGCCGATCGCTCGCTCGAGCCGGCCGAAGTGCTCGGCGCATTCCTGGCGCAGTTCTACGACGATAAGCCGGCGCCGCGCCTGATCCTGCTCTCGCACGAGGTCGAGGAGCGCGCGCTGCTCGCCGAGGCGCTCTGCATCAAGAGCGGCCACAAGGTCGAGATCGCGGTCCCGGCGCGCGGCGAGAAGAAGGACCTCGTCGACCACGCGATGGTCAATGCGCGCGAGGCGCTCGGCCGCAAGCTCGCCGAGTCCGCCTCGCAGCAGCGCCTGCTCGCCGCCCTCGCCGAGACGTTCGGCCTGCAGCGCGTGCCGCGGCGCATCGAGGTCTACGACAACAGCCATATCTCGGGCACGAACCCGGTCGGCGCCATGGTGGTCGCTGGCCCCGAGGGCTTTCGCAAGAACCAGTACCGCAAGTTCAACATCAAGACCGCCGACCTCACGCCGGGCGACGACTACGGCATGATGCGCGAGGTGCTGACGCGCCGCTTCAAGCGCCTGATGAACGAGGCGCCTCGGGGCGCGAACAGCGCCGTGGCGGCCATCACGAATGCGTTATTGGATGGGGTGGGCGAGGTGGCCCAACAGGTGTTCGGCACCGAGCCCGAGACCGACTCGCCGTGGCCGGACTTGGTGCTGATCGACGGCGGCCAGGGGCAGCTCAATGCCGCGACCGAGACGCTGAGCGCGCTCGGAGTCACCGACGTACCTCTGGTCGCGATCGCCAAGGGACCCGACCGCGACGCCGGGCGCGAGACCTTCTTCATGGCGGCGCGCGAGCCGTTCCGGCTCAAGCCGCGGGATCCGGTGCTCTATTTCGTCGAGCGGCTGCGCGACGAGGCGCATCGTTTTGCGATCGGTTCGCATCGGCAGAAGCGCAAGCGCGACATTCGCGAGGCCGGGCTGCAGGAGATCCCGGGGGTCGGGCCGGCGCGCAAGCGCGCGCTGCTGCATCATTTCGGTACCTTGCGCGCGGTCGAGCGCGCTTCGATCTCGGACCTCGAGCGGGTTCCCGGGATCAATGCCGAGATCGCCCGGAAGATCTATGACTTCTTCCACGAATCTGCCCACTGACGCAGCGTGAGACCCGGTCTCTCATACGGAGAGAGCGGTTGACGCCCCTTCATCCGAGGTGTTTTTTCGGCCCATGACCTCGGTCACCAACCAAACCTCATCGGGACATGCCTTCGCGCTGGCGAACCTGCTGACCTATGCGCGCATCCTGGCGGTCCCGGCGGTGGTGGCCGCGATGTACTGGCAGGACGTGCTGGAGGGTGGCCTGTGGCTGCGCTGGGTCGCGCTCGCGATCTTCGTCGCGGCGGCGATCACCGACTTTCTCGACGGTTATGTGGCGCGCGCCTGGGGACAGCAGTCACGCTTCGGCCGCATGCTCGATCCGATCGCCGACAAGCTGCTGGTCGCCTCGTGCCTGCTCATGCTCGCGGCCGACAGCACGATCCGCGGCTGGTCGCTTTGGGCCGCGATCGTGATCCTGTGCCGCGAGATCCTGGTCTCGGGCCTGCGCGAATATCTCGCCGAGCTGCGCGTGAGCGTGCCGGTCACGCGGCTCGCCAAGTGGAAGACGACGCTGCAGCTGGTCGCGATCGGATTTCTGCTCGCGGGCGATGCGGGCGACCAGGTCGGCTTCGTCACGCAGCTCACCAAGGTGACCTCGGCGCCGCTGGCCGCGGCGGTCGGCCACCAGGTGATCGCGGGCCTCGTCACCCATATCGGCCTGACGCTGCTCTGGCTTTCGGCCCTGCTGACCCTCTATACCGGGTGGGACTACTTCCGCGCGGGTGTGCGCCATTTGATAGATTGAAGGAAACTGCGACCCATCCCGGTTCGTCCCCGCGGAAGCGGGGACCCAGAAGCAGCGATGCGTGGCCCTGGATACCCGCTTTCGCGGGCACGAACGGAGAGTGGGGCGAGTTCATCGAAGAACGCGAAGATGACCAAGATCGTCTATTTCGCCTGGGTACGTGAGCGTGTCGGCAAGCCCGAGGAGGAACTCGAGCTGCCGGCGGACGTGACGACCGTGGGCGACCTCATGGGCTGGCTCGCCGGCCGCGGCGAGGAATACGCCTATGCGTTCGAGAACCCGAAGATCATTCGCGCCGCGCTCGATCGCACCCATGTGCGCTCCGACGCGACAATCGCGGGGGCGCGCGAGATCGCCTTCTTCCCGCCGATGACGGGCGGATGAGATGAGCGTCCGGCTGCAGACGGAAGATTTCGACATCGCGGCCGAAGTCGCGCGGCTCACGCGCGGGCGCACCGACATCGGCGCGGTCGCGACCTTCACGGGCATCTGCCGTGGCAGCGAGGCGGGCGAAGCGATCGCCGCCATGACGCTCGAGCATTATCCCGGCATGGCGGAGGCCGAGATCTCCCGTCACGTCGAGGACGCGAAGGCGCGCTGGCCGCTGCTCGGCGTCACCGTGATCCACCGCTACGGACGGCTGGTGCCGGGCGAGAACATCGTGCTGGTGGTGACGACGTCGTCGCACCGGCAGGATGCTTTCGCGGCCGCCGAGTTTCTGATGGACTATCTCAAGACGCAGGCGCCGTTCTGGAAGCGCGAGGAGCGCGCCGAGGGCGCGCAATGGGTGGAAGCCAAGGGCGCGGACGACGTGGCCTTGGAACGTTGGGAGACACCGCGACGCCCCGCGGCCGCGGAGTGACAAGCGCCCGGTGGGCTCGGGCTGGGGAGAACGCATGATCCGTCTGCTCATGGCCGCGGCACTTGCCGCGGGGCTCGTCAGCGCTGCAGCCGCCGACACCAAAGTCTCCTATTTCAAGGTGCCCAATGGGGCGGGCCCGCACGACGTGGCGGCCGCCCCGGACGGCGCCGTCTGGTACACGGCGCAGGCGCAAGGCGCGCTCGGCATCCTCGATCCGAAGACCGGCAAGGTCGAGCAAGTGAAGCTCGGGCAGGGCTCGCGGCCGCATGGCGTGATCACGGGCCCGGACGGCGCGGCCTGGATCACCGACGGCGGCCTCAACGCCAATGTGCGCTACGACCCCAAGACCAAGGAGCTGAAGGTCTTCCGGCTGCCGAAGGAATTTCCGGACGCCAATCTCAACACGGCGGCGTTCGACAAGAACGGGATCTACTGGTTCACGGGCCAGAACGGCGTCTATGGCCGCGTCGATCCCAAGACCGGCAAGGTCGATGCCTGGAAAGCACCGAAGGGCCGCGGGCCTTACGGCATCACGGCGACGCCCTCGGGCGACGTCTGGTACGCCTCGCTCGCGGGCGATCACATCGCGCGCATCGATCCCGCCACCGGCAATGCGACCGTCGTCGATCCGCCGCGCGCGGGCGGCGGGCCGCGCCGCATCTGGTCGGACTCCAAGGGCCTGCTGTGGGTGAGCCTGTGGCACACCGGCGAGGTCGCCCGCTACGACCCCAACGCCAAGAGCTGGAAGGTGTGGGCGCTGCCGAAGAGCAAGAGCGGCTGCTACTCGGTCTATGTGGACGAGCAGGACAAGGTGTGGCTCACCGACTTCATCGCCAATGCGATCGTCCGCTTCGATCCCACGACCGAGAAGTTCGAGAGCTTCCCGTCGAGCGAGCGCGGCGCCTCGGTGCGCCAGATGGCGGGCCGCAAGGGCGAGGCCTGGGGCGCCGAGTCCGGCAACGACCGGCTGGTGGTCGTGCGGTATTGAAGGAATTCCGACTCGTAGCGGGTGTGCTTGGCGCGCCGATGTCCTCGAATGGAGCAATGAGCTCGATCGCGCCGAGCGCACGCGTCCTTCCATGACTCACTACGCGTGCGCTCGGCGGATCGGAAGCCGTGCCCATCATGAAGACCCGGGCCGCCGAGCACATCCTGCTGGGGGTTTCCGTTTTCCAGGAATTTATTTCCTTGCCTTTCCGAAAATCTGGAAGGATACTCGGCCTCACTCCTGCTCGTTAGGGCGTCGACCGGTCCCGCCGCGACGGAGCAGTGAGGCGGCCCCTGCGGGCCTGGGGGTGGGACCCTGGGCTCCCGGGCGGAGTCGGGAACCAACGACCGGCGGCATTACGACCGTCCGCTGATCAGATCAGCTGGGTGGTTCGGCCGATGAGGCCGGACCCGTAAGAGCGGCCCGACCGAAAAATGGCCGTAGTGGAGCGCCCGAGAGGCGCGCGGGTCTCCGATCGCAAGGAGCCCGCCGGCAGTGCCTCGCAAGCACTGCCACGGGTCGGGCTTACGCCCGACCTCTGGCTCGCCTCGCAAGCGGGCCGCGCCATCTCGGCGCTCCGCTCCCTTGTGGGGGAGATGCGAATTGAAACTCCGGGCGCACAGCGCCGCGGAGATGAAGGCGCTTCTTCGTAGGGTGTGCTCGTGCGGCCGATGAGTTTGCGATGTGCTCATGGCCCGATC
>JAEYAU010000174.1 GCA_023404705.1 Pseudomonadota bacterium
ATGTTCGGCCACGGCGCCGGCCGCGCGGCGCGCTGCTGGTACCCCTATCTCGAGACGCAGGCCGAGGCGGTGTCGTGAGCGAGCCGATCATCGCCATCGAGCATGTGAGCAAGCGCTTCGTGCAGCCGCTCGACCTCGCCGAGCGCACCGCCAACCTGCTCGGCGCCGGCAACCGGCCGAGCGAGGTGCGCGCGGTGGACAACGTCAGCTTCACGGTGAACGACGGCGAGGTCGTGGGGCTGGTCGGCGAGTCGGGGTGCGGCAAGTCCACGCTCGGCCGCGTGGTCGCGGGCATCTATCCGCCGACCGAAGGGCGCGTGCGCTTCCGCGGCTGGGCGATCGATGCGCTCGACCGCAAGGCGCGGCGCGAGGCGCGGCTGAAGATCCAGATGATCTTCCAGGATCCGATGGCCTCGCTCAATCCGCGGCTCACGGCCGGACAGATCATCGGCGAAGCCCCGCGCGTGCACCGCATCGTGCGGCGCCGCGAGCTCGCCGAGTATGTCAACCTGATGATGCGGCGGGTCGGGCTCGATCCCGACCTGCAGCAACGTTATCCGCATCAGTTCTCGGGCGGGCAGCGCGCTCGCATCGGCATTGCGCGCGCGCTCGCGGTGCAGCCGGACTTCCTGGTGTGCGACGAATCCGTCGCAGCGCTCGACGTCTCGATACAGGCGCAGGTGCTCAACCTTTTCATGCGGCTGCGCGAGGAGCTCGGGCTCACCTATCTCTTCATCAGCCACGATCTCGGCGTCGTCGAGCATCTCTCGGACCGCGTGGTGATCATGTATCTCGGCCGCGTCGTCGAGGTCGCGCGCACCGAGGATCTGTTCCGCGCGCCGGCGCATCCCTACACGCAGGCGCTGCTCGCCAACGTGCCGCGGCTCGAGGCTCGTAAGCAGCGTTTCAAGCCGATCGCGGGCGAGATCCCCTCCCCGATCGCGCCGCCCTCCGGCTGTCATTTTCATCCGCGCTGCCCCTTCGCGATGCCGCGCTGCCGCGAAGAGGCGCCGCGGTTGCGCGAAGTCGCGCCGGGTCGACTTGCGGCCTGTCATCTGGTGGAAAGCACGACGGCTGTGCCCAAGCCAGTTCCGACGGCTCATTCGGCCTAAGTCATCTGCGCTGGATCATTCCCCGGTTCCCTGCGTTGTTGCGCATGAAACACGCTGCGCTCGCTGCCCTTCTTCTGCTCGCCACCGCCGGCCAAGCCGCGGCTCAGCAGGTCGACCTTGTTCCACCCGGATGGACGCGGCTGCCCGATGATGCCAACCAGCCCGGGCCTCGCTACGCCTCGCCGGACGGTCGGGGCGTGATGCTGGGATATGCCTCGTCGGCCGATCGTCCGATCCAGGCCGAGATGGACGCGATCGCGTTTCGCGACGGCGAGCGCATCACTTATCAGCGCCGCGCGCGCTCCTGGATCGCGGTTTCGGGCTATCGAGGCGACCGCATCTTCTATCGGAAGAGCAATCTGGCCTGCGGCGGCAAGCGATGGCACCACGTTGCGCTGGAGTATCCCGCGACCGACAAGCGCAAGATGGATCGCATCGTGACGTGGATCGCCCACGGCATGAATCGCTACGACACGTGCCGGCGCGGCGCGAAACGCTGAACTCGGACCAGGATCTCGCGGCTCGGACAGGCAGCGGCTAGGCGGCTCGAACCGTGGTGAGGAATTTCTCCACCTCGAGCTTGAGACGACTGCTTTCGGACGAAAGTGACTGCGCCGAGGCCAGCACTTGTGAGGACGCCGACCCGGTCTCGCTCGCGCCCTGACTCACATGGGTGATGCTGCCAGCCACCTGGGTGGTGCCCTCGGCCGCCTGCTGGACGTTGCGCGAGATCTCCCGCGTAGCCGCACCCTGCTCGTCGACGGCAGCCGCGATCGTCGACGCGATCTCGGCAATGCGGCCGATCGTGCCGCCGATCTCCTGGATCGCCGCGACCGATTGAACAGTGGCCGACTGCATGCCGGTGATCTGGCTGCCGATCTCCTCCGTCGCCTTTGCGGTCTGCGATGCCAGCGCCTTGACCTCCTGGGCCACCACCGCGAAGCCCTTGCCGGCCTCGCCCGCGCGCGCGGCCTCGATCGTGGCGTTCAGCGCCAGCAGGTTCGTCTGCTCGGCGATCGCCGTGATGAGCTTCACGACGTCGCCGATGCGATTGGCCGAATTCGACAGCTCGGTGATCTGTGCGTTGGTGACCTCCGCCTGCTTGACGGCCTCGCTCGCGATGCTGCTCGACATCTGCACCTGCCGCGAGATCTCGCCGACCGATGAGGCCATCTCCTCGGTCGCCGTGGCCACCGACTGCACGTTGGCGGATGCCTCTTCCGAGGCTGCCGCGACGGTGGCCGAGAGCTGCTGTGTGGTGTCGGCCGTTCGCGTCAGCGTGCCGGCGGCGGCGTGGAGCTCGGTCGAAGCCGACGAGACCGTCTCGACGATGTTCCCCACCGCGGCCTGGAAGTCGTCGGCGAGACGGTGCATGTCGAGGCGGCGCTGCTCGGCGGCGCGGCGCTCGGCCTCCTTCTGCTCGGCCTCCATGCGCTCGATGCGAAGCAGGTTCTCCTTGAAGGTCTTGGCGGCGCGGGCATTGTCGCCCACCTCGTCGCCGCGATCCGCATGGGGCACCTCGACGGCCTTGTTGCCGTTCGCGAGCTCGAGCAGAACCTCACCGATCTGGCGGATCGGCCGAGAAATGGCGCGCCCGATCAGCCACGCGAGAACGAGGCCGATTGCAATGCCGGACAGCGCAAGCAGCAGAACGAAGCTCTCGGTCCACGCAATCAGGCCTGCGGTCTCTCGCTCGATCTTGTGCTCCTCCGCGACGCCGGCACGCTTGATGGCCTCGGCGTCCTCGCCGATCGCCTGGGCGACTTTGCGCATTTCGCCGTTCACCAGGGCGTCGATCGCAGCCGAGTCGGCGGCGGCTTTCTTGTAAGCCTCCGTGAACCGCTGAAGGTCGGCATTCATCTCCTCAACGATCCGCCGCGCATCACCGGCCGGGATCCCGGCCGCGAGCCCGATCACGGCGCTGGCCAGATCGGCCAATGCTTTTTCGACCGAGGGACCGGCGGCCTTGTCGTGCCGATCGAGCAGCCGGCCGAGGTTGAAGCGCGCGGTCATGACATGACGGAAACCCTCCATGGCCAAAACCGCCGCGGCCGGCGAGGCGTGGCTCCGAAGTTGGTCCAGATTCGAGACCAGTCTGGCTCCGACTGGATCGAGCGTGCCCTGGACGAGCGCATCCTGCTCGCGTCGGAGGGCACTCATGTGCTGGAAGTCGCGCCCATAGATCTCGATCTGCTCGGCGAGATGCTTCATCTTCGCCAGCCGCTCCGGGTTCTTGATCGTACCGAGAGCCTTGGTCAGCAGCTCCTGCACCTGGCCTCTCGTCCGCTCTGCCGCCTCGCGGTCGGCGGCCGCGCCGCTGATCGCATACTCGCGGACATAGCGCCGCAGCGCCAGGAATGCGCGATCGAGGTCGCGCGTCACATCCACCACGCCGACGCGCTGGCTGAAATCCTCGAAGCCATGGCCGATTCGCACCAGGGACTGATAGGCGAGGGCCGAGATGACGACCGTGATCATCAGCACGGCCGCATAGCCGATAGCGATCTTGGTTGCGATCTTGCGGTCGATGAACAGGCGAGCCCAACCGCGGATCCGGCGGTCAGTGGACGGTGGTGTCATTTTTCGTCGTCTCCAGCGAGAGGGCTCCGGGGGCCGGAGCGCGAAAGAGGTCGAAGCGTTTCGGGTGACGAAGCGCTGCTTGGCCGAAGCTGAGTAAGTCTGAGTTATTTCAGTTAATTGACCGTGTATTCGCGCGATGCGCGCACCACATAATCGCTATCTCAACTATAGATAGTCATAATATACTGTCCGCATAGTCAGAATATACTATGAAATTAGCACATAAATACTATGAGAACAAACGGGGATAATCTGCCGCAGGACAATTTGCGTGCGGCTCGCGCCCTCCCGCAGCGAATCAGTCAAGGTCCGGCGCCCCCCAGGACTTCGCAACGCGCCACTTCCGACGCGAACGTAATCTTGCGTCCTTGGGGACCCGTCCGAGCATGGTGAACGTCATCGAGAGGTTCGTCGGGATAGAAGGCTTCCAGGCCAACGCGGCAGTGGTCGACGCCGAGGGAACGATCCTCGCCGTAAACGCGGCCTGGAAAGAGTTCGGCCGCCGCAACGGACTCGCGACGCCGAAGTTCGGTGTCGGTAGCTCGTATCTGCAGTTCTGCAACTCGGCTGACGACCCCTCCATTCTGTTACGGGACGAGATCACGCACCTGCTCGCCGGCAGGCTCGACCTGCTCACGCATGTTTACCCCTGCCATGCTCCCGACCAGCGTCGCTGGTTCCTGTTGCTGGGCGTGCCATTGTCGCGCGACAAGGCCGAAGGCGCTGCGTTACTGCATCTCGACGTGACGTCTCTCCTGCCGCCGCAAGCCATCGATGCGATGAAGCTGCGTGATCTTCGCGGCTCGATGCTCGCCTCGATCGCCAGCGTCGTGCAGGATTCAGTGCGGCAATCCGTGATGTCGATGTTGCAATCCGGGATTCCGCCGCGAGCCGAGGCCGCGATGCAGAGCATATCGGCCAGGCCGGATGCCCTCCTGACACGCCGTCAGCGCGACGTGTTCGCCTTGCTCGGCGAGGGCAAGACCAATATGGAGATCGCCGCGGAGCTGGCCGTATCGCCGAACACCGTCAAGCTGCACGTGTCCGCAATCCTGAGACGTCTCGATCTCGACAGCCGGACGCAAGCCGCGCTCATGGCGGCCAAGCTGGTGAGGTAAGCAAGCCCCCTCGCGGTCTTCAGGATCCGACCCGCGCCCGGAAGGCGGCGGCGCATGGTGTCTCGCCCGTTGGAACCTCGGCTATGGAACACCAGCGGTATGGAACGGCGGTGTCGCCTTCGGCGTTTGCTCCCCGGGAGCCCGAAAGGAGACACGCATGGCGAACATGGACCCGAACCTGGACCCCAACCGGTCCTACAGCAATCGTAACCTCGACTATCAGCCGGTTGATCGCGGCATGGGCACTGGCGGCTGGATCGCCGGCCTGCTCGCCCTGATCCTCGTGGTCGGCGCGATCTTCTGGATGGTGAACCGCAGCGACACGACCAGCGTGTCGAGCACGCGGCCGAACAGCCCGGCCGTCACCACCGGCTCGGCGCCGAGCGCCACGCCGCCTGCCACCACCGGCAGCAGCGACTCGACCGCGCCGATGCGCGGCCCGGCGACCCAGCCCGCGCCCGCGAAGTAAACGGCGTTTCATGCTTAAAGAGAGAGCCCCGCGCGAGCGGGGCTCTTTTCTTATTGTTGAAACTTAGATTGGAGCTTTGCGGCGCAAGGCGCCGTCGGCCGACTACAACAGTGCCAACGCGCTCAGCCCGAAGCAGAGCAGACACGTGCCGATCGCCATTCCTTGCAGCATGAGGGTTGCGGGATCCGCCGTCATGATGTGCCTCTGGAAGCTTGTTGTTGCCTGTTAGAGGAATCGCGCATCGCGGCCGTTCGTTCCCGGAACACAGACGCGAACCGCTGAAGATCAACAAGATTTCTCGGGGCGAAACCGCGCGCCATCAATGGATACCGACCCGCACGCGCATGAGTCGCAAGCAGGCGGACGCACGCGGAATCGTCTCAGCGGCGGCGCCTGCGAGGCTCGGATGGCCAGTCGTCCTGTCGCTCCCCGATCTGCAGCTGGTCGAAACGTGCCTTCTGCTCGTCGTTGAGGCCGCGATAGAATTCGGCCATCGCGACACGTACGCTGCGCATTGCATCCCGCGCGACCTCGACGCGCTTCTCGAGCATGCGCAGCCGCGCGAAGGGCGCATAAGTCGCCTCGCGCGGGCATTGCGCCTCGAGTGCATTGCGTGCCTTGGCGCCCGCGGCCCACAAATCGATCAGCGCGTTGCGTTGCGCGAAGTCGGGGCGCAGCTCGTCGACGATGACATCGTGCGGCCAGCGGGTGAGACCGGCCGCGATGTCGCAGAGCGTCGCGACGGCGCGCGGATCGTCGCGGCCGCTCGCATAAGCCGTGGTGAGCCCGAAGCGCGTGCGCTGCTCGTCCGTGAGCGAGGCGTCGAGCTTCTCCAGCGCGGGCCGCAATGTCTGCAGGGCGTCGTGCATCGCGGTGAGCTGACGCTCGATGGCCTCGAAGCGCGCAACGACATTCATGGGGAGCTGTGCCGTGCAGGTCTCGCGCAGCGAGGCGGTCGCCCTCTCCATGGCGGCCTTGAGCTCGTCCAGGACGGCGCGCTGCTCGGGCGACGGCGTGATCGCCTGCGCGACCCGTCCGGCCGTCTCCTCCGGAGAACCGAGGGTCTCCTGCAGGCAGATCCGCGCCAGAGCGGCCGCGCCCTGCACCGGCGGCCCCTGCTCGTGGTGGCGGCGGCTGCGTCGGCGCGCCGAGAGCTCGTCGGCAGCGCCGGGCCCCTGCGTGACGGGGGCCGGTGCCCTGAATCCAGGCAACGCGCCCTGAACGGCGGACGCAGCGCCGGTCGGAGCGATCGCGGCCAGAACCATGAGGATTGCGAGCGGATATCGCGGCAAGGCAGAACCTCCGTGCCCCGCATCTCAACCGCGCGGCTCCGGCGGGGTTCCGCTCGCGTCCTGATCGACGCCGGCCTTGCGGCACAACCCGGACGACCTGCTAGTCTGCTCTGACCATTCTCGCGGCGCCCATGGACCACGCGCAGATCCTGCTCGGCATTGCCCTGGTGCACCTGCTCGCGATCGCGAGCCCGGGGCCGACCTTCGTGCTGGTCGCGAGCTACTCGGTGCGCGGCGACCGCCGCGCCGGGCTGCTGGTCATGCTCGGCGTGTGTCTCGCGACGCTGGTCTGGTCGTCGCTCGCGGCCGCGGGATTGATCGCATTGCTGGCGCGCATGACCTGGGCGTATCGCGCCATGCAGTTCGCGGGCGCGGCCTATCTGATCTATCTCGGCGCGCGCATGCTGATCGGCGCCTGGCGCAACGTGCCCGGCGCGATCGCACGCAAGGACGTGGATACGTCGCCATGGCAGGCGCTGCGCGCAGGCTTCATCACCAACATCACCAATCCAAAGGTGATCGCCTACTACGCGAGCCTGTTCGGCGTGATGGTGCCGGCCGACGCACCGCCGCGGCTATTCGTCGGCGTCGTGCTCACCGCGCTCACGACGTCCGCCGTGTGGTGGACCGCGCTCGCGCTGTTCTTCGCGGTACCTGCGATCAGCCGCGGCTATGCGCGCATCCAGCGGCCCGTCGATGCTTTCGTCGGGATGGTACTGGTGCTGCTGGGGCTCAAGCTCGCGATTCTCGGTTGAGCCCCTTCCAGGGAAGGAATGCGCCTATTCCACGATCCGCATCACGGCCTCGATCTCGACCGTGATGTTGTTCGGCAGCGAGCCCATGCCGACCGCGGAGCGCGCGTGACGGCCGCGCTCGCCGAGGACAGCCACGAACAGGTCCGAGCAGCCGTTGATCACCTTCGGCTGGTCACCGAATTCCGGCACCGCATTGACCATGCCGAGCACCTTGAGCACCTCGATCTTGTCGAGGCTGCCGGCCGCCAACTTGGCGGCGGCGAGCAAGCCCAGGCCGACCAGCTTCGCGTGCTCATAGGCCTGCTCGACCGTCACGTCGCGCCCGACCTTGCCGACGGCGTCGGGGCGGCGCGGCCCCTGCCCCGAGAGATAGAGCGTGTTGCCGTCGCGACGGAACGGCACGTAGTTCGCGAGCGGCGTCGGCACCTCGGGCAGCTTCAGGCCGAGCTCGGCGAGCTTCTGTTCGGCACTCATGCGGCATTCTCCAGTTTCTTGAACTTGGCGGTGTCATTCGGATGCCACCAGCGGCCGCCGAGCACGACGGCTTCGGAGTGGATGCGCTTGTCGCCCGTCATGTGCTCGCCGACCACGTCGACATAGTCGAACGCGCCGGTCTCGATGCGCAGGATGGTGGCGTCGCCGACGCAGCCCGGCTTGAGGCTGCCGAGCTCCGGGCGCTTGAGCGCGGTCGCGGCATTCACGGTGGTGGCCGCGATCACGTCGTTGAGCGGCATGCCCATGCAGAGGAATTTCGAGAGCGTCGTCACCTGGTCGAAGGCGGGACCGTCGACGCAGAGCGCATGAATGTCCGACGAGATGGTGTCGGGATAGAAGCCGTTCGCCAGCATGGCGCGTCCGGTCTTGAAGGCGAAGGAGCCTTTGCCGTGGCCGATGTCGAAGATGACGCCGCGCGCGCGGGCGTCGCGCACCGCTTCCTTCACTTTGCCCTGATGGTCGATGGGCGCATTGGGGAACGGGCGGAACGCATGGGTGAGGACGTCGCCGGGGCGGAGCCGCGCCAGCACTTCCTCGTAGCTCGGCGGCGGAAAGTCGATATGGCACATCAGCGGGAGGCCGGCCTGGTTCGCGGCCTGCAGCGCGATGTCCAGCGGCGCGGTGCCGGAGGTGCCACTGGCGTGGCGGCCGACACGCACCTTGATGCCGATGATTACATCGCGGTTCGCCTCGGCGACCTCGACGGCCTCGGCTGGCGCCATCAGGCGCATTTCCTCGCTCTCGCCGACCATCACGGTGTTCGAAAAAGCGTAGATGCCCGCGAAGGAGACATGCAGATAGGCGAGGATGCGCACTTGGCTCGGCTCGATCACGTGCTTGCGGAAGCCCGCGAAATTGCCGGGCCCCGCGCTGCCGGTGTCGATGCAAGTGGTGACACCGCTCTTGCGGCAGAACTCCTCCGCATCGATGCCGAGCGATGTGCCACCCCAATAGACATGCGTGTGCAGATCGATGAGGCCCGGCGTGACGATGTAGCCGGAGACGTCGCGCACTTCCGCGGCGCGATCGCTCAGCCCCTTGCCGATGCGCGCGACCTTGCCGTCCGCGAAGGCCACGTCCGTGATCTGGTCCAGGTTCTGCGAGGGATCGACGACGCGCCCGCCGCGGAGAATGAGGTCAACCATTCCGTCTCCCGTTGTTGCCCGCGCAGATCGTGGAATCACGAAGTGCGCGCGGCACCCCGCGAGCATTCTGCATACCAAAGTGGGGCTGTGCACCCCCGAAAAAGGAGCTTGACCTATTCTGGAAACGGGGCTGCAGCCGAGCGGCATTGAGGCGCCACTCGAGCCCAGTCGGGGCTAGCCGAGGGTGTCAATACGTCTCGACATGGTACCGCCCCGTCGCCCGCATGTCGGCGCGAAGCCGCGACCAGTCGAGGCCGGCGCCGCGGCAGATGTCCGCGAAGGCTTCGTCGACGCCGGTCTCCATGCCTTTCAGGCCGCAGAGATAGATGTGGGTCTTGTCGCTCTTCAGGAAGCCGGCGACCTCGTCGGCGGTGGCGCGCATGCGGTCCTGCACATAGGTCTTTGGTTCGCCCGGCACGCGCGAATAGGCGAAGTGCTTGCGCAAGAGGCCGTCCGGCACCTTCTGCAGCGGTCCGAAGTAAGGCAGCTCCTCGGGCCGGCGCGCGCCGAAGAACAGCATCATGCGGCCAGGCGCGTCTTTCATGTTGCGGCGGCGGCGCTCGGTGAAGCCGCGGAACGGCGCGGATCCAGTGCCGGTGCAGACCATCATGATGTTGGCGGACGGATCGTCCGGCATCAGGAACGTGGCGCCGAAGGGGCCGGTCACCTGTACCTGATCGCCCTTCTTCAGGTCGCAGAGGAAGTTCGAGCAGACGCCATTGGGCTCGCGCTTGACCGTGAGCGCGAGATTATTGGCGTTGGTCTTCTCGCCCTCGCGCGGGCTCGCGATCGAGTAGAGCCGGATCTTGTGCGGCTGGCCCTGCGGGTCGAGGCCGGGCGCGATCACGCCGATGCTCTGGCCCTCGAGCACCGGGAAGCTCGCGCTCCCGAAGTCGAGGATGATATGGCGCACGTCGTTGTCGGCGCCCGGATCGGTAAGGCGAAAGTTGCCGGTCACGGTCGCGAGCGCGGGCCGCTCGCGATTGTAGAGATTGACCTTGGGCTTGCCGGCAGAGACCGGCGCGACGCTCTTGCCGCCGGCGCCGAGATGCGCCTCGGCGATCAGGCGCGCGGCCTCCTCGTCGGTGGCCTCATCGGCATCGGACGAGACTTCGATCTGCTCCTGCACAGGCAGCTCGCCCCAGGAGAACTGCTCCTCCATCGAATAGGCGCGCATGACCACGCGCCAGTTGTCGATCGAGCCGGTCGGGCACGGCTGGATGCAGTCCAGGCAGAAATTGCACTTCTCGGCATCCACCACGTAGTTGTTGGCGTCGTGTGTCACGGCGCCGACCGGACAGGTCTCCTCGCAGGTGTTGCAGCGGATGCAGATCTCGGGATCGATGAGATGCTGCTTGCGGGCCGCTGCGCTCTCGGGGGCGAGCATGGTCATGGTCCGGCGTGCGACGATGTCCCTACTCTGCGATCCGCACGTACTCGAAATCGCCCGGCTTATTGTCGATGCCGACCTTCGGCGGGGCGATCCAACCCGCGAACCGGCCGGGCTCGAACTCGGCCGTCATCAGATCGGCGATGAAGTCACCATCCTCCGTCGAGGGCAGCCACTGGTCGCGGCGCTTCTCCCAGGCGGACTGGTCGAGCAGCTCGCCGGTCGGCGAGGCTTCCACGTCCCTGAACTCGCCGATCTTGCGATGGAAAGCGACGTGCGGCAGGTCGAGCCGGAACTGGACGCCGGTCTTCTCGATGATCTTGTTCCAGCGCTCGACGCCTTTCGCGCAATCCGTCGTGTAGTCGCCGCGCAGGCGCATGTTGAGCGCGGTCAGCGCCGGCTCGTCGACGCGCTTGATCTCGCCGTCGACCAGCTTGAGCACCGGATAGGTGTCCTTGGTGAGCTGATGGTCGTCCTGGATCTTGGTCTCCTGGAAGCGGCCCTTGATGCCGGCGTTGAAGGCGTTCGCGGCATTCGTCGAGACTTCCGAGCCGAACAGGTCGAGCGAGAGCGAATAGTGCAGGTTCAGCTTCTTCTGCACGGTCGGCAGGTCAATGACGCCGAGCGCGCGCACCTTGGCGATCTCGTTCGGATCCTCGATGCCGGCCTCCTTCATGGCCTCGCAGGTGCGCTGAATGGTGCGGCCGATGCCGGTCTCGCCCACGAACATGTGGTGCGCTTCCTCGGTCAGCATGAAGCGGCAAGTGCGCGAGAGCGGATCGAAGCCGGACTGCGCCAGACTCTCGAGCTGCATCTTGCCGTCGCGATCCGTGAAGAAGGTGAACATGAAGAAGGAGAGCCAGTCCGGCGTCGCCTCGTTGAAGGCGCCGAGCATGCGCGGCGAATCCTCCGAGCCGGAGCGCCGGCGCAGCAGCTCATCCGCCTCCTCGCGGCCGTCGCGGCCGAAATACTTCTGCAGCAGATAGACCATCGCCCAGAGATGGCGGCCCTCCTCCACGTTCACCTGGAACAGGTTGCGCATGTCGTAGAGCGAGGGCGCGGTCTTGCCGAGATGGCGCTGCTGCTCGACCGAGGCCGGCTCGGTGTCGCCCTGGATCACGATCAGGCGGCGCAGCATGGCGCGATGCTCGCCGGGCACCTCCTGCCAGGCGGGCTCGCCATAGTGCTGGCCGAACGGCACCTTGCGGTCCTGTTCCTGCGGCGCGAGCAGAATGCCCCAGCGATATTCGGGCATGCGCACGTAGTCGAACTTGGCCCAGCCCTTGGGATCGACCGAGATCGCGGTGCGCAGATAGACGAGAGATTCCTGGAAGCCCTCGGGGCCCATGTCCTGCCACCAGTCGAGATAGCCCGGGTGCCAGGTCTCGAGCGCCTTGAGCACGCGCGGGTCCTCGGTGAGGCCGACATTGTTGGGAATGCGCGTCGTGTAGTCGACGTTCATGATGTTCATCGGACGCTCCTCGTCTCGTGATCTCGTGTGTGCCGACGGCCTGACTCAGACGCGGCGCATGTCGAAGGCCGGCTTCTGGCCGGTGCCGTAGCGTCGCAGCGCGCCCTCCTCGCCGACCGCGTTGGGGCGCTGGAAGATCCAGTTCTGCCAGGCGGTGAGGCGCGCGAAGATTTTCGACTCCATGGTCTCGGGGCCGCCGAAGCGCAGGTTCGCCTCGAGGCCCGTGAGGCCGTCAGGCGAAAAGCTTGCCCGCTCCTCGAGGAAGATGCGGATCTCGTCGTCCCAGTCGATGTCGTCGAACGCGAAGGTGAGGAGCCCGAGCGACTCGGCTTCCTCGGCATCGAGCGCAGCCCCAATTCTCGCACGCGCGGCCGCGAGGGCCTTCGGGTCTTCGAGGAAGCGGCTTTCCAGCCGCGAGATGCCATTCGGCATCGGATAGGCACCGAAATTCGCCTCACTGAGCGCAATGGCCGCGGGCGGTTGGTTGCCGCCGTTGAGCTGGCCGATCAGCATGTAGGAGCGGTCGGACGCGAAGGCGAGCTCGGCCAGCGTGCCGACGAAGCAGGAGCCGGGCTCGATGACCGTGACGAGGCTGCGCGAGGTCAGGTCCACGCGCTTGAGCACGCGCTTCCAGAGCAGCCGGATCTCGCGCGCGAGCCAGTGATCCTTGTTGGCTTCGAGGAAGCCGTCGTAGCCGAGCACGAGATCGGCATCGCCGGAAGACTTGAAGACGACCACCGCGATCTCGGGCTCGTTGGAGCGGATGTCGAGGATCGCGTCGTCGAGCTCGCGAGCGAGGCGCAGTGGCCAGAACTCGGCGCCCTGCTGCAACATGGCTTCAGCCGAAGCGGGCGCGGCGGCCTCCGGCCCGCGCAGCGTGATGGTGGCGCGGCGCGCGGCGCGATCGAACGCGATCGTGAGTGCGCTATATTCGACCGCGTCGGCGCTCACTTTGCGTGCGAGCGGCGTGAGCCGGATACCTGTGGCGTCCGATGGGCGATCGGATTTCTGCGCAAACTCCTTCGCGCGCTGCTTCACGGCGTCCTCGAGCTTGGTGTTGGGCACCACCTCGTCGACGAGCCGCCACTCGACGGCGCGCTTGCCCTTGATGCCCTCCTCGGTGGTGCAGAAGACGTCCGCGTGGTCGCGCCGCACCTTGCGCTTGTCGGTGACGCGCGTGAGGCCGCCGGTGCCGGGCAGCACCGCGAGCAGGGGCAGCTCCGGCAGCGAGACCGTGGAGGAGCCGTCGTCCACCAGCATAATGTGATCGGCTGCGAGCGCGAGCTCGTAGCCGCCGCCCGCGCAGGATCCGGTCACCACGCAGATCGTCTTCTGGCCCGAGAACTCGCTCGCGTCCTCGATCCCATTGCGGGTTTCGTTGGTGAACTTGCAGAAGTTGACCTTGTCGCCATGGGCAGCGCCCGCGAGCATGCGGATGTTGGCGCCAGCGCAGAACACCCGCGGCTTGGCGGAGCGCAGCAGGATCACCTTCACGCCCGGGTGCTCGAAACGCAGCCGCTGCAGCGCATCGGCGAGCTCGATGTCGACGCCGAGGTCGTAGGAATTGAGCTTCAGCTCGTAGCCCTCGTAGAGCCCGCCCTTTTCGTCGACATCCATGCGCAGAGTCGCGACTTCGCCATCCACGTCGAGCTTCCAGTGGCGGTAGCGCGAGGGATCGGTCTCGAAGCCGATCCGTGTCGCACCATTGGCGAGCTTGCGTGCTGCGTCAGCCATCTTGCCGTCCTCGGGGTTACGGGATCCACGGCCGATCTCGTGCCGGCTCCTGCGGATCAGACTGCACTATAATGCATGCTGCCGCTGTGTCCACCTCTTTCGAGGCATTCCAACCGGAATACCGCCGCTCAAGCGGCAGCTACTCCCGACAACCATCTGCTCACGTCCACTCCTGCACAAGCTTTCCCAGCCGCGACAGGCTGCGTTCCAGCGTCTCGCCGGACGTATCGAGCTGCGCTTCGGCGAGCCCGTAATCGGGGCTGCGGGCCTCGAGGATGGCGACGAGATCCGCCATGGCGGCGCGATTTTCGGCCATGGGGCGGAAGTCGCCCTGAGCCATCACGCGGCTCATATGCTCCTGCGGCTGCGCTCGCACCCAGATGGTGTGCGTTCGCCGCAGCAGCAGCGCGTAGGTCGCGGGATTGGAGACGACGCCACCCGCCGTCGCGATCACGACCTTCTCGTTCTCGGCGATGATCTTCTCCAGCGCGGTCTGCTCGTGGCGGCGGAAGGCCGAGACGCCGGACATCTCGATCAGCATCGAGATGCTCGCGCCGTAGTCCTGCTCGATCACGCGGTTGAGCTCGACGAAGGGCCAGTCGAGACGCTTCGCCAGCATCTGCCCGAGCGTCGACTTGCCGGCACCGCGCAGGCCGACCAGTGCGATGCGCTGCGCGCGCTGCGCGGCGGCGCCCTCGGCGATGCGCTGCTCGATGAACTGCCGGATCACAGGGAGCTCGGAGGCGTGCAGCCGGCCGAGCAGCTCGGCGATGCGTGCCATTCCTTCGTGGCGCGGCCCGGCGGCGGGCAGCAGCTCGGTCATCTGCATCTCCATCGCCTGGGCGACGGTCTTGAGCACGATGACCGACGGATTGCCCTGCCCGCCCTCGATCTGGGCGAGATAGCGTTCGGAAATGCCGGACTCGACCGCGAGCTGGCGCCGCGTCAGGCCGCGTCGCGCGCGGGCGCGGCGCAGCAGGCGGCCCACCTCCTCGGCGAACTGCGCGTCCGTCGGGGCGGCGGCCGCGGCCTCGACCGCCGGCTTCTGCTTTTTCGTCACTCGCGTACGGGCCATCCGGTCATCCTGATTTCACGTGCAAAATAGTGCATGCCGGCGGCGTCGCCAAGCCTGGCTCAGATGCCGAGATAGCGATGCTGGATGTCGGGCGCGGCCGCGAGCTCGGCCGAGCGGCCGGTCCAGACGACGCGGCCGCGCTCGATGATGACGTGGCGGTCCGCGATCTCGGCGAGCGCATCCACGTTCTTGTCGATCACCAGCACGGCCTGCCCGGCGACCTTCAGTTCCGCGAGGCAACGCCAGATCTCCTCGCGAATGAGCGGCGCCAGGCCTTCGGTCGCCTCGTCGAGAATGAGCAACCGCGGATTGGTCATGAGCGCGCGCCCGATCGCGAGCATCTGTTGCTCGCCACCGGAGAGCAGGTTGCCCATGCTGGCGAGGCGCTCGGCGAGACGCGGAAACAATGTGCAAACCTTGTCGAGCGTCCACGGGTCCGCGATACCGTCGCGATTGGCCGCGGCCGCGACCAGATTTTCGCGCGCCGTGAGGTTCGGGAAGATCTGCCGGCCTTCAGGCACGAGGCCGATGCCGAGCTGCGCCACGCGGTAGGCCGGCCACTCGCGTATCTCCTGTCCGCGGAAGCGGATCGAGCCGGCGCGCGCCTGCGTCAGGCCCATGATCGAGCGCACCGTGGTGGTCTTGCCCATGCCGTTGCGGCCCATGAGCGTCACCATCTCGCCGGGCGCGATCGCAAACGAGATGCCGAACAGCACCTGGCTGAGACCGTAGCAGGTCTCGATGCCGCTCACGGCGAGTAAGGCCTTGTCGGTCGCTTCAGACACGCGCGGCCCTCTTGCCTTCGCCCAGATAGGCGCGCCGCACCTCGGCGCTGCCGCGGATGTCCTCGGGCGTGCCCGAGGCGATGACGCGGCCATAGACCAGGACCGTGATCCGGTCGGCCAGCGCGAACACGGCTTCCATGTCGTGCTCGACGAGCAGGATCGTGTACTCCTGCTTGAGCTCGCGCAGCGTCTTCACGAGCCGCGCCGACTCTTCGACGCCCATGCCGGCCATCGGCTCGTCAAGCAGCAGCATCTGCGGCCGGGTGGCGAGCGCCATCGCGATCTCGAGCTGGCGATGCTCGCCGTGGCTCATGCGCGCGACGATCGTGTCTTCGCGGCCCGCAAGACCGACGCGCGCGAGCGCCGCACGCGCGGGCGCGCGCAGGGTCTCTTCCTTGCGGGCATCGCGCCAGAAGTGGAACGAGTGGCCGACATGCGCCTGCACGGCGAGCGCGACATTATCGAGCGCCGTGAAATCGAGAAACAGCGAGGTGATCTGGAACGAGCGGGCGAGGCCCTGACGGCTGCGCCGCCAGGTCGGCAAGCCCATGATGTCCACGCCGTTGAAGCGGATGCGGCCCGCATCCGAGCGCAGCTCGCCGGTGAGCTGCGCGATCAGCGTGGTCTTGCCGGCGCCGTTCGGGCCGATGATGGCGTGCAGCTCGCCGGGTGCGACGTCGAGATTGATATCGTCCGACGCGATGATGCCGCCGAAACGCTTGCTGAGGCCCTCGATCTGAAGCAGCGGCTCAGTCACGGCGCGCCCCCGCGAGCAGGCCGTCGATTCCGCCGCGCGCGTAGAGCACCACGGCGAGCAAGAGCGGACCCAGAATGATCTGCCAGTATTCAGTGAGGCCGGAGAGCAGCTCCTCGAGCGCGAGCAGCGCCACCGCGCCGATCACGGGACCGAACAGCGAGCCCATGCCGCCGAGCACGACCATGACGATCAGATCGCCGGAGCGCGTCCAGTGCATGACGGCAGGACTGATGAACTCCGTGTGGTTGGCGAGCAGCGCGCCCGCGAAGCCGCAGATTGTGCCCGCGATGACGAAGGCGGCGAGACGGTAGCGGAACGTGGGGAAGCCGATCGCCCGCATGCGCGCGTCGTTCGACTGCGCGCCGCGAATTACCATGCCGAAGCGGGAATTCGTGAGACGCCAGACCAGGGCGATCACGGCGAGCAGCAGCGCGAGGCAGATATAATAGAACAGGACCTTGTTCGAGAGATTGAGGCCGGCGAGCTCGCTGCGGCTGTAGATCGTCAGGCCGTCGTCGGCGCCGTAGTCGTTCAGGCTGACGCCGACATAATAGATCATCTGTGCGAAGGCGAGCGTGATCATGATGAAGTAGACGCCGCGCGTGCGCAGTGAGAGCGCGCCCGTGACCAGCGCGAACAGGGCGGAGACGGCGAGCGCCACCGGAAACTGGAGGAAGCCCGACATAAACCCCTCGGCTGCGAGGATTCCGACCGCGTAGCCGCCGATGCCGAGAAAGGCCGCATGGCCGAAGCTCACCATGCCGCCATAGCCCATGATGAGATTGAGGCTCACGGCCGCCATCGCGAGGATGACAATGCGCGTGAACAGGATCAGCGCGAAATTGTTGCCGATCCAGGCGCTGTAGACCGGCACGAGCGCGAGCGCGAGCAGGAGCGCCGCGATGACGATGCCGCGGAGCGTCAGCCTCATCGGCGCGCCGCCGGAAAAAGGCCCTCGGGCCGCGTGACCAGGACGGCGGCCATCATGAGGTAGATCAGCATCGAGGAGAGTGCCGGGCCGGCCGTCGAGGCGGCGGCGGGAGAGAGGAACAGCTTGAGCAGATCGGGCAGGAAGGCGCGGCCGATGGTGTCGATGAGACCGACGATGAGCGAGGCGACGAAGGCGCCGCGGATCGAGCCGATGCCACCGATGATGATCACCACGAAGGCGACGATCAGGATGTTCTCGCCCATGCCGATAGAGGCCGTGACGATCGGCGCCTGCATCAGGCCGGCGAGGCCCGCGAGCGCCGCGCCGATGCCGAACACGAAGGTGTAGAGCAGCTTGATGTTGATGCCGAGCGCACCGATCATTTCGCGATTGGAGGCGCCGGCACGGATCAGCATGCCGATGCGCGTGCGCATCACCACGAGATAGAGCGAGATCGCGACCAGCAGCGCGACGATGATGATGGCGAAGCGATAGGACGGATAGTAGACGCCCGGGAAGATCTGGACCGCCTTGGTGAGCCATTCGGGGATCGGCAGGTTGCGCCCTGCGGGACCCCAGACGAGACGCACCAGCTCGTTGAAGAACAGGATCAGGCCGAAGGTGCCGAGCACGTGGTCGAGGTGATTGCGGCCGTAGAGCCGGCGCATCGCGATCACTTCGACGGCCATTCCGACGAGCAGTGTCGCCGCGACGGCGAGCACCGCGGCGGCGAGGAAGCTGCCCGTGAGCGCCGCAAAGGTCGCGGCGAAATAGGCGCCCAGCATATAGAGCGAGCCGTGCGCCAGATTGACCAGATCCATGATGCCGAAGACGAGCGTGAGCCCGCCCGCGAGCAGGAACAAGAGCAGCCCGAACTGCAGGCCGTTCAGGCATTGTTCGATGAACAGCAGCATGGTGCGTCTCTAGGACGTCCGATCGTTCGGAAACGCCCGCGCGGTCAGCGCGGGCGTGCCGGTGTCACGGGATCGGCGGCGCGGCCAGCCGATCAGCCTCACCACTTCATCTTACACTTGTCGTGGAAGCGGTCCTGGCTGTCCTTGACGATGGTCGCGACGGTCTTGAGCACCAGGTCGCCCTTCTCGTCCTTCACGGCTTCCTGCAGGTAGAAGTTCTGGATCGGGATGTGATTGTTGCCGTAGCGGAACGAGCCGCGCACGGACTTGAAGTCCGCCTTGCGCATGGCGTCGCGCATCTCGTCCTTCTTCGTGAGATCGCCCTTCACGGCCGCCACCGCCGAGTTGATCAGGTTCGCGGCATCGTAGGTCTGGGCGCCGTAGAAGGTCGGACGCAGCCCCGTATACTTGGCGCGATAATCGGCGACGAACTTCTTGTTCTGATCGTTCGGCAGATCGTTCACCCACTCCTGCGCGCCAGGAACGCCGAGCGCATTCTCCTTCTGCAGCGGCAGCGAGAGCTCGTCGATCGTGAAAGCCGTGTAGAGCGGGATCTGCCCTTTCAGCCCAGCCTGCGCATATTGATTGAGGAATTGGACGCCGGCAGCTCCGGGATAGAAGACGAAGATCGCATCCGGCTTGGCGGCGCGCGCCTTGGAGAGCTCGGCCGAGAAGTCGAGCTGGTCCGGCCACTTGGTCAGCTCCTGGCCGATCACCTGACCCTTGAAGGTGGAGGCGACGCCCGCGAGCATGTCCTTGCCGGCCGCATAGTTCGGGCCGATCAGGAAGGCGGTCTTCACGCCCTTCTGGTTCATGTATTCGCCGACGGCCTGTGGCGTCTGGTCATTCTGCCATGAGGTCGAGAAGAACCATTCGGAGCAGAGCTCGCCTGCGACCTGCGAGGGGCCCGCATTGGAGCTGATCAGGAAGGTCTTGGCGTCGACCGCAGGCTTGAGCGAAGCCAGCAGCACGTTCGACCAGATATAGCCGACGATGAAGTCGACCTTGTCGGCTTCGATCAGCTTCTGGGTCTTCTGCCGGCCGACCTCGGGCTTCAGCTGGTCGTCCTCATAAATCACCTCGACCGGCAGACCGCCGATCTTGCGACCCAGATGATCGAGCGCGAGCTCGAAGGAGTTGCGCATGTCATTGCCGATCACGGCGGTCGGCCCGCTGAAGGTCGATACGAAGCCGATCTTCACGGACTTGCTCTGCGCCAAGGCCGGAGCCGTTGCGAGCGCGAGCATCGCGCATGCCGCCAAGAGAGACGTCTTCATCGTTTCTACTCCCCGAGGAAAGCGCCATTCTGGGTGACCGGCCGGGTTCTGTTGCCCGGCTCGGCGAATGGCTTGGTTGCGGCGCTCGCGCGCCGATTCATGAATGCTGCGGAAGCCGTTATGAGCGGACGCCTCCGCGCGCAGCTCGAAGCTTTGGGTCGTGCGGATCGCAGTCTTGGGCAGATCAGGCCCGAATTCAATCCATGGCCAATACTTGGACGGACTCCGCGACAGGATGTCGGCCGCGGAATTGCAGCCGCGCGAAGATGGAGCGCCTCAGCGGTCGAGGGCGCCGCTACTGCTGCAGCCTGAGCCATGTCCTCCCCGTAGCCGGCGCGTATTCTCGTTGTCGGGGTGAAGGACGCGCCCGCCACTCACGTGCACTATACTGCAGGCGAGTTCGCGCTCCGTCAATATTGGATTGAATCATTCCAGGCTGGGAAATGGGACCTGCCCGTCACCAATATAATCTGCCGAATGTTGCGGGAGTGAAGGTTTATTCGTCCAATTTCTTGCTCAGCTCGGGATCGAGCTTGCTGCGATCGACGGTCTGATAGAAGGCGATCGGCCTGCATCGTCCCTCGATGTCCGCAAGGACAATTGCGGTCCAGGGACTCGTGCCCTCCCCCGCACTCTCTCGCAAGTCCGGCATCACCTTGCGCGACGCGATGACATACCAGGCCCGGCCCGCCTCGGCCGCTTTTGCGGCCGCAACATACTCATCCAAGATCGCGCGCAGGCTCCGGCGCATCTCCTCCTCGCTGTCCCCGCGCAGAAACTTTCGGGCGGACTTTCCGGCTTCACCGTACTCGTGATGGATGTTCAGCTGCAGCCGCGCATCATCCACCTCGATCTTCTTGACCAGGACCGCCGTTCCGCCTTCGCGAAGATAGTCCCGCACCCGCACATCGCAGGCGAGGAAACGATCCTGGCGCATGACGCTCTCTGCGGGTGGAGCGGCGGCGATTGCTCGCTTCTTCTTTCGAGAAGCGGCGTCCGCAGGCGTCACGGCTATGGCGGCGCTGAGCAGCGCTGAGGCGAGCGCGATCGGGAGATCGGTTCTCATGCGTGTGCTCCCACGCGGTGTTTCAAAAACGCTTGCTGAACCGCCTTGGTTCCGCGGTCCGGCGAAGCCCAAGCAGCGCCCCGCCTCGCCGGATCGCTACACCTCCTTGGCCACTTGATCGTGACAACACAGCCGTTCGATCAGATCGCGATACAACTCCACGGCTTCGTGAATGTCAGAGAGCGCAATATGCTCGTCGGTCTTGTGACACTGCTCGGCCAAGCCCGGACCGATGACGATTGTGGGTGCGCCATTGAAGCCAGGCACGAGCGCCGAGGCATCCGTGAAGTAGGGAGCACCAGTGACCGCCGGCCGCTCGCCCCGGCGCCGCGCCAGAAGGTCGAGGAGCGGCTGGACGGCGGGCGCGTCCGGTTCGGTGGCGTAGCCCTTGAAGTCGGTCAGAACCTCGATCTCGGCCTCAGGCCCGAACATTCGCCGCAGACGCGCGAGCAGCTCGGCATGATCCTGACCCGGCAAGGTCCGGAAATCGACCGTGAAGCGCGCACTGTCAGGGATCACGTTGACGGCCTGGCCTCCCGTGATCGTGGTGACCGCCGCGGTCGGAGCGCCGAGGAGCGGATGCGATTCCTCGAAGCGAAGCGCCTGCACGGCGGCGATCCAGGCCGCCGCCTTGAGGATCGCATTGTCGCCCTCCTGCGGCATGGATGAATGCGCGGACTTGCCCTTCGCCGTGACGGCGACGCGGAACGAGCCCTTGTGAGCCGCGATCGGACGGTTGGATGTGGGCTCGGCGACGATCAGCAATTCGGTCTCGCCCAGAACATTGCGCCGGGCGAGATCGAACGCGCCTTCGCATCCGGTCTCCTCACCGGCCGTGATGACGAAAGTCAGTCCGCGCCGGAACGGCGTGCCTCGGGCGAGCAGCGTGCAGGCAGCCGTGATGAACGCCGCGACACCGGATTTCATGTCGCAGCTTCCGCGGCCGTGGAGCTTGCCGTCGTCGACCACGGCCGCGAAAGGCGGATGACGCCATGGCGCGCTGCCGACCGGCACGACGTCGAGATGACCCGTGAAGGCGAGCGGCTTGCCGTTACCGGTCCCGCCGATCCTGGCGACCAGTGATGGGCGCCCCGGCGCGAACTCGTAACGCTCGACCGCAAACCCGCGCTCCTCGAGAAGCCGCGCGACGAAATCGGCGCAGTGCTTCTCCTCACCCGGCGGATTCACGGACGGAAATTCGACCAGCTTGCGCGCCAGCTCTACGGCATCGATCGACATGGATCCTCCACTACACTTCTTCCCTGAGCCGCAGGGATTTCGGCTGCGCGGCTTTGTTGCTCGCAAGATCGGCCGCGATTTCCTCCATGATCCAGGTCACGAAGGCTTCGATCTGCGGGCGCGCGCGGTCCTCGCGGCGATAGACGAGACGATGCGCCACGGCCGTAATGCCGAGTGGGCCGAACGGCATGACGAGCTCGCCGCTGCGCAGCATTCCCGAGGCCTGCAGGTTCGATTCCAGGATCATGCCCAATCCATCGCGCGCCGCCATCAGGCCGTGGAAGGCGCGGTCGAAGGTCAGTGCGCGCCGGGGCAGCATGACGTGCGGCGCGTGGCGCGCGATCCATTGGTCCCACTGGACGACGCTGCGGATCGAGTGGATCAGCGGCACATTGCTGATGTCCGCCACACGCGCGAGCCGATACTGACGAACGAAGTCGGGGCTCGCCAGCGGCAGGATCGTCTCCTCGGTGAGGACAATGCTCTCGCAGGCCTCGGGCACCGGACGATTGTACTGGATGTCGATCATGCAGCCGTCGTCGCCCAGCTTCGCCGGCTCGTGACCGGCGAACAGCGTCAGATCGATCTCCGGATGGCGCGCGAGGAACGAGCCGATGCGCGGAACGAGCCAGAGCGTCGCCAGGCTCGGCGCCGAATGCAGCATCAGTCGCTGCACCGACCCCTCCGACGAGAAGCGGCTCGTCGCGACCGCGATGCGGGTGAAACTTTCGCCGAGCGCGTTCGCATAAGCGACCGCGTCCTCGGTCGGCTGCACGGTGCGATTGCGGCGTACGAACAGGGGCTTGCCGAGAATGTCCTCGAGCATGCGGATCTGATGGCTCACGGCCGACGGCGTCACGTTGAGCTGCTCGGCCGCGCGCGCGAAGCTGCCGGTCTCCATGACGGCCGCAAAGGTCTGCAGGCATTTGAGCGGCGGCATGCCTCGAAGCATCGGTGAAATCCCCTCATCGATTTCGCCAGTTTATTTCGTTTCCGTGAATTTGGCATCCTTGTTAGCGTGCCCGAAAGGGACGCCGACGGCCAGGTCAACAAGGGCCGCGGGAGACATCCGGGGTGCCATCGTGGGATGGCCATGGACGCGATGCCCCAGGGGCTTGCATCCGACCGTTCGCTTCCTGCCGCTCTCGTCACCTGACGGACGCCCCGGCGCAGTCGGAGGACATTTCATATGAATTTGCATCGCATGCTTCTCGAGCGGAAGGCGGCCGGAAAGCCAGTCACGGTCGGCCTCATCGGCGCCGGCAAGTTCGGCACCATGTTCGCCAGCCAATGCCGGCTGACCGAGGGCATGCATCTGGTCGGCGTCGCCGATCTCAACCCCGATCGCGCGCGCTCGCAACTCAAGCTCGGGTCGTGGCCCGAGGAGCAGTATGCGGCGACATCGATCGACGACGCGCTGAAGAGCGGCCGCACCGCGATCCTCGACAATGCGGATCCACTGGTCGCCCATCCCGCGATCGAGGTGATCATCGAAGCGACCGGCGATCCCGGCGCCGGCATCCGGTTCGCGCTGAAGGCGATCGAGAACGGCAAGCATATCGTGATGGTGAACGTCGAGGCCGACGCGGTCGCGGGACCGATCCTGGCGCGCAAGGCGCGCGAGGCCGACGTCGTCTACACCCTCGCCTGGGGAGATCAGCCGGCGCTCATTTGCGATCACGTCGATTGGGCGCGCAGCTGCGGCTTCCGCGTCGTCGCGGCCGGCAAAGGGACGCGCTATCACCCGACCTATCACCAGTCCACGCCGGACACGGTCTGGGACATCCTCGACAAGTACATGAAGATCCGGGATCGCAAGTCGATCAATCCAAAGATGTTCAACTCCTTCGTCGACGGCACGAAGTCGGGCATCGAGATGACGGCGGTCTGCAATGCGACCGGGCTGCATGCGCAGTCGGAAGGCCTCTCGTTCCCGCCGGCGACACGCTTCGAGCATGCCGAGATCTGCAAGCCCCGCTCGGCCGGCGGCGTGCTCGAGAAGGCGGGCGTCACCGAGGTCACGTCGTCGGTCTACCGTGACGAGAAAGATGTGCAGCACTCGCTGGTGATGGGCACCTATGTGGTGTTCGAAAGCGATAGCGCCTATTCGCAGGAGTGCTTCCGCGAGTATTCGATGCTGCAGGACTCCTCGGGCCGCTATGCCTGCCTCTACCGGCCGATCCACATGATCGGCCTCGAGCTCGGCTATTCAGTCGCGTCGGCGGCGCTGCGCAAGGAGCCGACCGGCGCGCCGATCTGCTTCAACTCCGACGTGGTCGCGACCGCGAAGCGCGACCTCAAGCCGGGCGAGATGCTGGACGGCGAAGGCGGCTTCTGCGTGTGGGGCAAGCAGACGCCGGCCGAGACCTCGTTGGCGCAGGGCTATCTGCCGCTCGGCCTCGCCCATAACGTCAAGCTGAAGAACCCCATCAAGACCGGCGAGCGGCTGAAGTGGAGCGATGTCGAGTACGACGCGAACAGCCTGGCCGTGAAGGTCCGGCGCGAGATGGAAGCCGCGTTCGCCAAGCCAAACGCCAAGGTGGCGTGAGGCTTCGGTCATTCTGAAGACGATCCGAACTCGCCGCTAGAGCGGGGCGGACAAGACGAGGAAACATTCACGGCCTACCGGGCCGACCGATATCAGGGAGAGTGTTGATGAGTGATCGTGGGAAGACCAGAGTGACCCGCCGCGCGTTTACGGGTGGCCTTGCAGCGGCTGCCGGGCTCTGGGCCATGCCGAGCGTACTGCGCGCGCAGAAGCTGAGCTGGATCGGCGCGAGCGCCGCTGCACAGCAGGACTTTATCGGCATCTCGCTCGACTTCTACGGCAAGCGGCTCGGCGAGCTGACCAAGGGCCAGATCACCGTCACCAACCACCACGCGGGCTCGCTCGGCGGTGAGCGCGAGCACATCGAGGCCATCCAGCAGGGCGCGATCCATGTCGGCTCGCCCGGGCACGGCGTCATCGCCGGCGTCTATCGGCCGGCCGAGGTGTGGAGCCACCCGTATCTATTCAAGGATGTCGCGCACAAGGACCGCGTCTGGGATGCGGTCAGGGTGGAGTATTCGGAGGACCTCGCGAAAGCCGCGCGCGTGCGGACGATCGCGGCGATCCCGCGCATGCCGCGCATGCTCTCCTGCAACCGCGTCGTGAAGACGCCGACCGACATGAAGGGGCTGAAGATCCGCGTCCCCGAGACCGCCCTCTGGCGGCGCACCTTCGAGCTGTTCGGCGCCTCGCCGACGCCGCTCCCCTTCCCCGAGGTTTTCCAGGCGCTCAAGTCCGGCGTCATCGACGGGCAAGAGAACCCGATGGGCCTCACCTACAACTCGGGCATCTTCGACGCCAACACGCATATGTCGCTCACCGAGCACATGATGCAGGACAATTGCATCCTGGTCTCGCAGACCGTCTATGCAGGACTGAGCGAAGAGCTGCGGAAGGCCGTCGACCAGGCGGGGCGCGACATGGAAGCCGAGATCCGGCCGCGCGTCATCGCGGACGACGCGCAGATCCTCGAGAAGGTGAAGGCGAAGAAGATCGTCATCTCCGAGGTCGACAAGGCAGCCTTCGCCAAGACCGTGGCCAATCTCCCCAACGAGTTTCCGGCCGGTAAGAAATGGGTGGAGCGCTTCGCGCAAGTCTCGTGATCGCGTCTCGACGCGGCGGACGCCCGGCTTTTTCCGGGCGTCCGTTCGCATTTCCGGTTGGACCATGACATGACGGCGATCATCAGCAGGCTTTCGGGCTGGGCGACGGAAGTCGCCAAGCTCTTCCTCGGCGTGTGGGTCGCCGCAATCGTGCTCATCACGCTGGCGGCCGTGTGGTGGCGCTATGTCATCAATTCGCCGATCGCCTGGATCGAGCAGGTCTCGAACATCCTGTTCATCTGGATCACCTTCGTCGGCGCGGCCGTGCTCTACCGCCAGAAGCTGCATATCGGCGTCGACATGTTCATCGAGCTGCTGCAGGGCCGCGCCAAGCAGGTCATGTTCTGGGTCATCGAAGCCGGCAATATGCTCTTCGTCACCGTGCTGCTGATCTACAGCCTCAAACTCTCGATCGACGTGCTGCCGAACACCTATGGCGCGCTCGATATCTCGCCGGCCTGGTTCTACTTCTCGGCGCCGGTCTCCTGCGTGATGATGCTGCTCTACTTCCTCGAGAAGATCGTCGATCCGTCGAAGCGGCGGCCCGAAGGCGTGGCGGGCGAGTTCTGATGGGCAGCATCCTCATCGGCGGCTTCTTTCTCCTGCTCGCGCTGTCGTTCCCGATCGGCTTCGCGCTCGGCCTCTCCACCGTGGGCGCGATCTGGTGGCAGGGCTCGCTGCCCATGTCGCTGCTGGCACAGCGCACGCTGGTCGGCGCCGACAGTTATGCCCTACTCGCGATTCCGTTCTTCATCCTCGCCGGCAACCTGATGAACGGCGGCGGCATCACGGATCAGATCATCCGGCTCGCCAATGCGATGGTCGGGCGCTTTCGGGGCGGCCTCGCGCTCACCTCGGTGACGGCGGCTATGATCTTCTCGGGGCTCTCCGGATCGGCGGCCGCGGACGCGGCAGCGCTTGGCAAGGTGCTGATCCCGGCGATGAAGAAGCAGGGCTATGGCGGCGGCTTCGCGGCCGCGCTGATGGCCTCGGCCTGCGTCAACGGGCCGATCATCCCGCCCTCGATCCCGCTGGTGATCTACGGGCTGTCGGCCGCCAAAGGCGTGTCGATCATCGCACTGTTCCTCGGCGGCATCTTTCCCGGCGTGCTGCTCGGCATCGCGCTGATGGTCGCGGCGTATTGGATCGCGGTGCGGCGCAACTACCCGACCTATGAGGCCGTGCCGCTGCGCGAGATCCCGCGGCTGATCGGGCCCGCGATGTGGGCCTTGATGATGCCGGTGATCATCCTGGTCGGCGTCACTGGCGGCGTCGTCACGGTAACCGAGAGTGCGACCCTCGCCGTGGTTTACGCGGCCCTCGTCGGCTTCTTCGTCTATCGCGAGCTGAACTGGCGCACGATCTTCCCGATCCTGGTGCAGACCGCGCTCGACACCGCGCTGGTCACCTTCATCATCGCGCTCTCGGCCGGCTTCGGCTGGCTGCTCGCGGTCTCGGGCATGCCGCGCGCGGCCGCGGCCTGGATCGCCTCGGTGTCGAGCGATCCCCTGGTGATCCTGATGATCATCAACGTGTTCCTGCTGCTGATCGGCATCTTCATGGAGCCGCTGCCCGCGATGTTCATCCTCATCCCGGTGCTGGTGCCGGTGGTGCAGGCGGTCGGCATCGATCTCGTCCATTTCGGACTCGTGATGGTGTTCAACCTCTGCCTCGGCTTGATCACGCCGCCGGTCGGCATCCTGCTCTACATCTGCGCGAACTTCGCGGGCGTGAAGCTCGAGGAGGAGAGCCGCGAGCTCGGGCCGTTCCTGCTCGCCGGCATCGCCGTGCTGGTGATCATCTCGGTCTTCCCCGCGACGGTGCTCTGGCTGCCGCGCGTCCTCATCGGCTACACGGGCTGACACACATGACCAAGAGACTGCAGGATCGCGTGGCGCTGGTGTTCGGCGCAGGATCGGTGGGTCCCGGCTGGGGAAACGGCAAGGCAAGCGCCGTCGCCTATGCGCGCGAAGGCGCGAAGGTGGTCTGCGTCGACATCAACCTGAAGGCCGCCGAGGAAACCGCGCAGATCATCGCCAAGGAAGGCGGACAGGCCGAGCCCCTCGCCTGCGACGTCACGAAGCTCGCCGACGTCGAGCAGGTCGTTGCCCGCACCGAAAAGGCGTTTGGTTCAGTCGATATCCTTCACAACAATGTCGGCCACACCAAGATGGGTGGCCCGCCGGATCTCACCGAGGACGACTGGCGGCGCGAGATCGATCTCAACGTCACGGGCATGTTCTTCGCCTGCAAGGTCGTGATCCCCTCGATGGCCACACGCCAGAAGGGCGTCATCACCAACATCTCGTCCGCGGCCGGCATCCGCTACACGGGCTATCCGTATGCGAGCTACTACGCGGCCAAGGGCGCCGTGAACCAGTTCACGATCGGCATCGCGCTGCAGTACGCGCGCGCGGGAATCCGCTGCAATGCCATCCTGCCCGGACTGATGGACACGCCGCTGATCTATCAGCAGATCAGCGGGCAATACGCCTCGCCCGACGACATGGTGAAGGAGCGCCACGCCGCCTCGCCGACCGGCCGCATGGGCACCGGCTGGGACATCGCCAACGCGGCCGTGTTCCTGGCGAGCGACGACGCCGCCTACATCAACGCGGTCTGCCTGCCGGTCGACGGCGGCTTCACGGCGCGGTGTGCCTAGGCGCGCTTCGCTCGGGCCTGCTCCACCCAGAGATCCCACGGGCGTTGCACCTGCCCCTCGACGGTCTGGATGCAGGCCTGGCTCTCGCCTTCGGTGAGATAGGTCACGTCGCCGAGCTGCGAGGCCTGCAGCTGATAGCGCGCATTCAGCTCGGCATAGACCGCGCGATAGACGGCTTGCTGCACCGAGCCGCCGACGACGGTCGAGCCATGGCCGCGCATCAGCACGATGTCATGGTCGGCAAGGCAATCCGCGAGAGCGGCACCGAGCTTATTGCTGCTGATCAGCAGGTTGGTGGCGTCTCCGCCCACATCGCGAATCTCGAAGACCGGAGCGCCCTGCCCGATGAAGCCGGCCATGTGAAAGATCGCTTGCAAACGCACGCCCCTCACCACGCTCAGCGGCACGATCGAATGGGAATGGCTGTGCACGATCGCCATCACCTCGGGGCGCTTGCGATAGATCTCGCCGTGAATGAAGCGCTCGAGATAGACCCTGCGGCCGCCCGCGTTCACGGGCTCGCTGTCGAGCGTATATTCGAGGATGTCCTCCGCAGTGACGCGGCCGGGCGCCATGTTGCGGGCGAGCAGGAAGCGGTCCGGCTGCGTGTCGTGGCGGGCGCTGATGTGCCCGAACGCATCGACCACGCCCTGCTCGAAGAGGATGTGATTGGCGACGACGAGGTCCTCGATCAAGGCGGCGCCGGCCGAAGGGCTCGCCGCAGCATCACGGACAGTGCTCGACGGAGCGCGACCGTCGTCATGGTTCGGGCACATCGGGCGCTTCACTCCGGAAGGGGTGCGTGACAGGTTCGCACACGGTCCTAGCCGCCCTGCGGGCCGTGCCGCAAGGGTCGAATTGAGACGCGTCGTTCCGGCTGATAAGAAGCGGTCAGACAATTCGCGGAGGCGGCGTGCAATTCCATCTCAATGGTTTTCAGCCGGGCGATCCCGAGATCCATGATCCGGCGCAGCGCTATCCGGCGTCGGGAAGCACCGGTCCCGTCCCGGCCGAGGTCGACGTTCTCATCGTCGGCTGCGGCCCCGCCGGCCTGACACTGGCCGCGCAGCTCTCGGCCTTCCCGGACATCAAAACCTGCATCATCGAGCAGAAGCCGGGCCGGCTGACGCAAGGCCAGGCCGACGGCATCGCCTGCCGCACCATGGAGATGTTCGAGGCCTACGGGTTCAGCGAAAAGGTGCTCAAGGAAGCCTGCTGGATCAACGAGACCCGCTTCTGGGCGCCGGACGAGACGAACCCGGCGCACATCGTGCGCAGCGGCTGGGTGCAGGACACCGAGGACGGGCTGTCGGAATTCCCGCACGTGGTCCTCAACCAGGCGCGCGTGCACGACTTCTATCTCGACGTGATGCGCAAGTCGGCGACGAAGCTGGAGCCCTACTATGCGCGACGGCTCGTGGACCTGCAGATCGATACCGCGAATGGCGCGGGCGACAATGCTGATCCCTATCGCGTGACCGCGCGGCTCGAACGCCTCGACACGCCGCATGAGGGCGAGAGCGAAACGATCCGGGCGCGCTACGTGGTCGGCTGCGACGGCGCCCGCAGCACCGTGCGCAAGTCGATCGGGCGCGCGCTGCACGGCGACTCGGCCAACCATGCGTGGGGCGTGATGGACGTCCTCGCGACCACCGATTTTCCCGATGTCCGCTGCAAGACGCTGATCCGCTCCGCGCATGAAGGGAGCCTACTCATCATCCCGCGTGAGGGCGGTTACCTGTTCCGTCTCTATATCGAGATGGACAAGCTCGACGCCGGCGAGCGGGTCGCGAACCGCAACATCACCACCGATCATCTTGTCGCGGCCGCACAGCGCATCTTCCGTCCTTATCGGCTCGACGTGAAGGAGATCCCCTGGTGGTCGGTCTACGAGATCGGCCAGCGCCTCACCGACAAGTTCGACGAGGTGCCCGAGGATCAGGTCGCGCAACGCCTTCCCTGCGTGTTCATCGCGGGCGATGCCTGTCACACGCACAGCCCGAAGGCCGGCCAGGGCATGAATGTCTCGATGCAGGACGGCTTCAATCTCGGCTGGAAGCTTGCCGCGGTTCTGCGCGGGCGCGCGGCGCCGCATCTGCTGCACAGCTATTCGGCCGAGCGTCAGTCGATCGCCAAGGAGCTGATCGACTTCGACCGCGAATGGTCCGCCCTCCTCGCCTCCACCGAGAAGGTCGACGCCGCCGAGACGCAACGCTATTTCATCCGCAGCGGCCGCTACACGGCCGGCACGGCGACACGCTATACGCCCTCGCTGCTCACCGGTGAGCTCACGCATCAGCACTTGGCCAGCGGGCTGACGATCGGCATGCGTTTTCATTCGGCGCCAGTCATCCGCCTCGCCGACGCCAAGCCGGTGCATCTGGGTCACACCGTGAAAGCAGACGGCCGCTGGCGCGTCTTCGCCTTTGCAGACAAGGGCGACCCCGCCGCACCAGACTCAGCGATCGGCAAGCTGTGCGCGTTTCTCGCAGACGCGCCGAACTCGCCGGTGCGACGCTACACGCCGGCGGGCGAAGATGTGGATGCGGTGATCGATTTCCGCGCGGTGTTTCAGCAGAGTCATCATGAGATCGCGATCGAGGCGATGCCCGAGATCCTCCGGCCCGCGAAGGGACGCCTCGGCCTGCGCGACTACGAGAAGATGTTCTGCGCCGACCTCAAGAGCGGTCAGGATATCTTCGGCTTGCGCGGCATCGACCGCGAGGCCGGCTGCATCGTGATCGTGCGGCCCGACCAGTTCGTGGCGCAGGTGCTACCGCTCGACGGATACGCGGAGCTGGCGGCCTATTTCGATGGGTTCATGCTGCGCGTGGATAGATGATCGCGGAGCTTTGCCCAGGCTCTGCCGCAAACTTCATCATGTCCTTACCCTCGCGGACATGCGAGAGTCCGTCGAGAAGAGGACGCTCCAATTCTCTGTCCTATCTTAGATAGATGTTTGCAACGACCTGCAGGCATCGTCGCGTCTGGCCGCAATCGTGAGGAAGAGGCGAGGCGAGAACCACGGGTGGGATTGTTCGTTCCTGTCGGACTACCGACGCTCAGCGATAGCATTTGCCATTTGCGGCAGCGAGGTAGGGCTTACCGTGCGCGCGAGCGACGGTGGCGCGAGACTTCTGGATCGCTTCGCGAGCTGCTCGCACCGCCTCGCTCAGCTTGCGCCGACGTTCGAAGCACGTCCTGAGCAGTGCCCGGGTTTCGGAAGGAAGATGGCTGATGGCATCATCGAATTCCGCCAACGGCAAGACCGACAGTACCTGCCCATTCTCGTCACGTACCTGGAGGCAAAAGGCCCTGCTCTTGGGCCCGTTGTTTCGCATCAGCTCGCGGGCGACTTGGTGCCCATATTCCAAGGCAGACATCGAATCCGGAAAATCGAAACCGGTCTCGTCCGCGGCGGTCCCGATATCGTGGCAGAGATCGAAAAAATAGGTCGTCATGAGGTCGTCCACCTTGCTTGGGCGGAACCCTATTGCAATGATTTAGGCCGATCTTGTCTTCGCGGCAACGGGTGAAATGCGGCTCTGTTCCTATGCTTCAACAGTCATTTGTATAGCTTAGGTCGGGCAGGCGACTTAATATGCATTGTTTGTTACGGACCAGGAACCCTAGGGTCCTGGGTCAGCTTGTCGACACAACAAGTTGCGTGAGGGGCCAATGAGTATCGCCATTCACTCCGAAAACCAACTCTTCTCGGTGCTGCCACCGGAGGACTACGAGCTGCTGCGCCGCTATCTTCGCGGCGTCCTGCTGCGGCCGCAGGCTGTTCTGTTCGATAAGGGCGACACCATCGACCGCGCCTATTTTCCGCATCGCGGCGCCGTGTCGTTGAATGTCGTGCTAGCCAACGGGCAGATGATCGAGAGCGCAATTGTCGGACGCGACGGCGTGGTCGGTGGCCAAGCGGCCCTCGATTCCCAGCCGTCCGCAGTCAGGGCGGTCGTGCAAGTCGAAGGCGCGGCGACGACCATCGATATCGCGATCCTGCAGCAGCTTGCGGCGACGCGCGACTCCATTCGCCTGCTGCTGTTGCGCCACGAGCAGATGCTGCTCGCCCGCACGCAGCAGATCGCCGCGTGCAACGCCGTGCATTCGTTGGAGGCACGGTTCTGCCGCTGGCTGCTGTCAGCACACGACATGTGCGGCGGAGCCCCGCTCGCGGTTACGCAGGAAAAGATCGCCGAACTGCTCGGCGTCCGGCGCACCAGCATCTGTCTGGTCGCCCATACGATGCAGCAGGCGGGTCTCATTCATACGCGCCGCGGCCAGATCGAGATCCTCGACGAGGCGGCGCTGCGCGCGAATGCCTGCGAATGCCACGCCGTCATGTCGGAGCATGCGGCCCGCTTGGGAGGCTCGCCCCGGCACGGCGAGGACGAGGTCAAGATCGCCTGAGGGCGCCTTGGCTGCCCGAATAGCCGTTTCGAGGTCCTGCCCGGGGTGCGTCTCATTCTGGCCACCTGATCGCTTATGCTCTGGCGCTTTGGAACCGGTCTACGGCAAAGCGCTTGACGTGAGCCCGGTGAAATCCAGGAGGCCAGGAATGATCCGTATCGCCCTCACGGTCGCCATGTTGTGCGTCCTCTCCGGCAACGCCATGGCGCAAGCAGGGCCCCCGATGCCGTCCCTGTTCTCGGGAACCCCAGAGGAGCAGCGGGCCTGCCGGCCCGACGCCACGCGGCTCTGCAGCCAATATATTCCGGACAACCTCGCGGTTCTCGGCTGCCTGAAGAACAATCGGGCGAAGCTGCGCAAGGCCTGTCTGCAAGTCCTGCAGTCGCACGGCCACTGACCACTGCGCGCAACGGTGACGCAGCCGTGAGGCCTGCTGTCAATTTGCCGCGTTCGGGGACAATACGCGCTGCTGCTACATCGTGGAACGGATCCGCAATGCCGAGAATTGACCCAGATCCCGGAGATTGACGAGCAGTGTTGAAAAAGCCCTTCCCGGCTTCTGCTGCCAGAATGCGCCTGTCCGGCGTCATCGCTCTCCTCGTGTTGTGCGCCCTGCCCGCGCAGGCGCAGCAGCCGCCGCCCACGACGCCCAGCCCTGTGGGCGAATGGCTGGTCGCAAAGAAGGTCGCACGCATCAAGATCGCGGATTGCGACAACAAGCTCTGGGGTATCGTCTCCTGGGAAGCGCAAGCTGGTGTCGATTCCCAGAATCCCGATCCTAAACTGCGTGACAGGCCGACCTTGGGCATGCCGATTCTGCTTGGCATGCGGCAGGCCGGTGCCAACAAATGGGAAGGCCAGATCTACAATTCCCAGAACGGCAAAACCTACAACGCCAGCATCAGCTTGCGCGACGAGAACACGTTGAAAGTGGAAGGGTGCGTCTTGTCCGTGCTGTGCGGCGGCGAGAACTGGACCCGCGTCGAGGATCCAGAGCCTCAGCCACAGAAGCAGCAGCCGCCGACGAAGCAGCCGTCAGGCACGAAGCAACCGTCAGCCGCGAAGCAGCCGCCAGCCGCAAAACGCGGCGGCGAGCCAACAAGCGACAGCGACAAGGTCTGCGCGTCAATTCCCGGAACCACGGGGTCGACCCATTAGGGCTGGCTGAAACAGCACCGCCGCGGCAAGCGTGCATACCAGGGACAGCGCGAGCAGCTTGCCCATGCTCGACGTGCCCGGATGGTTCGACAGCCACAGGCTGCCGAAGGCCGTTGCCGTGGCGAGTGCGCTCCAGATCACGGCGCGCGTCAGGCTCGACTGCAGAAGATCGGCATTTCCGGCACGCCAGGCGACGATGTAATAAATCTTGAAGGCGACGCCGACGCCCAGCAGCAATGGCAGCGCGATGATATTGGCGAAATTGAGCGGCATGCCGATCAGCACGCAGATCTCGAGCGTGACCACGCCCGCGACGATGAGCGGCAGCAATGTGAGCACGACGTCGACGAAGCGCCGCAGCACAATCCAGAGCAGGATTGCGATCGATATCAAGGCGTAGACCGCGGCTTCCGCAAAGGCGCGCACCACGGTGCGCCCGGCTTCGAGGATCGAGATCGGAACGCCGACCGCATTGGGATCGACCGCCATCACGGCCGTGGCGAAACGGCGGAGCACCTCGGTGTTGTTGGCGTCGCCCTTCGGCAAGGCCGAGATCCGCGCCTTGCCATCGGCGGTCAGCCACTGCCGGCGCAAACTCTCGGGCAGGTTCTCCGTGGTGACACGCTCGGCCTGGGTGAAAGCCCGCAAGGCACCGAGACCGACCCGCAGGGAGCCAACGAAAGCGTCCTGCACGCGACTGCGCACGGCCTCATCCGCCTTGGCGAGCTGCGCCGCGGCGGCACTCAGCCGCTGCGCTGCCTGCGCGCCGGGGCCACCGCCGCTCGCCATTCCACGCAGGCGATCCGAGAGCGCCTGCAGCGCCTCGACATTCTCGGCGTCGCTCGGCGGACTGCCCGGCGGATCGTTGAGCGTCGCGAGCTCATCGCGAAACGTCGCAAGGGCGGCGAGCTTGGCATCCTGGTCGGTCGGCACGAAGCTCAGCAGCGAGCGCGTTTCGGCCACCTCGGGAAGCTTCTGCAAGCGCTCGGCGACGGCGCCCGCCGCATCGACGGATGGCGCGATGACGTTGACCGCGTTCAGGCCGATGCGCGGATCGGAGCCGAGCTCGTTCAGCGTGGAGATCGATTCGGTCGATGGGTCGCGCAGATGAATCGGGTCGAAGTCGAATGTCAGATAGTAGAGCAATGGCGAGGCGAGCAGGACGGCCGCGACCGTTCCGCCGACGACGGGGACGCGATAGTCCTGAAGAAACCGGTCGACCGGCGCCAAGATCCGGTAGCCGACCGGCTCCGGCTCGCCGGGCGGCCGGAGCACGCTGATCAGCGCGGGAAGCAACGTGATGCTCGTGCCGAAAGCCACCAGCATGCCGGTCCCGGCGATCAAGCCGAGCTCGGAGACACCGCGATAATGCGTCGGCAGGAAGGACATGAAGCCCGCCGCCACCGCGACAGCGGCGAGCGTGAGCGGCACTGCGATCTCACGCGCCGTGCTGCGCAACGCGGCGTACAACTCGCCAACCTTGTGCCGCTCGTCGCGGAAGCGCACGCTGAACTGGATGCCGAAATCGACGCCGATGCCGACGAACAGCACCGCGAACGCGACCGAGATCGGGTTCAGAGACTGAACCATCAGAAGGCCGAGCGCTGCGGTGGTCGACAGGCCGACAATGAGGCTGATGAGGACTGCAACAATCAGCCGTCCTGACTTGAGTGCCAGCCACAGGATCGTGAGCACGATGAGGGTCGTCGCGATCGCGTTGATCAGCGCGCCTTCCTGGATCGAGCCGAACTCCTCGTCGCCCATCGGCACCGATCCGGTGAGACGCACGCGGGCCTGGAATTTCCCTGCGAGATCGAGATCCGACGCGGCCTGCCGAATCGCGTCGCTCGACGCCTTGCCGGGTTGAAGAGCCGAGAAGTCGAGCACCGGGATGACGGTGATCACGTTGCGCAAGTCGCTGCGCGCGGAAGGTCCGCCGTTGAGCATCTCCTGCCACGAGAACGGCTTGGAGCGGCCGGCGAGACCGGCCTCGACGGTCTCGGCGGCCATCGTCATCGGGCGCGCCAGCGCATCGAGTGTGGTCAGCTGTCGCTGCACGCCGCCCAGGACCAACACCATTGCATTGGCGACGCCGCGCAAGCTCGGATCGTCCGCCAGGGCTGCGATCACCGGCTCGGCTTGGCCGAGCCCCTGTGTGAACGCCTGTACTTCACCCAGCGGGCGAAACATCAGTCCAGTGCGCGCTAGGAATTCATCCCCGGCGATATTTTCGACGGATTTGAACATGGGCGACTGGCGCAGGCGCTCGGTGAGCAGCGCGCTCGCGGCTTGCACGCCCTCCGGAGTCGGCGCATCGACCACGACGAGCGTCGATGCGTATTGACCAGGAAATGTCTGTTCAAATGCGGCCTCTCGCTGCCGCCACGGAATCTCCGGGGAAATCAGCCGGTTAATGTCCGTTGTGATACTGAAATTCGCGCCCGCAAATACGCCCGAAACAAGGCCTAGCGCGATGCCGCCAGCGATCACCCACCAGGCTCGTTGGGCGCAGAATCGGACCGTCTGCGAAACGATGCGCTCTAGCATGGCGCCCGGCCGGGCCGTGGGGGTAGACGCGGCGGGAAATCCACGGAACGATAGCGCCGCAGGACGATTGACCCATGACCGGGAGAAGAAACCACCGCTCCCCTCAGGGGCCCGTTCATTCCTTCAGCTCCGCAAATTGCATCTGCCCTCGTTCATGGAGTGCGCCGACATGTCTTCCCATCGCGGAGAAACGACTACGCAAACTCCACGTTCCATTCTCCATTCCATCAACACTCCGACGGATTTGCGGCGCCTCGGGCCTGACAAGCTCAAAGAAGTCTCCGACGAGCTGAGGCAAGAGACGATCGATGCCGTATCTGTGACCGGCGGACATCTCGGTGCGAGCCTCGGCGTCGTCGAGCTGACCGTAGCGCTGCATTACGTCTTCGATACGCCGAATGACAAGCTGATTTGGGATGTGGGTCATCAAGCCTATCCGCACAAGATCATCACGGGTCGCCGTGATCGCATCCGGACGCTGCGCACCGGGAAGGGACTCTCCGGCTTCACGAAGCGTGCAGAGAGTGAATTCGATTGCTTCGGCGCCGCGCATTCGTCCACCTCGATTTCGGCCGGCCTCGGCATGGCTGTGGCGCGCGATTTCGCCGGTGACACATACCGGGTCATTTGCGTGATCGGCGACGGCGCCTTGTCGGCCGGCATGGCCTACGAGGCGCTCAACAATGCGGGCGCGCTGAAGCGTCGGCTCATCGTGATCCTCAACGACAACGCGATGTCGATCGCTCCTCCGGTCGGCGCGATGTCGGACTATCTCGAGCGGCTGTTCTCGCGGGCGAGTTCGAGCGAGGCGGAGCAGCCTGCGGCCGCCTCGGGTAACAGCGCGACGCTGTTCGAGGAGCTCGGCTTTTCCTATGTCGGGATCGTCGACGGCCACGATGTCGATCAGCTGGTTTCAGTGCTGCAGACCGTGCGTGACGCTGACAACGGGCCGGTTCTGGTCCATGTGCGGACTCAGAAGGGCAAGGGCTACGCCCCGGCCGAAGCATCGGCGGACAAGTATCATGGCGTCGTCAAGTTCGACGTGCCCACGGGCAAGCAGCACAAGGGCGTGGCCGCGGCGCCGGCCTACACCAAGGTGTTCGGCGAGGCCCTGGTGAAAGAGGCGCGCAAGGACGATCGGATCGTCGCGATCACGGCTGCAATGCCGGGCGGCACGGGCGTCGACATTTTCGGCAAGGCGTTCCCGGACCGCGCGTTCGACGTGGGCATCGCCGAGCAGCATGCCGTCACCTTTGCGGCGGGACTCGCGACGCAGGGCATCAAGCCCTTCTGCGCGATCTACTCGACGTTCTTGCAACGCGCCTACGATCAAGTCGTGCATGACGTCGCGATTCAGAAGCTGCCTGTCCGTTTCGTATTGGACCGCGCCGGCCTGGTGGGCGCCGACGGTCCGACCCATGCGGGCTCCTTCGACCTCGCCTATCTTGGCTGCCTCCCCGACTTCGTACTGATGGCCGCCGCGGACGAGGCCGAGCTGGTGCACATGGTGGCGACGGCCGTGGCAATCGATGACCGGCCATCAGCATTGCGCTATCCACGCGGCGAAGGCATCGGCCTGACTCTGCCGGACGAAGGCGTGCCGCTTGCGATCGGCCGCGGCCGCGTGGTGCGCGAAGGTCACACGATCGCGCTGCTCTCACTGGGGCCACGTCTCGCGGAATGCATGAAGGCCGCGGAGCTTCTGGCCGCGCAGGGCTTCTCGACCACCGTCGCGGACGCGCGGTTCGCAAAGCCGCTCGACAAAGACCTCATCCTGCGGCTGGCGCGCTCGCACGAGGTGCTGATCACGGTCGAGGAAGGCGCAATCGGCGGGTTCGGCGCTCATGTGATGAACCTCCTCGCCGAACACGGCGCGTTCGAGCAGCGCGGCTTCCAGATGCGCAGCATGATGTTGCCCGACAGGTTCATCGATCACGATACGCCTGCCGCAATGTACGCGCGCGCCGGCCTTGACGCTGCCACGATCGCTGGCAAGGTGCTGGCCCTGTTCGACGCGCGGCAGGCGCCCGAGCTCGACGCCTTCCAGATCGCGGCCCTGGCGGAGCGGTCAAAGCGGCGTCGTGCTTCGCAGGGAAATGGCAGGCCGCATCAGGCAAACGGCAAGCTCAACGGAGCAGCGCGATGAAGGTCATTCTGGCAAAGCCCCGCGGCTTCTGTGCCGGTGTCGTGCGCGCCATCGAGATTGTCGAGCGGGCGCTCGAGAAGTACGGGCCGCCGGTCTATGTCAGGCACGAGATTGTGCATAACAAATGGGTGGTCGACTCGCTGAAGGCGCGCGGCGCTTGCTTCGTCGAAGAGCTGTCCGAAGTGCCGGCTAATGCGGTCACCATTTTCAGTGCGCATGGCGTCTCCAAGGCGGTGGAGGCTGAGGCCAAGGAACGCGGGCTGCGCGTCCTGAACGCCACGTGCCCGCTCGTGTCGAAGGTGCACGCCCAGGGCCGCCACTATGTCCGCAACGGCCGCACCGTGATCATGGTCGGCCATGCGGGTCATCCGGAGGTCGAGGGGACGCTCGGGCAGATCTCCGGCCCCGTCCTGCTGGTGCAGTCCGAGCAGGACGTCGCCGACCTGACCGTCGATCGCGAGACGCCGATCGCCTACGTCACCCAGACGACGCTGAGCATCGACGACACGCGCGGCATCATCGAGGCCCTCTATCGGCGGTTCGACGACGTGGTCGGCCCCGGCGTGGAGGACATCTGCTACGCCACGCAGAACCGGCAGACTGCCCTGCTCGAGCTGTCGCGGCTCGTCGACGTGATCTTCGTGGTCGGCGCCAAGAACAGCTCGAACTCGAACCGGCTGCGCGAGCTCGGGGTCGGCGCCCACGTGCCGACCTATCTGATTGCCGATGGCAGCGAGCTGCAGCCGGAGTGGTTGACGGGCGTCGAGGTGGTTGGCATTACGGCGGGTGCATCGGCGCCGGAAGTCATGGTACGAAATGTGATCGCCACGTTGCGCCGCTTTGGTCCTGTCGAGCTGTTCACCCTGCCCGGTCAGGACGAGAATATCGAATTCCGCGTGCCGGTCGATCTGCTGGATATGGCCGGCGCAAGCACAATTACGAAGGACAACGGTCTTGGGAATTCCTCTCCGGCAGAAGCTCTCAGTCGGTAGCTACGTCCTGCGTCAGCGCCTGAGCGGGCGCAAGCGCTATCCCCTGGTGTTGATGCTGGAGCCGCTGTTCCGGTGCAATCTCGCATGCGCGGGCTGCGGCAAGATCGACTATCCGGATCCGATCCTGCACCAGAACATGTCGGTCGAGGATGCGCTGCGGGCGGTCGACGAATGCGGCGCGCCCGTGGTGTCGATCGCCGGCGGCGAGCCGCTGCTGCACAAGCAGCTGCCCGAGATCGTCGACGGGATCGTCGCGCGGCGCAAGTTCGTCTATCTGTGCACGAACGCGCTGCTGATGGACAAGAAGCTCGCGGCCTACAAGCCGAGCGTCTACTTCACCTGGTCGGTGCACCTCGATGGCGACCGCGAGATGCACGACACATCGGTGTGCCAGCCAGGCGTCTACGATCGCGCCGTCGCGGCGATTGCGCGGGCGAAGCGGGAAGGCTTCCGCGTCAACATCAACTGCACGCTGTTCAATACCGCCCAAGGCGAGCGCGTCGCGACATTCTTCGACGAAGTGACCAAGCTGGGCGTCGATGGCATCACGGTGTCGCCCGGCTATGCCTACGAGCGCGCGCCGGATCAGCAGCACTTCCTCAACCGCGACCGCACGAAGCGGCTCTTCCGCGATATCCTGCGGCGCGGCCCGACCGGAAAGTCCTGGTCGTTCAGCCAGTCGAGCCTGTTCCTCGACTTCCTCGCCGGCAACCAGAGCTACCACTGCACGCCCTGGGGCAATCCGACCCGGACCATCTTCGGCTGGCAGCGCCCATGCTATCTGCTCGGTGAGGGCTATGCGCGCACCTTCGACGAACTGATGAGCGAGACCGATTGGGACAGTTACGGCACGGGCAATTACGAGAAATGCGCCGACTGCATGGTGCACAGCGGCTATGAGGCGAGCGCGGTCAACGATGCGGTCGCGAACCCCCTCAAGGCGCTCGGCGTCGCGCTACGGGGTGTCCGCACGGACGGCCCGATGAAGCCGGAGATCGATCTGAGCCGGCAGCGTCCTGCGGAGTATGTTTTCTCGCGGCACGTGGCGCAGAAGCTCGATGAGATCCGCGACAAGGAAGCGGCGAATCGCAATACGGCGCGGCCGAAGGGCGAGGCCGTCGGCGCTACATCCCGAACCTGACGGTACCCTCGCGGCCCGAAATGTTGCGGTAGCGCGCGAGCGCCCAGAGCGGGAAGAATTTGCTGTAGCCGTGATAGCGCAAATAGAACACGCGCGGGAATCCCCCGCCCGTGTAATAGGGCTCATGCCAGAAGCCGTCGTCGCCCTGGGCGCGCGCCAGATACTCGATGCCGCGCTTCACGGCAGGCTGCTCCGCGCCGCCGACCGCCATGAGACCGAGCAGCGCCCAGGCGGTCTGCGATGCCGTGCTCGGGGCGCGTTCGTAGCCCCGATAATCGAGACGGTAGCTGTCGCCACTCTCACCCCAGCCGCCGTCGGCGTTCTGAATCGACTTCAGCCACTCGGCGGCACGCGCCATTGCGGCGACGGTCTCCGGCGTCCGGCACAGGTTCAGCGCGCAGAGCGATGACCAGGTCCCATAAATGTAATTGACGCCCCAGCGGCCAAACCAGCTGCCGTCCGGCTTCTGCGTTTGCAGCAGATACGCGACACCGCGCGCCAATGGCTCGCTGCTTTGCGGCGACTGGCCGAGTTGCGCCAGCATCGACACGCAGCGCGCCGTGACGTCTTCGGTCGGCGGATCGATCAGGGCACCGTGATCCGCGAACGGGATGTTGTTGAGATAGTCATGGATGTTGTCGGCATCGAAGGCCGCCCACCCGCCGTTCCGGCTCTGCAGGCCGACGATCCATTCGACGGCGCGGGAGATCGCCTCGTCGAAGCGGTTGCCGGCGCCGAGCCGGCGCGCCCGATCCATCGCCATGACGACGACCGCAGTATCGTCGAGGTCCGGATAATGCGGGTTGGCGTATTGGAAGGCCCAGCCGCCCGGCTGCGCATCCGGACGCCGCTCGATCCAGTCGCCGCGGACATCGAGCACCTGGCGCGGCAACAGCCAGTCGAGTCCGCGCAGCGCGGCGGCTTCCGCGGCCGGCGTTCCGACCTCGAACATCGCGTGACAGGCGAGCGCCGTGTCCCATACCGGGGAGACGCAGGGCTGGCAGTAGGCCTCGCGATCGCCGAGCACGAGCAGCTTCTCGACCGAGCCCCGTGCGATCGCGGCCTTCTCGGGCTGCTGCAGCACATCGTACATCAGCGTGGCGTTGACCATCGCGGGAAAGATGGCGCCGAGCCCGTCCTCGCCGTTGAGGCGCTCGGACACGAAGGCTTCCACACGCTCGATGGCGCGGCGCCGCAGCCCGGCCGGGACGATGCGGACAAAGCCGCGCAGCAGCACGTCGATGGCAGCGAAGGCCGCGAACCAACTGCGCTTCTGGTGCGCCGCGCGCGAGCGCGGACCGACGGTCTCGGGAGGCTCGAGAAACAGCTCGTCGATCGTGACCCCGCGCGGATTCTTGGCGCGCGGCCGCAACGCCTGCAGCACCAGCAGTGGGGCGATCACGGTCCTGGCCCAATACGAGACCTTGCTCAGGTGGAAGGGAAACCAGCGCGGCAGCAGGATGATCTCTACCGGCATTTCGGGCACCGCCCGCCAGCGCAGGATGCCGAACAAGGCCAGCAGGATCCGCGTGAACACATTCGACTGCGCGGCTCCCCCGTTCGCGAGGATCGCGTCGCGCGCGCGGCGCATATGCGGCAGGTCCGGATCGTCGCCGATCATCTTCAAGGCGAAATATGCTTTGACGCTCGCGCTCATGTCGAAAGCGCCGCCGTGATACAGCGCCCAGCCGTCGTGATCGCACTGGATGCGACGCAGATAAGCCGCGATCTTCCCTTCGAGCGCCGCATCGACCGGCTCGCCGCGAAAATGCCGGAGCAAGACATATTCGGCCGGAATCGTGGCATCGGCCTCGAGCTCGAAGAGCCAGTGGCCGTCGTTCCGTTGCCGCCGCATCAGGCCCGCGGCCGCCTTGGATTCCGAGCCTGCTTGCGACTCCGGGCTGCTGGCGTATTGCAGGTTCATGCGGCTGGCCTCATCGCCTGCCCGATCAGCTGCGCGGCACGGAAGCCGGAGCGCACGGCGCCTTCCAGCGTCGCCGGCAGGCCGGTGGCGGTCCAGTCGCCGGCCAGCAGCAGATTCTCGAACTCGGTCTCCGCCGGCGGGCGCATACGGTTCTGCTCGGGCGTCGCCGCGAAGGTGGCGCGGCGCTCGCGCACGATCTGCCAGCGCGGCATCGCATCGGGCAGACCGCCGATCTGCGAAACCTCGCGCCAGATCGTGGCGGCGAGCTCGGCACGCGGCACATCGAAAAAGCGATCCGCATTGCTGATCGTCACCGAGATGCGGTCCGGATGGTTGAAAATCCATTCGCTGGTGCCGTTGAGCACGCCGAGCATCGGCGGCAGCGCATCCCCCGCCGCGATGGCGAAATTCGCATTGAGGATGCCGCGAAACTCGTTCGGCGCGCGCAGCCCCGGCACAAGCCTGACGGCGGCATGCGCCGGGACCGCGAGGATCACGGCATCGTCGGCGCCGAGCGCAACTTCGCGGTTCGACAGCTTCAGCGCGCTGATCCGCGCGCCCGAGCGCACCAGCGCCGTCAATTCGTCACCGAAGCTGATCTCGACACCGCGTGCGCGAAGGTAATCGATCGCCGGGTCGACAAAGACCGTGCAGAGGCCGTGACGTGCCAGCAGGGGCCGGCAATACTCGCCGCCCCGCGCGACCGTTTCGCGAATGAGGGCTGCGGCGAGCCGCGATGAGCCGTCGGGCGGCGCCGTGTTCAGCGCCGCCAGCATCACGGGCTCAAGAAAACGCTGATACAGCGGCCCACGGCAGTCCACGACCTCTCTGATCGGCCGATCGCCGGAGGCGAAAGCGAGGCGCGCCAGCGGCAGGTAATCGAGCAGACCCGTCTGTGGCACGCGCCGGCTCTTATCGAAGAGCCAGCGCGGAAAACGGCTGTCATTGAGGTTCACGGCCCAGCGTTCGCCGCTCGCGAGGTCGACGAAGGCGAACTCTGCCCTCTCGGGCCGATACAGCCGGTCCGCAGAGCCGATCGTGCGTGCAAAATCGAGCACGGCATGATTGCCGGAGAGCACGATATGAGTGCCGTTGTCGATCGACAGGCCGATCGCATCGTCGAAATAGGTCCGGCAGCGGCCGCCCGCCTGCGACGTCGCCTCGTGCAACACGACCTTGCGGCCGGCTTCGGTCAGCCGCACGGCAGCGGCCAATCCCGCCACCCCGGCCCCGATCACATGCGTTACGGCACGATCAGACGAAGGCATGTCGCAACGCTGTCCAGATCAGTTTGGGCTTGTTCAGGCGAACGGCCCGGCGTGGAGCAGCCCAGCCGCGCGCGCAGAGCTCGGCGAGCAATTGGCCATAGACCTCGCGCATGATCTTCGGCGCTCGCACGGCCCGGCGGGGCGCCGCGGCCAGGATGCGATCGGCCGCCGCGAAGTGACGGCGCGCGATGTCACAGACGAACTCGCAGGCGATGCCGAGCCGTGGCTCCTTCATGACCTCGGCGGGATCGCTGTGATGGATGTCCGCCAGCGCCAGCGCCTCGCGCGGCAGATAGAGCCGGCCCATCGCGGCGTCTTCATCGATGTCGCGCAGCACATTGACGAGCTGGAGAGCCTGTCCAAGATGATGAGCGAGCTGTCTCCCGGGTTCGCGCTCCATGCCGAACACGCGTACGGAGAGCCGGCCGACCGCGCAGGCCACGCGATCGCAGTAGAGCTCGAGCTCGGTCAGCGCCGGCGCCCGTATATCGGCGCGTGCATCCATCTCCATGCCGTCGAGCAGCCCGTAAAAGTCCTCTCGCTCGAGAGCGAAACGTTCGACCGGCTGGACGAGGTTTGCGGTTCCGGGCCTTGCCTCGCCGGCGTAGAGCGCGTCGATGTCGTCACGCCACTGGCGCAGTTTCGCGAGACGGTCCGGCCGCGGCGCGTTGCCATCGGCGATGTCGTCGATGTCGCGGCAGAACGAGTAGATCGCAAACATGGCATTGCGTTGCTCGCGCTGCAGAATGCGCATCGCGAGATAGAACGAGCTGCCATGGCTCACGGTCTGTGGGGTGTGCTCGACAGTTTGCATCAGACTGGTCGATCCGAATTACGCGCAGCCGATCCGCGGAGCAGACGGCGGAGCCACAGCCTGGCGCCGGCTGCGGAGCCGATGGCAAGAGCGTCAATCTTGCCAAGATGAACCCTCTGGCTCAACGGATCCCGCCGCTGCAGCAGGCCGACGAGGCGCTGCGCCAAAGCGCGGATCGCGGCAATCTCGGCCGCAAGGCGGCCATTGACGACTATGTCCTCAAGACCGTCGCTCTGGTGCAGCAGGAGCTCGGTCTTGCCGGCCAAGGCGCGCAGGCAGGCCTGAAGCGCGGGACTGGCGCGCGGGGCCGCCAGATCATCCAGGCTCGCTCCGTGCGCCGCCATGACATCGCTGGGCAGATAAACACGATCGAGATCGCGGAAATCGAGCGCGCAGTCCTGCAGATGATTGATGATCTGCAGCGCGGCGCACAGTGCATCGGACCGGGCCCAGGTCAACCGTGACTCGCCATGAACGTCGAGCACGAAGCGGCCGACCGGCATCGCCGAGCGTGCGCAGTAGTCGATGAGCTCGTCCCAATCCGCATAGCGCAGCTTGACGACATCCTGGCGAAAGGCCGACAGCAAGTCGCGCGCATGCGCGTCGCTCATGCCGTGCGCCAGCAAGGCGGATCTCAGCGCGGTGGCTTGAGGCAGGCTGTCGTCACGATCGAGGCCGTTCTCGAGCTCGTCGAGTCGCGACAGCTTTTCGGCTCGGCTCAGCTGCGGATGGTCCGCAACATCATCCGCGGCGCGCACAAAATGATAGAATGCGAGAATGGGGCCGCGATAGCGGCGCTCGATGACCCAGGAGGCGACCGGAAAATTCTCGTCGCCGGGACCTTTGCCGGAGCTGTACTCGATCGCGCTCATGGCTTTCTCGCGAGCGGAACGTGGGTCCGGCCCTTCCAGGCGCCGCCGATGCCGCGCATATGGCGGTACGCCGAATCGATCGTATAGAGCACGTAGAGGGCCGCGATCAGCGGCAGCGCAGGCGCCCATAGCAGCGACAGTCGGTAGAAACGCAAGATCGGCATGAAGCTCGCTGTCATCGCAAGCCACGCCGCACCTCCGAGGACGCGCGCGGCACCATCCGCGAAGATGGCCAGCAAAGGTGGCGCAAGGAAGGTGAGCGCCATGCCCGCGACGGTGCCGATCAGCAGCCAGGGCGAGTGACGCAACTGCGCGTAAGCAGAACGGGAAATCATCTGGCGGACATCCGCCATCCGCGGGTAGGCGCGGATGCTGACAACCCTATCGGTCAAGCCGAGCCAGATTGGACCGACCTCTTTCATCCGCTCCGCCAGGGCGCAATCGTCGATTAGCGCATTGCGGATCGTATCGAGCCCGCCCGCGGCCTGCAGCGCCGCGCGCGACACCAGCATGCAGCCCCCGGCCGCCGCCGCAGTACGTGCTGCCGGACGGCCGATCCAGGCGAACGGAAACAGCATCTGGAAGAAGTAGATGAAGGCCGGAACGTGCAGCCGCTCGGCGAAGCTCTCGCAGCGCAGCCTGGCCATGAGCGAGGTGAGCACGAGGCCGCCCTGCTCGGCCCGCGCGACGAGCGCCGACACGCTGTCGGGCGCGTGGACGATGTCGGCGTCCGTGAAGAGGACATACTTCGCATCGTTCGGAGCCGCCGCGAGGCCTTGCTCGAGCGCCCACAGCTTGCCGGTCCAGCCCGGCGGCGGGCCTGAGCTCGAAACCACGGTCAGCGGCTTGATGCCGCGGCGCGCGGCGGCGGCGGCGATCTCGGCGGTGCCGTCGTCGCTGTCGTCGTCGACGACGATGATCGAGAAGTCCCCGGCGTAACGCTGATCGAGCAAGGAGTTCAGGCTGGATTCGAGACAAATGGCTTCGTTTCTCGCGGGCACCACGGCCACCACACGGGGCCAAGTGGGGGCTGGCGCGGGGTCAGGCGCGATCGCGGCCAGCCAAAACCGCCCGCGGCCCAGCAGCAAGTAGGCCCACGCCGCAGCCGCGATAATCGACACGAACAAAGCCATCAATGCGCGGTTCCCCTGCGAGGCAACATCCTACGAGTACTTTGGTTTCGACCGCGGAACTTTCTTTCGGCGCCCTGACTTAACGACCCAGGTTCCGATGGACGGGGCGGATCTTGTCTCAACAAATCATTGGAAAAACAAGAGAACCTGGCGCCCGCGCAGCTCGGGCCTTCGACACGACCCAATTCAGGCAGGCCATCGCTCAGACCGCGCACCAGCTGGAGACACTGTTCGAACGCCTGCTGACGCATTGTCCGGAGCGCGGCGAAATCACGCGGCTGGCACCACTGCTGGAGGCCATGCGTTATGCGACCTTAGGGAGTGGCAAGGGCATTCGTCCGCTTCTGGTGATTGAGACCCGCGCCTGCTCAGTGCCGATCGATCTCGCCAGTGGCGGAAGGATTGACAATGCCGGGTAGCGGAACGCCTGCGGCAACGCTCGACCATCGACCAAACCAACACAGCGTCCTGCGCCGCTGGCTGCGGGCTTTCATTCACTTCTTCTCTTATCATCTCATCCTGAAGCGGCAGTACGCGCAGGACACGCGGGTCGGCGGGTTCGACCTGAAGATCCGGCCGACGGTGTTTCACCCGCGCTTCTTTCTTTCCAGCCAGCGCTTCGTCTCGTTCCTCGACGGCCTCGATCTCCGCGGCAAGACGGTCATCGACGTCGGCACCGGATCGGGCGTCATCGCGCTGGCGGCTGCGCGTGCGGGCGCCGCGACCGTGATCGCGGCAGACATCAATCCCAATGCTGCGATCTGCGCCGCCGAGAACGCACGCGCCAACGGTCTCGGCGATCGTGTTCACGGGATCGCGTCCAATCTCCTTTCGGCGTTCGCGCCCCGGCCGATGTTCGACGTTGTTCTTTCGAGCCCGCCGAAGCACGCGGGTGAGCCGCGCGATCTTGCGGATCGCGGCTGGCACGCCGGGCCGGCCTACCGCGACGTCGCGAACCTTTTCGATCAGGCGAGGGAGCGGCTCAAGCCCGGCGGCAAGGTCTACGTCATGATCTCGTCGGATTCCGATGTCGCCTTGTTCGGCGAGCGAATCCGGCAGGCCGGCTTCGCTTTGCGGATTGCCAAGGAGTATTCGATCTTCATTGAATCGTTCATTCTCTATGAGCTGACGATCCAATAGCGGCTCCTGTGCGCCTTGCATCCGCGCAGTGACCGCGATCGCAGGGGATCACCGATGACAGGACTCGTCCAGCGCATTGCAGGCTTGTTCACGCCTGCGCCCGATCATCACCCCGCAGACGACGTCGATAACAGGATGATGGCGCGATGCATCGCGCTCTCCCGCGAAGCCGTGGAGGCTGGGGAATTCCCGTTCGCCTGCATCATCGCGGACGGCGATGAGGTGCTCGTGGAGACCACCAACCGGGCGGCCCGCGAGCACGACCTCACGCGCCATGCGGAGCTGCTGGCGGTCTCCGAGGCACACCGCAAGCTCGGCAAGCGAAGGCTTCGACGCTGCACGCTCTACTCGACCGTCGAGCCCTGTCCGATGTGCTCCTTCTCGATACGAGAGGCGAACATTTCCCGCGTGGTCTTCGCGATCCGCTCGCCCTTGATGGGCGGCCATTCGCGCTGGAATGTGCTCGGCGACTCGGTGCTCTCCACGTCGATGCCCGAAATGTTCGGCAAGGCCCCTGGCGTCATAGCCGGCGTGCTCCAGCGCGAAGCCGAGTCGGTGTGGTGGCGCATGAATCCGGTCATCTGGGGCGTCATCCGAATGCGCGGCGTGTTCGGGGGACAGCCGCCGACGCCGAGCGAGGATGCGCCGCTGCCTGACACGGCTGCTGAGCCCGGGAAGGCCATGAACACAGACGGACGATCGCAGCGTCTCGACTGAGACGCCGCGCGTCGCGACAGCCGGCAGCCTTATCGGTGGATCACCATGCACCAATAGGTCCGGCCGCTGCGGCTGCGGGCAGACGCCACTTCCTTGTACCCAGGCAACATCATGTTCCGCGCGTGAGCCGGCGACCTCGACCACATGGCGCGAGCGCAGGCTTCAGTATCACAGCCATAGGCCACGTTCTCCGCGCGCAGGCCATAGCGTTTCGCCCGCGCATGAAATCCGCTGTGATCGAGACGGTCGCGGCGCGCCATGCCGGCGGCACATTCCTGGGAGGCGCTCGCGAATGCGCCTACCGGCACCATCGCGAGGATCAAAGCGATAACAGCTGATTTCGCCAGCATGATCGTCTCTCCTCGTCCCATTCGGCTCAAGGCAAACCAAGCGATGCCCGATTGACACGGATCTGCTCCAAGAATTGTGTCCGCTTTTCCGGTGCGCCGAGACAAACGCTCTCAAGAAGCGCTGACAAGCGTCGCACGACGATTTGTGCGAAGACCAGGTCCGCCGCATCGGATTCGCCGCGCAAATCGATCGTGGCGTGCGCACGGAACGGCCGGCCCAGTCTGGCCTCGGCGAGCACCAGGATGGCTGGCTGACCGTTGGCGAAAGTGAGCTGCTGGCGATAGGACAGCCCGCTGCGGTCCACCTCGCTGTGCTCCAAAGTGCCGCCGCTCTCGGACGGACACACCAATGCGATGGACTTCGATAGCTCCGACGATTGATCCGTCTGCGCGCTCGCGCCTGCAGCCATAGTCGTCATTGCGATAACCGCTGCGCTCAGCGCCATTGCGGCTCGCATGCCCTAGAACCCCGCTGCCGGCACACGAAGCGGACGCCCGCGCACGGCTCTTCCGGCCTTGTCGCCTCCGCTTTGTGTGTCGTCGGCCCAGGCCGCGAACGCGAATTCGCCGTCGGGACTGGAGACGGCAGCGGCGGCGAGGCTGAAGCGGTCATGGCCGCTTGAGGTGTTGAACTGGGTCACCTGACCAAGTGGACCTCGCGTCGAGAAGACCCGTGCCTTGACGGTCGTGGTGGCGGGCTGCTTGTCGACATTGCGCTGGGCCCAGCCGATCAGAAAGCGCCCGCCTGACAATGGCACGACCGTCGGCCAGGTCGCCTGGATCCGCGGCTCGCTGGTCGATGTCAGGTGAATACGCGCGGGAGATCCGTCAGCGTTGAACACGTCCGCTTCCACGACGATTAGGGTGTTCGCAGTCGCGTCCTCGCCGAAATCGTTCAGGTGCGCGATTACGAACTGGCCGCTGTCGAGAGCGGCCATGGCGGCCGCAGTGACAGTCCCTTCCATGATCCGTTCGCCGCCCACCGCTCCTTGCGCATTCAAGATTTGAAATCGGATGTGGAGAGGTCCGCTGATCCGCGCGCGCCACGCGATGACGACATCACCGTTGCTGAGGCAAACGACCATCGGGACCCGGTGCAGCCCGGGCGCCGTATTGGCGCGAAACTCCTCCCCGAGCTTGGTGCCGTCCGCACTGAAGCGTTGCGCCCGGATTCGCTGATCGCTCCTCTTGTCCGCCCAGACGACGATGAAGTTGCCGTCGCTCAGGCGCGCCAGGGCAGGTCGGATCAGAGGCTCGATCGGAGCCGTGCTGACTTGGATTTCCGGGCCCGAAAGCGTATCGGCATCGAAGATGCGAAGCTTCAGCTGAGCCGGAGCGGTCGCAGCGCTGCCGGGCGCCTGTTCGGTCCAGGCAGCCACAAAGCCGAAGCCGTGCTCGACCATGGCCGGGAGCTGCCGCCGCGGGCCGGGCGGCGTCGGCGTGTTGATCAGGATCTCCTTGCTGCTCTTGATCCCATCCGCGCCGAACATCTGCCCCTTGATCGTGTTGTCAGCGCGGTTCTCCCACACGACGACGAACTGCGTGCCCTGCAGACCGCAGACCGCGGGCTGCCCTTGATCGCCGGCCGTCGTCGTGTTGATCAGTATCTCGTCCATGCCGTCCCCCTCCTGTCAGGCGACCCTGCGAATGGCGTGCTGATTCTGCCCGAAGCGTCGCACCGAGTCGACCTCAGGGTGCGTCGTCACGTCTTCGCAACCGCGGCAAACGATGGCCGAACTAGTCGCGGTGCCGGAGGCTCCTCAGCCGCTCGATGGCCACGGCAATAATGATGAAGCTGCCGACGAAACTGCCCTGCCAGAACGTGCTTATCCCGAGCAGGATCAGGCTGTTGCGGATCACCTCGATCAAGGCCGCGCCGACCACGGCGCCGAAGGCCGTGCCTGTGCCGCCGGCGAGATTCGCGCCGCCGATGACGGCGGCGGCGATCACCGACAATTCCATGCCCTGGCCGAGGTTCGTGGTGACACCGCCGAGCCAGCCCACCTCAAGCACTCCCGTCACGCCGGCCGTGAAGGCTGAGAACATATAGACCGACAGCTTCACGCGAGAGACGCGAATGCCCGTCATGCGGGCGGCTTCCTCGTTGCCGCCGATCGCGAAGAGATGGCGACCCCATCGGCTCCAGCGGAAGGCGAACCCGGTCGCCAAGGCGAGAGCCGCAAGGACGAAGACCGGATTGGCGATGCCGAGCAGACTGCCGCCGCCCAGCTCGAGCAAGAAATCGTGGTCGGGGCCGAACTGGTAGATCATCTTGTTGTCGGAGAGGACCATTGCCAAGCTCCGGGCGATCGCGAGCGTGCCGAGCGTGACGACGAAAGGCGGCATGCCCGCATAGGCAATGAGGAGCCCATTGACCAAGCCGACGCAGAGCGCCGCCGCGATGGCGAGCGGCACGGCGAGATAGATCGGATGGCCCGCCGCCATCGTCGTGCCGACGACGATGGCGGAAAGGACGACGGAGGACCCGACCGACAGATCGATGCCGCCGGAGGCAATCACCGCCGTCATCCCGAGTGCGATGATGGCGACGAAAGCGAAATTCCGGGTGACGTTGAACAGGTTTCGTTCGGTCGCGAAGGTGTCGGTTGCCAGCGAGAGCAGCGTGCAGGCGATGACGGCCGCAACGAAGATCCAGAATGTCTGCCGGCTGGCGACCCATGCGAGCACGCCATGATGCTGGCTGCGGCCGATGTGCTCCTCGATCGATGTCGTCGCCATGGCGCGTCTTGTCTCCTGCGCTAGGCCGCGTTGATGGCGCCCGTGATCAGCCCCGTCACCTCTTGCGGGGAGGATCGAGCGGCGGGCTTGTCGGCAACCAGCTGCCCTCGCCTGAGCACGACGATGCGGTCGCTGACCGAAAAGACATCGGGCATGCGATGGCTGATCAGGACAACCGCGATGCCGTGGTCACGCAGGCGTCGGATCAGATCCAGCACCTCGGCGACTTGACGCACGCTGATCGCCGCTGTCGGCTCGTCCATCAAGACGATCTTCGGATCGGTGAGCCGCGTGCGCGCGATGGCAACGGCCTGGCGCTGCCCGCCCGACATGCGACGCACGACGTCGCGCGGCCGCGTCTCTGACTTGAGCTCGGCAAACAAGGCTGCGGCACGAGCCATCATCGCGCCGTGATCGAGAATCGAGAAGCCGGCCACGCGACGCACCAGCTCGCGACCGAGGAACACATTGGCGGCGGCCGTGAGATTGTCGCAGAGCGCAAGATCCTGATAGACGATCTCGATCCCCTCGCGCTGCGCATCCCGGGGTGAACGCAGCTCGCGTGCCTCGCCGCGAATCAGGATCTGTCCGGCGCTCGGAGGGAAATTACCGGCGATGATCTTCACCAGCGTCGATTTGCCGGCGCCGTTGTCGCCCATCAGGCCGACAACCTCTCCCGCATCGATCGCGAAAGAGACATTGCTCAAGGCCTGAATCGCGCCGAAGTTTTTCGAAATGCCCCGAAGTTCGAGACTGCGCATGCCCGCTGGGCCCTCCCCGCGCTGCTTGGCTGCCCAAGCTTATGTCTCTTGGTGTCCCTACGTTATCTTTTGTCGATAAACTAATGCACGGGACCAGTCCGGGCAACAGAGCAAGTTGGTCTGGTGCGCGAGATATACACGCCCTTGACTTACCGTCACCTCGGACAAATAATTCTGTAAATAAACAAAATAGCTGCGAGTGGCCGCAACTCGCGGCCAGGTACGACCTGAGGAACACCCTAGCTTCCAAGAACACCCGGGGAGGAGATCCATGAAGAAATCCGTCCTGATGGGGGCGCTCGCTTCCATCCTGGTGCTGTCTTTCGCTCCCGCCGGCGCGCAGCAGCAGAAGAAGACGCTGGCGATCGTCGTGAAGGGCTTGGACAATCCCTTCTTCGAGCAGATCAATCTCGGCTGCCAGAAATGGCAGAAGGAAAATCCGAACTCCGAATACACCTGCTACTACACCGGGCCGGCCTCCAGCGCCGATGAAGCCGGCGAAGTGCAGATCGTCGATGACCTCCTCACCCGCGGTGTCGCAGCGATCGCGATCTCGCCCTCGAATGCGCCCGCCATGGGCAACCTGGTGAAGCGCAAGAAGCCGACCATTCCGGTCATGAGCATCGACGCCGACTTCGTGTCCGCCGATCGCGGGCTACGGAAGACCTATCTCGGCACCGACAACTACCTGATGGGCGTCAAGATGGCCGAGCACCTGAAGCGGCTCAAACCATCCGGCGGGACCGTCTGCCTGCAGCTGGGGAATGTTGCCGCCGACAACATCAACGCGCGCGCGGCCGGATTCCGCGACACGATCGCGGGCAAGAAGGGCGCGGACCGCTTGAAGGCAACGAACGGCTGGACCGAGATCAGCGGCTGTCCGCTCTTCACCAACGACCAGGTGGATCTCGCCAATCAGCAGATGGCGGATACGTTCCTGGCAAATCCCAACCTCGATGCTTTCATCCTGGTGGGCGGCTGGGCTCAGTTCGCACCGCAGGCCTACGCCCAAGTGACCGACCAGGTCATGGACAAGCTGAAGAGCAAGAAGCTGGTCATCGTCGCGGGCGATACGCTGCCGCCGCAGATGGCGGCGCTCAAGGCCGGCCGCAGCCATGTTCAGGTCGGCCAGCGGCCCTTCGAGATGGGCTATCGCGCGCCTTCCGTCATGATCGACCTGATCGCCGGAAAGAAAGTGGAAGATCCGCTGTTCACCGGCCTCGACGAGTGCACGCCGGAGACCGTGGACAGCTGTCTGGCGAAGTAAACCCTGAAGCGAGCCGTGAGGTCAGCGGACCCTCCCACCTCATCGGGGCGAAGCTGTCGTCGCCATAGCCGCCGCCGCGCCCTCCTTGGCGCGCGGCGGCGGGCGTGATTGTGACAAATCCGAAGAGCAGGCATGCGGATCCCATGACATCAACCATCCCGCCGAGAGCAGCCGAACGGGACAGCAATCGGGCGCGCCTGCTCCGACAGCTTCGCCGTCACGGCTCGATGGCGCGGGTCGAGCTCGGACGGCGAATGGGCCTCAGCGCGGCTGCGGTGTCGACGATCACGTCCGATCTGATTGCGAGCGGCGTGTTCATCGAGGCTGCCGACGAGCCTGCGGCCGAGAATGTCCGCGGGCGGCCGCCCGTGAATCTGCAGTTCAACCCGCACTATGCGCGCGTCGCTGCGGCGTCGCTGCGCATGGATGTCGTCGATGCGGTCGTCGCCGATTTCGCCGGGCGCATCCTGGTTCGGGAGCAATTTCCCTGCTCGACGCGCTCACTGACCGGAGACGCGGTCGTCGCGCAGTGCGCGACGGCGATCGAGACCGTTCTGTCCCGCGCGCCAGGCCCGTCGCCGAGCGCAATTGGGCTTGCGGTGCAAGGGATCGTCGATCCAACCGACGGGCGTCAGGTCTGGAGTCCGATCCTATCGATCCGCGACGCGGAATTCGTCTCGCCCCTGGCCGACCATTTCGGCGTTCCCATCGTGATGGAGAACGACGCCGCCGCCACGGCCTTGGCCGCCGCCCAGTGCACGCCCGAGCTGCGCCAAGGCCTCGTCGGCGTGCTGATGATCGGTCACGGCGTCGGCATGGGGCTGCTGATCGATGGCGGGCCATTTCCGGGCCCGCGCGGTGCATCGTCGGAAATCGGTCACGTCCGCCGACAGCCGGCCGGCGCCCAGTGCCGTTGCGGGCAGCGCGGGTGCATCGAGGCTTATCTGGCTGACTACGCCCTGTACCGCGACGCCCGCACCGTCGCGAATCTCTCGATGACCAGCCATCAGCAGCCCAGCGAGCAACAGATGAGCGAGCTGGTGAAGCGCGCCGAGGAAGGCGAGCCGCATGTCGTCAGCCTGTTCCGTGAGGCCGGGATCGCGCTTTCGGACGCGGTTCGCGTCCTCGCTTCCGTGCTCGGCCCCGATCGCATCGCCATCACGGGATCCGCCTTGCGCGGCCTTCATCTGATGCGGCCGACATTCGAGCAGGGCCTGCAGGAATCCCGCATTCCAACGCTGAAGCCGGAACAAGACATCGTCATCGTGCCGGGCGGGACCGAGCTCATTGTCGCCGGAATGGTCCATCTGGCGCTGGAGCAAGTCGACGCATCGATCGGAGTCGAGACACCGGTGCAGGCGGCGTCTTGACCGCCCGCGCAAGCAAGTCGGCCGGCGCAAGAACAGTCGACGTGTACCGAAAGGGGAATTGCCGTGAATGACGCGATCGCGAGCTATCCGAGCCTGAAGGACCGCGTGGTCCTGGTGACGGGCGGCGGCTCGGGCATCGGCGAGGAGATCGTCCGCCAGTTCGCGCGCCAGGGATCACGGGTCGCCTTCCTCGACATCGACGTGACGGCGTCCGAGGCGCTGGCCGAGGCTCTCGCGGCCGAAGGTCGGAAGGCCGTCTTCCGCCGGTGCGACGTGACCGATATCGCGGCGCTCCGCACTGCCATCCGCGCGGTCCAGGACGAGCTCGGACCGATCACCATCCTGATCAACAACGCCGCGAACGATCAACGACATCCCATGGAGGACGTGACGCCCGAATATTGGGACGAGCGCATGGCCGTGAATCTCAAGCACCAGTTCTTCGCCGCGCAGGCGGTTGCGCCCGGCATGGTGGCGGCCGGTGGTGGGGTGATCGTCAACCTGGGCTCGATCTCGTGGATGCTGGGCCAGGGCGGAATGCCGGCCTATACGACAGCGAAGGCGGCCGTGATGGGCCTGACGCGCTCGCTCGCGACGGATCTCGGCCCGAAGAACATTCGCGTCGTCTGCGTCGTTCCGGGCTGGATCATGACGCAACGCCAGATCGACAACTGGCTCACGCCGGAAGCCGAGGCCGAGCTGATGAAAGGTCAGTGCCTGAAGCGAAAGCTTCTTCCGCTGGACATCGCCCGGCCCGTGCTTTTCTTCGCCTCGGACGAGGCCGGAGGGTGCACCGCGCAGTCCTATATCGTCGATGGCGGATGGCTCTGAGATGCTGCAGCCGATCGCGTCCGGCATGCCGCAGTCGGCTGGAGCGACGTAAGCCGTGAGCGTCCGCGTCCTGCCTTTCGGCCAATCCGCGCGCCTTTTCGAGCTCGAAGCGGGTGGCATTCGCGCAGCCGTGACCGATTTCGGGGCCGCCTTGGTCGCGCTGCACCACCCGGACGGCACGAATGTCGTTCTCGGCTTCAACGACGTGACGGGCTATAAGGCGGACAGCGAGTTCGTCGGGGTCATCGTCGGACGCTACGCAAACCGGATCGCCGGCGGCCGCTTCTCCCTTGATGGCGAGACCTGGACCTTGCCTTGCAATGACGGGCCGAACCATCTGCATGGCGGGCCGGACGGATTTGGCCGCCGCATCTGGACGGCCGAGATCGATGCGCAGCGCACGGCGGTTCGCTTCTCGATCACGAGCCCGCATCTCGACCAGGGCTACCCGGGAAGGCTCGTCGCGACGGCCGAGTATCGGATCGAGGACAGCCGGTTGATGCTAACGCTGTCCGCGGCGGCCGATCGCCCGACCATCGTGAATCTCGCGCCGCATGCCTACTTCAACCTCGCGGGGGCGGGTGATATCCGGGATCACCGCCTGCGCCTCAACGCCTCCCACTACACGCCGGTCGATGACATGCTGGTCCCGACAGGGCGCGTCGCCTCGGTAGCTGGCAGTCCTTTCGACTTCCGTGTGCCGCGTCCGTTTCCGCCCGACATCGACATGAACCTTGCGGTCGACGGCGATCCGGGAGAGTTGCGCGAAGTCGCAACAGTCACTCACATCCATTCGCAGCGCCGGCTGGTCGTCCGGGCCACTATGCCCGGCGTGCAGATCTACGGCGGCAAGTACCTGGCGAAAGGAAAGCGCTTCCCGGCGCATGGCGGCTTCTGCATCGAGCCCCAATATTTCCCCGACGCACCGAACCACGCGGGATTCGCGGTGCCGCGGATCGACGAGGCCGAGGCGTATCGCGAGATGGTCGAGTACACGCTGGCCTGACGCGCTATCCGCCGAAGGCGTGGACCGGATGGCCGACGATGTCGGTTTCAACCGCGAGCAGGCCGCCGGCCAGCGGCTGAGCACGCAAGTCCTGCTCGCTCAAGTTCTGCGTGGCCGACGTGACGAACAAGGTCCTCATGTCGGGGCCGCCGAACGCCGGCATGGTCGGCTGCGAGACGGGCAGCGTGACCTCACGCGCGACACTGCCGTCAGGCAGGATCCGCAGCAGCTTCGCGCCGCCGTATATGGCGGGCCAGTAGCCGCCCTCTCTATCCATCGCGGCACCGTCGACGCCGCCGGTGGTTGCGACATCGAACCGGAAGAACGGTGTCTCGGCGCCACGTTCGCCACGTGCTGGATCGAATGGATAGCGCCAGACGACATTCGCGAGAGTGTCGGTGTGAAACATCGTCGCGTCGTCAGGACTCCAGGCGAGGCCGTTCGGGATTGCGAGTGCGCTGGCCATCTTCGTCACGGTCAGGTCGGGATCGATCCGGTAGAAGTTGCCCGTCGGCTGGCTCTCGTCGATGAGATTCATCGTCCCGATCCAAAGGCGTCCCGCCGCGTCGCATTTGCCGTCATTGGCCCGGTTCTCCGGCAGATCGTGTTCGAGCCGGACGAGGAGATCGAGAGCGCCGGAGCCGGAATCGCAACCGTAAAGGCCATCCTCCAGGACGATCACCAAGCCGCCTTTCTTCCGAAGCGCAATCATGCCCGGACGGCTGGGGAGGTTGATGGATCTCGTCGTGCGAGCGTCGGGTGCCGTCCGGTGCAGCTTCCGTCCGTGGATGTCGATCCAGTAGACGACACCCTCGGCCGGCGACCAGACGGGACATTCGCCGAGTTCCGCCCGTATGTCGGTGACGCACCTGATCATTGGCGACGGGGCTGCTCCTGACGAGTCAATGCGCTGGGAATTCATGGTCACACTCTGGCCGACACGTTGACCCAATCATTTGAGCATGCTTGCAAATCCAGGCCCGATGTCCAGACTACCGGTTCGCGACTCCACCGCCGGCCATGATTGCGGCGGTTCCATCAGCCCGGAGGCCACATTGAATCGGCGAGAACTTGCAGTGCGGCGGGAGCCGCCCGTTAGGGTCGTGCTGGCGGTGATGGCCGCGCTGACCCCGCTGACCGCGGATGCCGCGCCGCAAAAGCCGCGCCGGGCTCAGATTGCCGAGGCGACGGCGCCGCGCCAGGCCGGGGAGCCGATCATGGCGATCGTGTCGATCAAAAGCCAGCAGATCACGCTCTACGATGCAGATGGCTGGATCCTGCGCGCGCCCGTCTCGACCGGCGTCAGCGAACGCGAGACACCAGCCGGCGTCTTCGCGGTTGTCGAGAAGAAGAAAGACCACCGCTCGAACATGTATGACGACGCCCATATGCCGCATATGCAACGCATCACCTGGAACGGCATCGCGTTGCACGGCGGACCGTTGCCCGGCTATGCGGCGTCACATGGCTGCGTGCGGCTTCCCTTTGGCTTTGCCGAGAGGCTGTTCGACAAGACGCGGCTCGGCATGCGGGTGATCATCGCTCCGAACGATGCGGCCCCGGTCGAGTTTTCCCACCCGGCCCTGCTGGTGCCGAAAGCCGATGCCCTGGCGGCGGCTCCGACACGTGCGGAACCGCTCGCGCGCGAGGCTGCCGACGCCGCGAGGGCCGCCGAAGATGCGAAGCGCGCCGCCGCCGCTGCGGCACGCGAGACCAAGACGCTCACGGCATCGTTGCGCAAGCTCGAACTGGCGAAGAACCGTGCCAACGCGCAGCTCACGTCTGCCGACAAGGCGCTCGCGGCAGCAAAGACCGACCAGGCCAGGGCGCGCGCCGAGGATCTGAGGCAGAAGGCCGCGGTCAAGGCCGCGGAAGCGGTGAGCCAGTTCGACGCAGCCAGTGCCGACGCGAAGGCGAAGCTCGCGGCCGCAGCGGGCGCGCAGGACGCCGTCAAAGCCGCCGAAGCCAGAAAAGCCGAGACAGCCAAGGCTGCAAACGAGGCACAGCTCGCGCTCGCGCCGGTCTCGATCTATATCAGCCGCGCGACGCAAAAGCTTTATGTGCGGCGCGCCACGGGCAAGCCTGTGGCGGACGGCGGCGAAAGGTTCGATGCGACCATCGAAGCCGCAATCAAGATCCGCAATCCCGAGAAACGGATCGGCACGCATGTGTTCACGGCGGTGGCGCGCAGCGAATCGGGTCTGCGCTGGACCGCAGTGACGATCGACGAAGGGGACGACGCCAAGAGCGCGCTCGACCGCATCACGATCCCGCAGGATGTCCTCGAGCGCATCGCGCCGACCGCGTTGCCGCGATCCTCGATCATCATCTCGGATGAGCCGCTGAGCGAAGAGACCAACTATCGCACCGAGTTCGTCGCCGTGCTGAGCAACCATCCCCAGGGCGGCTTCATCACGCGCGAGCGCTCGAACGACATCATCGCGGCAGACGACGGATTCTGGCGCGATCGGGATCCCTATTACCGGGATCGGGGTCGGCAGGGCAGCCCGTGGGGCGGTAGCTCTTATGGCAGCCCGTATGGTGGCAGCCCGTATGGGCGTAGCCCTTACGGCGGTGCGGCGCCGCCGTTCTGGCGCTGGTAGGATTGGGAAGGCTGACAAGGCGCGGTCCTGCAGCGCGATCGTCAGATCGTCCTCACTGGCTGGCCGTAATGCCTCCGTCGACGTAGAGGATCTGCCCGGTCACGAATGCCGCCGCGGGCGCCGCGAAGAACAGGACAGGGCCGACCACATCCTTCGGGTCCGCGATGCGGCCCAATGGTATCCGCGCCAGGATCTCGCGGCGGAACTCGGGGCGTTCGTATACGTGCCGGATCATCTCCGTGTTGACGAAGGTCGGCGCCACGCCGTTCACCGTGATGTTGTGCGGCGCGAGCTCCATGGCGTGCTGCTTCACCAGCATGGCGAGTCCGCCCTTGGTCGCCGTGTAGGCCGAATAGCCCTTGCCGCGGATCGCCAGCTGCGCGCGCACCGAGAGCAAGTGGATCTGCCGGCCGCCGCGGCCGCCCGCGATCTGTGCGCGCGCCGCCGCCTGGGCCAGGAACATCGCGGATTTCAGGTTGGTCTCGTAGACCGTGTCGAATGCCCCCTCGGTGACATCGAGCAGCGGCTGCTCGATCTGCATGCCGACGCAGTTCGCCAGGATGTCGAGGCGGCCGAAGCGGGTCACCACGGTCTCGATGGCCGGCGCAATGGTGGCGACATCGCGAGCATCGAGTGGAACCGCGATCGTCTCACGCTTCGCAGTCTCGGCAACACGCGTGGCGAGCGCCTCGGCCTTGGCGAGATCGCGTCCCGCAATCGCGACACGCGCGCCCGCGAGTGCCACGCCATATGCAATGGCCTCGCCGAGGCCGCCATAACCGCCTGGCACGAACGCGACCTGGCCCGCAAGATCCATCATCCCGCGCAGGGCACTCGCATCGAACTCGGGCGTGATCGTCATGTCAGCGCTTCCGCGGCGCGCGTCATCTCGGGTCCGAGGTAGCTCCGCATGCGCGGATCGTCCATCAGCGCGGCAAAGTCCGCCTTCGGCGTCACGCTGCCGCCGGTCACCAGCCAGAACCTCTCGGCGATCTCCGACAGGATCTCCAGGTGATAGGTCGCGGTCGGATGCAGACAGACGAACACCAGCCGCTTCTCGCGCCGCAGCTTGCGAAAGAAGTCCAGCATGAAGCCGATATATCCGTCCTGGGGATTGAACTGCGGCTCATCGAACAGGTGAACCATGGGCTTCGGCGTCGGCGACGATTCCAGCAGGAACGACGGGACGAGCTTGCGGAACCGGCGCACTTGATAGGACTGATGATAATGGATCGCGAGCCGGTCACGCTCGCGATATTTCACGCGATGGATGTCGGTGCCGGCCACCAGCACGCGGCCGCTGCTCGGCGCGTTCGAGCCCGTCATCATCTCGAACAGGGTGGTCTTGCCGGCGCCGTTTGGCCCGACCACGCCGATGATGCCCGGCTCTCCGACCGTGAGATCGGCTTCCAGCCGAAATGTCGGCGTGCGCGACAGGCGTCCGCGCGTATAGACCTTGCAGACCCGATCGAGAGTGATCAGCGGCGTCATGTCAGGCTCCGAGCAACCGTTGCCGCAGGGCGGCGTCGGCGTTGAGCTCCGCGGCAGCGCCGGTCCACGCGACGCGGCCGTGGTCGACCACCGCGACTCTGTCGGCGACCGAGAGCGCCATCTCGGCATTCTGCTCCACCACCAGCGATGCCACGCCTTCGTCCCGCAAGCGGCGGATGGTGGCCAGCACGTCACTGACGATCTTCGGGGCGAGGCCCTGACTCGGCTCGTCGAACAACACCAATCCGGGCGATCCCACCAGCGCGCGGGCGATCGCAACCATCTGCATCTCGCCGCCCGAGAGGTTCTCGCAATCGCGCTCCATCAGGTGCTCGAGCGGGGAGAAGATCTCGGTGGTCTCCTTCACGCTCCAGGCGCGGAAGCGCGTGCGCTTCTTCGCGATCGCCAGATTGCGCGCCACCGTGAGCGTCGGGCAGAGTCGACGGTCGTCCGGCACCCATGAGATGCCGGCCCGCGCGATCTCATGGGTCGGCGCGCGCGTCACGTCGCGCCCGCAGAAACGGATCGCGCCGCGCCGCGCCCGCGTGAGCCCAAGGATCGAGCGCAGCGTGGTGGTCTTACCGGCGCCGTTCGGCCCGAGCAGCGCGAACACTTCGCCGGGCGCCACGCTGAGTGACAGCCCAAAGAGCGCCTGCGTCTCCCCATAGAAGGTATCGATCCCGTCCACCTCGAGGATCAAGAGAACCTCCCGAGGTTGGAGCGCTTGACCCATTCGTTCTCCTGCAGCTCGCGCGGCGTGCCGCGCGCCACCACCTGGCCCCAGTGGATCACCGAGATCCGGTCCGCCAGGGAGAACAGGAAGCCCATGTCGTGCTCGATCGCGACGATGGTGAGCTGCCCCTTGAGGCGGCCCACCAGCTCGATCAGCCGTTGCGTGCCGTCGGTGCCGAGGCCGGAGGTCGGCTCGTCGAGGCAGAGCACGCGCGGCTTCTGGGCCAGCGCCACCGCGATCTCCAGCGCCCGCCGCTCGCCATAGGCGAGCTCCTTCGCCTTTACGTCGGCCTTGTCGGTGAGGCCGACGGCGGTGAGCACCGTCGCGGCGTCTTCCGCAAAGCCAAGATCGCCCGCCACGGCCCACCGCATGTCGAAGCCGCGCGCCCGGAACGCGGGCAGCGCCACCATGATGTTCTCGCGCGCCGTGAAGTCATCGAACAGCGTCATGATCTGGAACGAGCGCGCCACGCCCTTGTTGGCGATCGCATGCGGCGCGAGGCCGGTCACGTTCTCACCCGCGATGCGGATAGTGCCGCGGCTCGGCCTTACGCGCCCGGTCAGCACATTGAAGAACGTGGTCTTACCAGCGCCGTTCGGCCCCATGATGCCGTGCAGCTCGCCCTCGCGGACCTGCAGGTCGATCTCCTCCAGCACCACGCGGTCGCCGAACCGGACATGAATGCCTTGCGCTTCCAGCAGCATGATCAGCTCCGGAACAGGAGGCGCAGTCGCGCGCCGCCTTCGCGCCAGCCGCCTTCCTGCCGCAGCGCGCGCCATGCGCCCGCGATTCCTTCGGGGCGGAACAGCACCACGATGATGAACAGAAGGCCGAACCACAGCATCCAGGCATTGGTGATCGCCCCGATCACGTCCCGCGCCACCAGGAATGTGACGACGCCGATCACGGGTCCCCAGAAGCTGACGAGCCCGCCGCCGACCAGCGTCATCATCACGACATAGCCCGACTGATGCAGGCTCATCACGTCCGGGAAGGCCGCGAGCTGCGCCATTGCGAACAGGGCGCCCGCGAAGCCGGACAGTCCCGCCGAAAGCGCGAACACCGAGGCCTTGTAGAGCCACACGCGATAGCCGAGATGCGCTGCGCGCGTCTCGCTCTGCCGGATCGCAGCCAGGATGCGGCCGTAAGGCGAATGCGTGAGCCGCCACAGCGCCGCCACCACGATCGCGAAGGCGGCCAACACGAAATAGTAGAAGGCGGTATTGTCCGCGAGGTCGAAGCGGACCACGCCGAAATCCGCCGGCAGCCGCGCGATCTTGAGCAGGCCGTCCTCCCCGCCCGTGATGCCGTGCGCCTTGATCGCGACAGTCCAGAAGATCTGGCCGAACGCGATGGTCATGAACGCGTAATAGATCCCGCGCCGGTGCGAGATGAACTGCGCCACCAGCACGCCCGCGAACGCCGCCGCAAGCGCCGCGACGCCGAGGCAGAGCCAGAGATTGGCCGCGATGTTGAACTGCGCCAGACCGAACGCATAGGCGCCGACTCCGAAAAAGGCGCCGTGGCCGAAGGACGGAAGGCCGGCGGTGCCGAGCACGAGGTTGAAGGCGAGCGCATAGATCGACCAGATCAGGATCTCGACGCCGAGATAGGGATAGAGACCGATTCGGGAGATCCACAGCGGCACCGTGAGCAGCACCAGCCACAGCACCAGCATGGTCGGCGTCACCAGTCTCGCGGCATCCGAATGGGTCGTGGTCATCATGCTTCGAGCACGCTTTTCTTGCCGAACAGGCCGCGTGCGCGGAACGTGACCACCGCGACCAGGAGGATGTACATGGAGAGCAGTGACCATTCGGACGCGTAGGCGCCCGTAAGGCCGACAACCAGTCCGACCATCAGACCCGCGAGCACGGCGCCCCAGAAGCTGCCGACGCCGCCGAGAACGATGATCAAGAAGGCCGGCACCACGGCGTCCACGCCCATATGCGGGCGGATGCCCCAGATCGGCGCCACGATGATCCCTGCGATCGCCGCCAGCATGGTGCCGAAACAGAACACCGCCATGCGCAGGCGGCCGAGGTTGATCCCGAGCGCGCGTACGATCTCGCTGTCATGCGCGCCCGCCTTGATGATGGCGCCGTATGGCGTCTTCTCGATCACGAGCCAGACCAGGAAGATCACCGCGGCTGCGAAGCCCGCCGCGTAGAAGCGATAGGTGGACCAGATCAGGTCCTGCAGGATGAACCCGCCGCTCACCGCCTGAGGCACGGTGAGCACGTAGTCGCGCGTGCCCCAAGTGAGCCGGATCGCCTCCTCGATCACCATGGCGACGCCGAAGGTGAGCAGGAGGCCATAAAGCGGGTCCTTGCCGTAGGTGCGGCGCATGCAGAGCTCGACCGCAATGCCGATGATGCCGACCACCAGCGGCGCAATCACCAACGTCGCCGCGTAGCGCCACCCGAGGGGCAGCGCGAGCCAGGCTTCGGCGAGGCCGTGCGGCAGCGGCGGCCGCGGCCCCAGCAGCTGCAGCGCCACATAGGCGCCGAGCGCGAACAAGGAGCCATGCGCCAGGTTGATCTGCTCCATCAGCCCGACGATCAGCATGAAGCCGAGCGCGATTAGCGCGAACAGCAGTCCGAGCGTCAGGCCGTTGACCAGATGCGGCAGAAGGTCGAGCACGCGTCAGTTCCGTTCGGAAGGAAATCCCTCTCCCCGCGTTTTGGGGAGAGGGAAGACGATGCCGGGGTGAGAGCGTGATCCCGGCGCCGTATGGGCTTAGGAGTCGACGCTCGGTACCTGCTCGTAGGGCACGAGCTTGCACTTGCCGGGCGCTGCGTCGTCCTCGGCGGTCTTCGGCTCGGTCCAGCTGATGATCTCGTAGAGATCAGTGGCATCTGCCGGCTTCATGTTGCGACGCGCCAGATAGATCGTCTGCTGCATCTGGTGCGTCGCCGGGTTCATGAAGGCGTCGAAGTGCTGCATGCGGTCGGTAGCCGAGACCTTGAGGTTCTCGAGCTCCTTGATGATCTTGACGTTGTTCGTCGAGCCCGCGCGCTCGATCGCCTTCAGCAGCTCACGCGTCGCCATGTAGCCGTTGTAGGAGACGTTGCCGGGCACCGGGATCGGCCCGTCCTTGTTCGCGGCCTGCCACGCCTTCACGAACTCGGCGACGCCGGGCAGCGGCAGCTTGTGATACCAGGTGGTGCCGAACACCCCGAACAGGCTGTTGGGCGCGCCCCAGATATCGGGCCAGTCCTGCTGGTTGTTGATCCAGGCGGGCCGTCCGTCGAGCTTGAGCTGCGCGACCTGCTCACGCAGGGCCTTGATGTCGTCTCCACCAATTGCGGTCGCCACCACATCGGGCTTCGCCTGCTGGATCTTGAGCAGATAAGCCGTGAAGTCGCGCGTGTTCTGCGGCACCAGCAGATTGTCGATGACTTTGCCGCCCGCGGCTTCCACCTGCGCCTTGGTGGCCGCCGATGTGGTGTGGCCCCATACATAATCATTGGTGAGCAGCAGCCAGTTCTTGCCGATGCCCTGCACGGCGTTCTTCACGGCGGCCTTCGAGAAGTTCGTCCCGTTGCCGTCCCATACGAACTTGATGCGTGCGCAGTTCTCGCCCGCTTCGCTCGGCGCCGAGGAATTGGTGTTGAGATAGATCACGCCGTTCTTGGCCGCGACCTGCGTGATCGCATTGGCGACGCCCGAATGTACGGCGCCGATCAGGATCGTGCAGTCCTCGCGCGTGATGAAGCGCTCGGCGATGCGGCTGCCCGTCGCCGGTGTCGTCTCGGTGTCGGCGGTGATCCAGGTGATCTTGCGGCCGAGCACGCCGCCCTTGGCGTTGAACTCGTCGATCGCCATGCGAATGCCGCGCAGGTCGTCCTGGCCGCTGTTGCCGTATTGACCGCTGGCATCGCAAGTGAGACCGAGCTTGATCGGCTTCGCCTGCGCAAAGGCCGTGTTGTGCTTCCATGGGCCGTAGAATGCGGTCGCAAGCCCCGCCAAAGCGGAGCCCTCGACGAACCTTCGGCGCGTCAGTCGCAATTTCGACATCTCATTCCTCCCTGACGTGTGGCTCGCCCGAGTTCTGCGTCGGGTCGGATCCATGAGGCCCGCGGTCAGCGTTTTCCGACCTGCGTGCCGGTGATCTTCTCTTGTGCGGCGACCAGCGCGCCCACCAGCTTCTCGCCGTAGCCGAGCGAGGAGGCGAGCACGAAGCTCTGGTGCACGGCCTCGCCCATCAGGCTGGGCAGGCCCATCTGCTCGGTCATGTGCGTGTAGTAGCGCAGGTCCTTGCGCGCGAGATCGAGACCGAAGCGCAGCCCGTCATAGGTCCCGGCGAGCGCCGACGGCGCGATCATCTGGAAGATGCCGCTGTTCGCGCCGCCCGCCGCCACGACCTTGCAGAAGGCCGGCAGGTCGAGGCCCGCGCGGGCCGCTGCAACCAATGCCTCCGAGATCAGCGCGGCCTGCCCCATGGTGAGGAAGTTGTAGACGAGCTTGGTCGTGTGGCCGGCGCCGCTGCCGCCCACATGGAAGATGTTCTCGCAGAACGCCTTCAGCACCGGCTCGATCTGCGCGAACACGGAAGGCTCCGCGCCCACCATGGCGTTGAGCCGCCCTTCCTCCGCCTCCTTTGGCGAGCGCGCCAGCGGCGCATCCGCGAAGGCGACGCCACGCGCGCGGAAATCCGCCGCGATGCGCGCGCTCGATTCCGGCTCGCTGGTCGTGCAATCGAGCACGATCAATCCCTCGCGCGCCGCGCTCATCAGCCCGTTCGCGCCGTAAACCACGGCTTCGACGGCGGGCGTGCCCGTCACGCAAACGATCACGATGTCGGATTGCTTCGCGACTTCCGCTGCCGTTGCGGCTTCCGCGGCGCCGAGCGCCTTCAGCTCCTCGATCGCGCCGCGGCTGCGATGCGCCAGCGTCGTCACCGCGAAGCCCTTGGCGACGAGATTGCGCGCCATGCCACTGCCCATCATGCCGAGCCCGATGAAACCGATACGCCGTGCCACTTCTTTCCTCCGGGTCCACAGCCGAGCGGCAATGGAAAATTTGTTCTATTGCTATTCCAAAATAGAATACATATTCTAACCGCTCTGTAAAGATCGATTTCGCGACGGGATGACGATGCGAGCCGCAAGACGGGAAACGAAGGCGCCCGCGACCTACGAGGATCTGGCGGCGCAGATCGCGCGCCGCCACGACGACCTCTCGGATCGTTTGCGCAAGATCGCGGCCTTCGCGGTTCAGCATCCGAACGAGATGGCGCTCGGCACGGTCTCGGTGCTCGCGAACCGGATCGGCGTACAGCCCTCGGCAATCGTGCGCTTCGCCAACAGCCTCGGCTATGACGGCTTCACCGAGATGCAGCAGGTGTTTCGCACCAAGCTCGTCGGCCCGTCGCTGCCGAGCTATCGCGAGCGCATTGCGACGCTGCGCCGCGCGCGCGACGGCGAGGACTCGGTCGGCGCGCCGGCCGATGTGCTTGCCGAGTTCGTGGCGGACGACATCGCGTCGCTGGAAGCCCTGTACGGCGCGGTCCCCTTCGAACGGTTCGACCGCGCCTTGGCGCTGCTCGCCGGCGCCGAGACCATCTACCTGATGGCGCAGGGCCGCTCATTCCCGGTCGCCTATTATCTCGACTACGGGCTCGCCCGGCTCGACCTGAAGAGCCATCTGCTGGACGGCATCGGCGGGTTGCCGCTGCAGCGCGTGCGGGCCGTCACCGCGCAGGACGTGCTGATCGCGGTCAGCTTCAAGGACTATGCGCGCGAAACCATCGAGGTAGCGGGCGAGCTCGCGGGCCGGGGCGTGCCCGTGATCGCGATCACGGACAATCCGTTGGGTCCCTTCGCTCGCCTTGCGGACGTAAGCTTCGAGATCGGCGAACCGCGCAACCGGCCCTTCCGTTCGCTGATCGCGCCCATCTGTCTCGCCCAATCGCTGGTGGTGGCGCTCGGCCATCGTCTCGCCGAGCGTCAGGGAGGGCGCAATGGCCGCCGCCGCTGACGATCGCCGCTTCGACCTGATCGCCATGGGCCGTGCAGCGGTCGACTTCTATGGCGAGCAGATCGGCGGCCGTCTCGAGGACATGGGCAGCTTCGCCAAGTATCTCGGCGGCTGCCCCGCGAATATCTCGGTCGGTGCTGCGCGGCTCGGCCTTCGCGTCGCGATGATCACGCGCGTCGGCGACGAGCACATGGGCCGCTTCGTGCGCGAGACGCTCGCGCGCGAGGGTGTCGACGTGAGTCATGTACGCACCGATCCGCAGCGGCTCACCGGACTCGTCGTGCTCGGGATCCGCGACCGCGAGACATTTCCGCTGATCTTCTACCGTGAGAACTGCGCCGACATGGCGATCGCGCCCGAGGATTTCAACGCCGATTTCATCGGGTCGGCGCGCGCTTTGCTGGTGACCGGCACGCATTTCTCGACTCGCCCGACCGACGCCGCTTGCCGCGCCGCCATCGGCCATGCCAGGGCGCGCGGCACCCGGGTCGTGTTCGACATCGACTATCGCCCCGTCCTGTGGGGCCTGACCTCGCCCGGCCTTGGCGAGCAGCGCTTCGTCGCCTCCGAGCGGGTCTCCGCTCACCTGCAGAGCATCGTCGCGTCCTGCGACCTCGTGGTCGGCACCGAGGAGGAGATCCACATTGCGGGCGGCACCACCGATACGATCGCGGCACTGCGCCGCTTGCGGCAGCTCACCGCCGCGACGCTGGTGGTGAAGCGCGGCGCCCTGGGCTGCGCGGTCTTTCCCGGCGCCATCCCGGAGCGGCTCGACGACGGCATCGTGCACGGCGGCTTCCCGACCGAGGTTTTCAACGTGCTCGGCGCCGGCGATGCCTTCATGGCCGGGCTCCTGTCGGGCTGGCTGCGAGGCAAGGACTGGGCCGAGGCCGCGCGGATCGCCAATGCCTGCGGCTCTCTCGTGGTCTCCCGCCACGGCTGCGCGCCCGCGATGCCGAGCACGGCCGAGCTCGCGGAGTTCTTCGCCCGCGCCTCGACTGTACGCGCGCTGCACGCGGACCCTGTGGTCGCGCATCTGCACCGCACGACGACAGGCCGCCAGCCGCGGCCCGAGGTGCTCGCACTGGCCTTCGATCATCGCGAGCAGTTCGCACAGCTCGCCTCACGCACAGGGACCGACCCGGCGCGGATCCCGCGCTTCAAGGCTTTGATTGGCGAGGCGGTTGCAGCGCTGAGCCGAGATATCGAGTCCTTTGGGATCATCGTCGACGAACTCTATGGCCGTGACGTGCTGGACCGAATGACGGGCTCGGGTGTGTGGATCGCTCGTCCGGTCGAGCGTCCCGGCAGCCGTCCCCTCACCTTCGCAGCCGACACCGAGCTCGCGATCGCGCTGCGGTCCTGGCCTGTGGAGCACGTTGCCAAATGTCTCGTGACCTATGCGGCGGACGATCCGCCACCGCTGCGCGACGCGCAGGAGAAGGCGCTGGCGGAACTGCAACGCGCCGCTCACGCCACCGGCCGTGAATGGCTGCTCGAGATCATTCCGCCGAGCGACAGAGTGGCCGATGCCGCGGTCCCGTCCGCGGTCACCCGTCTCTACGAGATGGGCTTGAAACCCGACTGGTGGAAACTGCCGCCCTCGGCCAGCCAGGAAACGTGGCGCGCCATCGGCCAGGCCATCCGACAGCACGATCCAAACGCGCGCGGCGTTCTCGTGCTCGGGAGCGCGATGCATGAGAGCGAGCTCAAGGCAGCGTTCACGGCCGCTGTCGACGAGGAGGCCGTGCGCGGCTTCGCGATCGGCCGCACGATCTTCTGGCCGGCCGCCGAGCAATGGTTCGCGGATGCGCTGAGCGATGCGGACGCCGTCGCCCGCATCGTGGAGGGCTGCCGCCGCGTGGCCGCGGCTTGGCGCAGCGTACGGTCGTAACATTTGGGAGCAAGGGAACGAGCGGCCGTCGTTCTCGAGCCGCAAGAGTGGTGCAGGGGCGGATGCATACCGGCCAGCTAAGCTTCGGGGCATGTTGGAGAAATTGACAAGTCTCCCGTTCTAGTACCCTCAGCCGTACCCGCAATCGTTGTCGGAGCGCCCGAGTAGGCCGAGCATCGTGGACCGAGTCGTGGGATGCTCGGTCGTCAGCAATGACGTTTGCGTCGATCCGCGCCACCCTCGCGGGCTTGCCGATGCCGTGCGCAGCCGACGCTTCACGCTACGCGCTTCTTGCGGGCCCTCGATCTGCTCGCCGCCTCGACCGCCTGTCGCACGCCGCGCGAGGCGCACGAGCGCATGCGGCGCATCAAGTACGAGTTGATGAAGGCGGGTCGAGGGGGGATGCCAACGGCCCGCTCGGTGCCTGAGCCCTCACTATAAGGTCGCGGATGATCGGCTTCCGCCAACTTCCGCCAAGTCGTTTGGGATGATTGTGGGCGCACAGGGACTCGAACCTTGGACCCCCTGATTAGGATTAGCAGCTCGCGTGAAAACTCCACGGATGTCGCCTAGCAGAAATCAAGCGGGTTACGAAGGTCATGTAACCGTGGCATCCAATTAGCCGCCGATCGGTAGCCCACGGGCCAGCGTAACGTGAGAACTACAACCTAGCCGAGGGATCTCTTCTTAAGCGTCTCAACCCATTCGTTTCGCGCACCACTCAACGCATCGTAAAGCGGCCAACCCGGGGCCGTCTCAATGATGTGCAGAAGCGTCCACGCCATGCCAAAGCAGTCATCAGGACCAAACAGTTTCACAAGCGCTCTCGCTTCATCGTCGGAGATCGGTTGCTCGATCTGCGTCAGCAGGCATTGGAACTTCTCCAACTTGGCTACATCCGGATTGCCCGAGCTCGGCAACGGGCCGAGTTGCACAAGTGCCTCAACGGACGCTTGCATGAGTTCGTCACTCCCGTTCACTTCTTAATCATGAGTTCAGGAAAGTTCGTGCGATAGTAGTTTAGCAGGTCCCGAAGTCCTTGGTTGTAGTGTGAGCCGACGATGCTTCTCACGTCATAGATGTCGCGGGCCAACACATCTCGGAAAGCCATGCCAGCTTCCTGCTGCGCCGTCAGTGCGCCTTTGACTCCATAGGTTCGAGTGAGCACGTGCTCGGCTTCTGTCATTACCAGTGCGCCACCGTCTGCGCGACTTGTGTATTCCGCAGCCGCCTGCGGCATGTGATGGGGTGTTAGCTTGTCGCCTTTGACACCTCTCGCCGCGAGGTCAGCGAACCTACCCGCTTCTCCTCTAGCGACATTGACTCCTCTCAGGGCCGTCTGAAGGCGTGTGCTGGCTCCAAAAGTAGCTATTCCGAGTGCAGCGTCGCCCAAAGATACGACGCTGTATACAGCCATCCACCCATAGTTGCCCGACTCGAACGCCTCTTTGGCAAGCATTGAATAGTGCGCACCCGGAACCGCGGCGTCGACCGTATTCCGCAGGACCGTACTTGTGACATCGATCCGCGGCAGTATTTGTATGCCGCCGCTCGCTTGTGCGAAGCCTGAAGTTGGATCGACATTGGCTTGGGTCGCAGCCGTGGCTGGGCTGATGGCATTATCGAAACCTATGAACGCCGCAGTTGTCGCGCCCGCGATCGCGGCAGACTTGAGAATGTCTCCAAGCTTCCCGCCGCTGATGCCCGTAATGATGGCTGCAGCTGCCGCAGCCGCGATGATCGGCGCTACCGGTCCGAGCGGCGCAAGCACGACTGTCAGAACGACTTGGATGACGATACGCAGGACGGTCCTGACGATAGTCTTGAAGAAGTTCCCAATGCCGCGGAAGAAGTTCGACAGAAACGAGTGACCGGTCGGATCCGTGAAGGCGAGCGGATCGTTGCCGACATAGGAGTACCCGTTCCACGTCTGCGGATTCATGGGATCCGAGACCACCGGATCCGCGGCCATCATGCGCGCAATCAGCGGATCGTAGACGCGCCCGTTCATGTGCACGAGGCCAAGCTCGCCCAGATGCTCGTGCCCCGTGAAGCCGCGTGTGCTCTGGCTCGTGATACTGCCGGTCGGATCGTCAGCGCCGTTGGCATGGCGCCGCTTGCCCCACGGATCGTAGGACAGCCGCTCGACGACCACGCCGTTCTCGTTCGAGATCACCGCGATCGAGCCGAGATGGTCGGTGTGGAAGTAGCGCAACGTGACGGTTTCGTTGCTGTCTTCGGTGCGTAGGCCGACCTTGACGCTACCTACCATGAGATAGTCGTTCCACTTGCTCGGACCGCTCCCGGGTGTGACGAGCTCCGTGTAGATTCCGAGACCGCCGACGTAGAGCGTGGTGCCTTCCGGCGTCACCTGCTTGAATCGCTGCGCGTCCGTGTCGTGCGCGAACGTGACCGTCCGCGTTCCCTGAGTGATGCTCGCGGGCTTGTTATAGGACGTATAGGTGATGGTCCGGCCGAGGCCTGCCGTCTGGTTGCCGTTCGGCGTCCTCCAGGCAGCGCCTGCGGCATCGGTGAGTGCCGCCAGAGCGGTAAAATCGAGCGTAAGGATCGCTCCTTAATAGCTGGCGGCGATCCTCAACCGCACGCATTGAACCCACAGCCCAATAGCGGACAAGGGGACAGTCGCCGCGAACCGGTGACAGAATCGCGGCGACTTGAGGTTATGGCTTGAATACGAAGCCAGGTTTGATCTCCACGTCCGCAGGGATGGGCTGCAAGTCGGAGAACAGGTCCGGATGTGTTTTCATCACGTTGAGGATGAACTTGGGCTCGATATGCTTGTTCACATCGAACACCGAATTGATCACGCCCAGCCGTTGCAGCGTATCCTGAGCCTTCCACAGCGCGCGATAATTGTGCGCGGAGATCCGGCGGTCCACTTGCTGGATGTTGTACTGCATCGCCGTCTCGGCCACGTCGAGCTTCAATCCGGGAATCCAGCGCGTGCCGATGGCGGCGGCCTGCTTGGGATTCTTGCGCATCCACTGGTCGGCCTCCGACACGGCCGCCAAGAATTTCTCGATCGTCGGGCCATTCTTCTCCATCCACGGCCGTAGCGCGACATTGAAGCCGAGATAAGAAATGACATCGCCGCCGCGGATCACCTCGATTGCGCCCGGTACATCCTTCATACCGATCACCGGTGCCGGATCCCAGCACACAAACGCATCCACGCCCTTGGCAAGCAACGCCACCGTCATTTCCGGAGGCGGTGTATTGACGAGCGTGACATCTTTGGGAGTGAGGCCAGCCTTCTCGAGCAAACCGAGAATGTAGAGATGATTGATCGTGCCGAACGAGGTCGCGATCTTCTTGCCCTTGAGACTTTTCAGGTCGCCCTTGACGATGCCCGAATTGCCGTTGGCAACCATCGCAAGCGTGGCGTCAGATCCGAGCTTGGTGGCGTTGCCGCTGAAGTTGCCGAAGAACACAAGATCCATCCCGCGCAGGATGGCGCCGATAGACGGCACGCCCGCCTGCACCATGTCGGTTTCGCCCGCCTGCAAAGCGTTGAGCGCATCGACGCCGGTGGCATAAGGGCGCGCGATGGTTACGTCGAGCCCGTATTTCTCGAAGAACCCGCGTTCGACCGCAATCGGCAGCGCCAGCATGTCTATCGCAGCGACCATGCCGACCTTGAGTTTTATGGGATCCTTGGCCTGAGCCAGTGCCGGCGACGGCAACAGCAGCAAGGCGAAAAGCAGCGTCATGACCCGTGGCATCTCATTCACCCTCCAGGTGGGAGCGGCTCGACGCGCGTAACCCAGTAAGGCCGGGCGACGGTCGTCAGGTCCGCTCGTTTCACTCCCCGAACTTCAACGGCATTGTCTTGTGTTCCAGACACCCTGCCATAGGTCTGGAACAGCTGAACATGGAAACGCTCCGGCGGGAACGGCAGCGTAATCAGTACATTCACTTTCTCCGGACCATCTCCAAAATCTGCGATCTTGTGCGGCGCTGCGATTGTGAGCCAAAGCTGCCAAGCGAGGTAGCAGCCGGCCAACGCCAGCAGAATGTGCGTCTTTCGCGATCTGAGGGCGTCGCGCAGCATGATTACGCCGATCGCACGAGTTGGAGGACTCGGCCGGTCAGAGACTTGAACTGGTCGTCTTCGTTGAGATCGTCCCAGACACGAGGCCGCGGCAGGTCCACGGCGATCTCGTCGAGTACCCGGCCCTTTGACAGCGCCACAACGCGATTGGCGAGAAACACAGCTTCGGCAACGTCATGGGTGATGAAAATGATCGTCGGCCGCTTCGCCTCCCATATCCGCGTCAGCTCCTCTTGCAACGTCATGCGGGTCTGCGCATCCACGCTGGCGAAGGGCTCGTCCATCAGCAAAATGTCCGGCTCGTTGGCGAGCGCCCGCGCCACGCCAACGCGCTGCTGCATGCCACCAGACAGTTCGTTGGGATAACGCCCCGCAGCTTCTGAAAGCTTGGCGAGCGCGAGATATTCACGCGCGATCTTCTCGCGCTGCGCCCGGCCCACGCCGCGCATTTTTGGTCCGAACGCGACATTTTCCAGGACGGTTCGCCACGGAAACAGCGCGAAAGACTGAAACACCACACCGCGATCCGGCCCCGGCCCCTTTACGGGCTTGCCCCCGACAAGAATTTCCCCGCTCGAATGCGGGATGAACCCGGCGATCAGGTTGAGAATGGTCGACTTGCCACAGCCCGACGGTCCCACGATGGCCACGAACTCGCCCTCGGCCACGTCCAGTGAAACATCGTGCACTGCCGTCACCTGCGTGCCTGCATAGGCGTCGAAGTAGGTCTTGGACAGATTACGGATGACCAGATTCTTCATCGCGTCACCAACCCCCAGCGTTGGCCAGTGGCTCGTTCGACCGGCGCCAGGATCCAGCTGTCGACGATGTACCAGAGGATACCGAGGATGATCATTCCGAGCAGGATCTCGACCACCGAGCCGGCGCGGCGCGCATCGAACATCAGAAAGCCGATGCCGCTGGTACCGACGATGATCTCGGTCGCGATCAGTGCGCGCCAGCCGTAGCCAAGGCCGTTCCGTAAGCCGGTCATGATGTTGGGGAGCGCGCCGGGCAATATCACTTCCCACACCATTCGGGCGCGCGAGGCTCCGAGGCTCAGGGCGGCGCGATGCATGTTCATCGGAATCGAGCGCACGCCCAATACCGTGTTGAGGATCACCGGGAAGATCACCGTATAGACGATGACAACGGTCATGGTGACGAGCCCGTAACCGAACCAGATCACCAGGATCGGCAGCCATGCGATGTCGCCGATGGCCTGGAAGAACAGCAACGGCGGCCACAGCGCACGGTGCGCTCGCTCGCTGAGGCCCACCAGGATGCCGAGTGGAACGCCGAGCGCAACGCCCCAGAACGCGCCGACGGCAAGGCGCACCACGCTGTCTTGCAGGTACTCGGGCAGAACGCCCGTATAAACAAGCGAACCGAACGAACGCACGACCTCCCCGGGTCCTGGCAGGAAGACGCGTGGGAATATCTGGAGCTCGGTGATGATCCACCAGGCTGCGATCAGGGGCAGGAACGGTGCAATAGAGCCGATCGATGGCCAGCGCGCCGTCAGGCGCACGTAGTGGCCCCATAGCTTGAGCGGAAATTCCATCATGCGCGCTGCACCATTCCCCAGCGCTCGATCGTGCTGCGCTCGATCGGTGCCAGCAACAGCCGGTCGAGCAACAGCCACAGCACGCCGATGACGACCATGCCGAGGACAATCACCTCGGTCTTGTAGTAGTCGCGCGCCACGAAGAGCATGTAACCAAGGCCCGCATTGGTGGCGATCATCTCGGCGGCGATCAAGCCGCGCCAGGCAAATCCGAGTCCGGTGCGAATACCGGTGACGATGTTGGGAAGCGCGCCGGGCAGCAGGACCTCGGTCAACATCGCCCATCGCCCCGCACCGAGCGATGCGGCCGCATTGCGCACATGCAAGGGAATGGTCGAGACGCCAAGCAGCGTGTTGTAGGTCACGATGAAGAACACGGCATTGAAGATGACGAAAGTGATGGCACCGAAACCATAGCCGAACCACAACGTCGCGATGGGAATCCACGCGATGCCGGCCAGCACCGAGAAGAACCTGAACAACGGCGTCAGAAACGTGGAGACAACAGGGCTGATGCCCATTGCGACGCCCATCGGAATGGCGACCAGGAGGGCAAGCACCGTGCCGACCGCGACGCGCAGGAGGCTTGCGCCAATATGCCGAAAAAGAGTGCCGTCCTGAATTCCCTCGACTCCCGCCATGACCACGGAATTCAGGGAGGGAAACAGCCGAGGGTTGACGCCGAAGTAAGGGACCAGAAGCGCCCAAAGGACGAGCAGCACTGCAAAGGGAGCGCAAAACCAAAGCACCGAAGAGAGCCAGTGCCGCTTCATTGCCTTGGCCTCAGATCATGGGGATCGCTTCGGCGAGCTTGCCGCCGCGCGCCCCCCTTGCTGCGCTTAACCAATTTGGCATGGGTGTAGCCAAGGACTTGCTCCATGGCCTTGCGAGCTTTTTCAGCGTCGCCTTCTTCGATCGCGCGCGCGGTCGCAGCATGGTTGGGAAGGTTGTCGTCGTACCACCCTTCGACGCTGTCGACGGCGACGACGAAAACTGCGCTCAGAATCGTGTCGATGGCGCCACGAAAACCTTGCAACACCGGATTGTGCGTGGCGTCCAGAATGGCGAGATGAAACGCCTTGTCCGCCGCTGTTGCGCTGGCTTGATTGTCCGAGCTTTCCATTGCTCGCAGGGCTGAACTGATCCGCTGCAGGTCCGTTTTGGTTGCGCGCGCAGCAGCGAGCGCGGCGGCGGCAGGCTCAATGATCGAGCGGACTTCCTGGACCGCCAATAGCAATTGTACGTCCGGTTTGTCCTGGCCGATCAGCCAACTCAACACGTCGCGATCAAGCAGGCTCCAATCGCGCCGCGGCAATACGCGGGTGCCGTGGCGGGGCCGAACGCTGATGAGCCCCTTGCCTGACAGCGTCTTGATCGCCTCACGAACCACGCCGCGACCCACGCCGAAGCGGACCTCTAGGTCGCTTTCCGGAGGCAGGAGCGCGCCGGCCGGAATAATTTCTTGGGCGATCTCGCGGCCAAGGGTCGTCAGCACCGCGTGGATGCGGCGCGGCTTCGAGCGCTTTACGCCGGATTTGGCGCGCTTGGTACGCACGAATGTTCGCTCCCCGGCCGTCAGTTCTTGGCTGACTGGCGCTTCAATACGTACATCGACTCAATGACCGGCGCAATCATCGGATGTTAAACATCCGATGAATAGGCGATCGTGCAATGCAACAAGTCGCGAACGTCGCGGCAAGCGATCAATAGCGACCGTCGTCTTCGATTGGATGGTGCATTCCGGACAACGGAAACGCGCCGGAGTTTCTTGAGACACCGTGCCGCGAGGCGCGGGCGGCAATGACATCATTCTGGCCAAGCAGTCCAAGATGCCATCAGGGAATGACACCAAGTTTGTGCGGAATGAAATCGCAGTGGAAGCCCAGGATTTGCGCGCTCCAACGGCAATGAGCACGCAGCGCAGCAATTATCTAAGAAGCCATTATGGCTGACCGGCGGTTATCATCGATCAACTGGCCAAGTTGGCCGGAAGATCGTCGACCGCACTTAACGCTGCGGCGAAGCGCATGCGACGAGACGACCCGACTCAACGTATCGGCACGAATGCAACTGCTGCACCTCTCGCCAACGTGTCGCGATCAGAGGACAACGCCAGCCTGAGCGAAACAATGGATAGGAAATAGTAATGGTGCCCAGGGGCGGAATCGAACCACCGACACCGTGATTTTCAGTCACGTGCTCTACCAACTGAGCTACCTGGGCGCCGAACACCCGCCGAGGGCGGGCGCGGAGCGGCGGTTATAGAGAGAAGGGCTGGGTGTGTCTAGCCCAGGACGCGCTGGCGCGGCACCCCGCCGGCGGGGACAAGTCCTTGATATCCGACGAGTTGTCCGGGCATCCCCCGCGCCGGTCGGACGGCCCGGCGCTGGCCGCAGCGCGGACCTCTGTTCCGGGCCGGCGCTAGGCGCCAGCGGCTGCGGCGACGGCGCGGCGGAGCCGGAGCTTGATCTCGACGCCGTCGCGGGAGGGCAGCACCCGTGGCGGCTCCTCGGCCTTGATGCGGACCGTGGCGAAGAGCGGGCTGTCGAAGCGCGGCAGCAGGTCGGCGAGCTGCTTCAGGCCGGCCTCGTCGATCACCGCCAGTGTCTGGTCGATGCCGCAGGATTTCGCAACGCCGATCAGGTCGACGCCGCCGCCGGTGTGGCTCGCCTGCATGCCGGTCTCGCCATAATGGGCATTGTCGAAGACGATGACCGCGAGGTTGCGGGGCTTCTGCACGCCGATGGTCGCAAGACTGCCCAGACCCATCAGCATCTCGCCGTCGCCCGTGATCACGGCGACGCGGAGCTTCGGCTGCGCCAGCGCGAGGCCGAGGCCGATCATGGCGGCACCACCCATGGCGCCCCAGAGATAGAAGTCGCGATCGTTCTCACCGAGCGAAGCGACGTCGTACGTGGTCGATCCGAGGCCAGGCACGACGAAAAGATTGTCCGGACGCTGCCCCAGCAGCGTCTTGATGGCGGCGCGGCGCTCGAGCATCACTTCACCCATTGCTTGCGCCCGATCAGGCGCTGCGAGATCAGCACCGCAACCGCGAGATCGCCGTTGAAGGCGAGATCGCAGGCCGCCTCGGCGGTCTCGATCAGATCGTCGGGCGTGTCGGCGCGGTAGACGTGCACGCCGGCGAGCTTCAGCGTGGGCTCGACGATCGAGCCCATCGGCACCTGCCACGGATTGAACTCGGCCCATTCGCCGCGCATCGTGACCAGCGTCACGAAGGGGAAGCGGCAGACCCGGATCAGCGAGAGCATGTTGATGCAGTTGCCGACGCCGCTCGACTGCATGAGCAGCACGGAGCGCTGGTGACCGAGCCAGGCACCGGCGGCGAGTGCGATGCCCTCCTCCTCGGTGGTGAGCACGACGTCGCGGATCGCGGGATCCTGCTTGCAACGGGCGATGAGACGCGAGTGGCCGGCATCGGGCACATAGCCGACCTGGGCGACGCGCGCGGCTTTCAGCACGTCGTAAAGACGGTCGGGCCAATCGGTGGTTTCGAGCAAGGCGGAGGCTCCCGGTGACGAGGCCGATAGTCGAAGGCGAGATCGGCGCGCAGGTCAAGCCCCGATCCGTGCGCGCATGAGGGGAATGCGCGGGATGGTCCGCCTCACTCGCTCGGCTTCTGCGGAGGCGCGCTCTCCTCGTCCGGGTCATCCTCCTCGCTCGCCGGGATCGCGTAGGCGCCCGAGAGCCATCGGTGCAGATCGATATCGGCGCATCGCTTGGAGCAGAAGGGACGGAAGCGCATCTCGGCGGCCTTGCCGCAGATCGGGCATTTCTTCACGGGGCGGATGTCGGAGTGCTCGTTCATCGGCGGATTGCTGACGGATGTTTTCGGCGAAGCTGTGTCCATTTCGCCGGAACACAGCCTTATGAATACTTGAGTGTGATGCCACCATCGACCACGAGCTCGAGGCCGGTGACGTAACGGCTCTCATCGCTCGCGAGATAGACCGCCGCCCAGGCGACGTCCCAGGCGCTGCCGCCGAAACCCATGGGAACCTGCTTGGCGCGCGTCTTCCAGAGCTCCTCCTCGCCGCCATAAGCCTCGGCGAGACCCGCGGAGTTCAGCACCATCGGCGTCTCCATCAGGCCGGGCAGGATCGCGTTCACGCGGATCTTCTTCGGCGCGTACTGCACGGCCGTAGTGCGAGTCAGATGGTTCATCGCGGCCTTGGTCACGTAGTAGGTCACATAGGGCACGCCGGTATAGCGGATCGAAGCGATGGACGAGATGTTGATGATCGAGCCGCCGCCCTGCTCTTCCATGATGGGTATGACGTGCTTCATGGTTAGGAACGCGCTCTTGAGGTTGACAGCCTGCACGTGGTCCCAGTCCTCCTCGCTCACCTCCACGACGCCGCCGACCGTCGCGATGCCGACATTGTTGTCGAGCACGTCGAGGCGGCCGAAGGTGTCGCGGCACGCCGCCACCATGGCGGCGACATCCGCCGACTTTGTCACGTCGGCGCGGAACGACTGGGCCGTGCCGCCTTCCTGCTCGATGATGCCGACGGTCTCGGCGGCCGCCCTCTCGTTGATGTCGACGCAGAGCACCTTCGCGCCCTCGCGCGCGAAGGCGACGGCGGTTGCCTTGCCATTGCCCCAGCCCGGACCGATGGATCCCGCGCCGACGACGATCGCGACCTTGTTCTCGAGACGGTTCGGCATGGCGGGCTCTCGCGCCGTGGAGGGACGCGAAATGAGACAATGAATGGCGGAGCGGTTCAAGCATGTAAATACGGCCCGCCACCCGGAGCACTTG
>JAEYAU010000184.1 GCA_023404705.1 Pseudomonadota bacterium
GGCGTCGCGCCGGCGGACTTCGCCAAGGGGCTCGAGCCCGGCGCGCCGCCGCTCGCGCAGACCGCGCGGGAGTGGCAGCCGGCCGAGCTCTACTGGGTCGTGCGCCACGGCATCAAGATGACCGCGATGCCCGCGTGGCAATATCGCATGGCCGATGCGGACCTCTGGGCCGTGGTCGCGTTCCTGCGCAGGCTGCCTGAACTCTCGCCGAGCGACTACCGCGCGTTGGTGCAACAGCACGGCACCGCGGCGGCTGCGCCTCCGGACGCGCCTGCGGGTTCGCCAGACCCCGCACGCGGGAAAGAAGCGCTGCATCAATATGCCTGCAACCAGTGTCATGCGATTCCCGGCGTGAGTGGTCCGCCCGCCTATGCGGGCCCACCTCTCGACGGGCTCGCGTCGCGGGTATTCATCGCCGGCGAGCTCAACAATACGGCCGCCAACCTCATGGCCTTCATCCGGCATCCGCAGGCCCTCAAGCCGCGTACCGCCATGCCCGACCTCGGAGTCACCGAGGCGCATGCGCGCGACATGGTCGCCTATCTCGCGACGCTGCGCTGAGGCGTGCGACTTCGATTGCGTCGACAGCATCTTTCCAGGTACACGGCTCGCATGCAGCTCCCCACAGCAAGACCCGCACGCCGCCCGCTGCAGCTCACGGACCTGGAGCAACTCGCCGCCGCCTTGCGCGGGCCGGGCGATACGGTGTTCGCCGCCGCTGACGCGCTGACGACTGAGGTGATCGGCCACAAGCTGTTCACGATCAATCTGTTCGACGCCGCGCGGGTCGAGGTGGCGCGCGTATATACGAGCGATCCGGCGGTCTATCCGGTCGGCGGGCGCAAGAAGAAAGCGCAAACCGCCTGGGGCGATCACGTGCTGATTGGCTGTCAGGTGTTTCTCGGCGCGGGCGCCGACGCGGTGCGCGCGGCGTTCGACGATCACGAGACGATCTTCTCCCTCGGGGTCGGATCGATCCTCAACATCCCGGTCTGCCTCGATGGCCGCTGCGTCGGGACCATGAACCTCGGCCACGAGGCGCACTGGTTCACGGCAGAGGATGTGCGCAGCGCGCAGATCATTGCGGCGTTCCTCACGGCGCCGCTGGCGCGGATGCAGCCGTAGTCACCGTCCGATCGCATAAGCCTGCATCAGGCGTGGCGTCGCGGCGGCCGTCACCATGCCGTCGCGGCGGGCGACCGCGCAGACGCGGCCGAGGGACCAGGGGCCTTCGACCTGGACGGCGTGGCCGCGCTTGCGCAGCGCCGCGATGGCGTCGGGGCCGATGCGGTCCTCGATCAGCAGCTTGTTGGGCTCGGCGTTGCGCGGATAGAAGCTTTGCGGAAAGTGGCGCGAGGTGAACAGCGGCTGATCGATCGCGGCCTGCAGGTCGAGGCCGTGATGCAGGTGGCGCAGGAACACCGCGAGCGTCCACTGGTCCTGCTGATCGCCGCCCGGCGTGCCCATCGCGATGTAGCCTTCGCCGTCGCGCGTCACCAGGGTCGGCGTCAGCGTCGTGCGCGGGCGCGCGTTCGGCCGCACGGTCGAGGGATGACCGGGCTCGAGCCAGCCGATCTGGCCGCGTGTCGAGATCGAGAAGCCGAGCTCGGGGATGGCGGGCGAGCTCTGCAGCCAGCCGCCGGACGGCGTCGCGGCGAAGAGATTGCCGTGGCGATCGACCACGTCGATATGCACGGTGTCGCCCCATTCCACGGGGAGCGGCGCGAAGGTCGGCTCGCCGAAGCCGATGCCGTAGGGCGTCTCGGCGCCGGCCATCTTCATCACGCGCGCCATCCGCTCGGCCGCGCCCGGCAGATCGCCGGGACGCATCTCGGCGGAGGCTTCGTCGGTGATGAGCTTGCGCCGCGCCGCCGCGTAGTCGTCGGAAAGCAGCGTGTCGAGCGGCACGTCGACGACGTCGGGATCGCCGTAGAACACCTCGCGGTCCGCATAGCCGAGCTTGAGCGCCTCGACGAGGGTATGGACGAAACGCTCGGGCTCCATCGCGGCGAGGTCGAAGCCTTCGAGCATCGCGAGCACCTGCAGGAAGACCGGCCCCTGCCCCCAGGGCCGCGTCTTGTGCACGGTGACGCCGTGATAGTCGCGCGAGACGGTCGGCTCGATGGTGGCGCGATAGCGCGCCATGTCGTCGGCCCTGAGCAGGCCGCCGTTGCGGCGGCCGGTCGAGTCCATCAGCTCGGACGTGCGGTAGAAGCGATCGATCGCCTCGGCGACGAAGCCGCGATAGAAGGCGTCGCGCGCGCGCTCGATCTGCGCGATGCGGTCGGCGCCGGCGGCCTCGGCCTCCTTGACGATGCGCCGATAGGTGGCCGCGATTGCGGGCGTGCGGTGCAGGCTGAAGGGACGCGGCACCTCGCGGTTCGGCAGCCAGACGGCTGCCGAGGTCGGCCACTCCTGCGTGAAGAAGTTCTTCGCCGCAAGAATCGAGGAGGCGACGCGCGGCAATACTGGGAAGCCGTTCTCGGCATAGCCGATCGCGGCCTCCAGCACATCGGCGACCCGCCAGGTGCCGTAGTCGCGCAGCAGCAGCATCCAGGCATCGAAGGCACCGGGCACCACGCTGGGCAGCAGGCCGGTGCCGGGCACCTGGCGCAGGCCGAGGCTGGCGAAGCGCTCCAGCGTCGCGGCAGCCGGGTAAGGCCCCTGCCCGCAGATCACGATCGGCGCGGGTGCGTCGTGCGGTTTGAGGATCATCGGCACGTCGCCGCCGGGGCCGACCAGATGCGGCTCGATGATCTGCAGCACGAAGCCGGCGGCCGCAGCGGCATCGAAGGCGTTGCCGCCGCGCTCGAGCACCGACATCCCGACCGCCGAGGCGATCCAATGCGTGGTTGCGACGGCGCCGAAAGTCCCGCGGATCTCCGGACGCGTGGTGAAAGGCTGCTGCATTGGCACCTGCTGAAACTCGGCGGAACGACGCCGCGCGTCGCATTGACCAGGCGAGGAAACTCTGGCGTATCTCGTCTTAAAGCAACCGTTTCCCGGGGGAAATGATGATGACGACGCCGAGCCGCCGCTCCGTGCTCGCAGGCGCCGCCGCGGTCGCGGCGACGCCGCTGACGCGCGCTTTCGCGCAGACCTATCCGGACCATCCGATCACGCTGGTCGTGCCCTGGGCGGCGGGCGGCTCCACCGACATCCTGGCGCGGCTCGTCGGCGAGCATCTGCGGCAGGCGCTCAAGCAGCCGATCGTGGTCGAGAACCGCACGGGTGCTTCCGGCAATATCGGCACGGCCGCGGTCGCGCGCGCAGCAGCCGACGGTTACACGCTCCTGTTCAACACCATGAGCGTGCACACGATGAACCACGCGCTGTTCACCAACATGCCGTTCGACGGCGTGAAGGACTTCACGCCCATCTCGCTGCTCGCCTATGTGACCAACACGATGGTGATCCATCCGTCGGTGCCGGCGAAGAACGTCGCGGAGTTCATCGCCTACGGGAAGGCGAACCCGGGCAAGATCGCCTATGCGTCGGCCGGCCAGGGCTCGACCAATCATTTGTGCGCGGCGCTGTTCGCGAAGATGACCGGCATCGAGATGGTGCATGTGCCCTATCGCGGCGGCGCGCCGGCGGTGGCCGACACCGTCGCGGGCAACACGCAGCTGTTCTTCACGGCCGGCACGCAGAGCCTGCCGCATGTGCAGGACGGCAAGTTGCGCCTGCTCGCGATCACGGAAGGCAAACGCTCGGCGCTGCTGCCCAACGTGCCGACCGTCGGCGAGACGTTGCCGGGCTACGAGATGGCGGTGTGGTATGGCGCCTATGGCCCGGCCGGCATGCCGAAGGAGATCGTCACCAAACTGAACGCCGAGATCGGCCGCATCATGTTCCTGCCCGAGGTGAAGTCGCGCATGGATGCCATCGCGGTCGAGGTCGCGAAGTCGACGCCGGAGGAGCTCGGCGCGATGACACGCGAAGACTCCGTGAAATGGGGCAAGCTCATCAGGGAGCTCGGCATCACGGCGCAGTAACCTTCACGGCGCCGCCGCTCAGTACCTGAGCTTCGGATACCAATCCGTGCCGCGCCCCTCCGGCGTGAAGTCCAGGATCGTCCACAGCGACGCAACGTCCGGCGCTTGGCGCGGGTCCTGGCCGGGATCGGCCATTTCCCGGGTCATCTCGGCCGACCAGAACAGGCGCACCTTGTTGCCGTCGCGCTTGTAGACGACCAGCGCCGGATACTCGCTGCCGTCCGGCATGAGCACGCCGAGATCCTTGGCGTAGTCGTCGCCGACGGTCTGCACGAAATCGAGATGCTGCCAGCCGCGCTCCAGCGCGAAGGCGCGCTGCCGCTCGACCGGGCTGCGGCCGAGGATCTTGAGCGCCACCCGCTGCTTGATGTCGGCCGCATTGCCGTTCACGGCGCCGAGCCAGTTCGTGCACATCGGGCACGGCCGCTCGCGCTGCGGCCCGAACATCCAGAAATAGGTGACGAGCGCGCTGTGCGGGCCGAACAGATCGATCAAGCCCAGCGTGCTGCCGTTCTCGTCCTTGAAGCGATAGTCCTTCGCGATGACGGGACCGGGCGGCAGCGCCTGCCGCTGCTCGCTGAGCCGCGTCATATGACGGCGAAACTCGATCTCCTCGGCGAGCAGCGCCTCGCGCGCCTTGCGATAGGCCTCGCTTTCGCCCGGGAAGCGTGCGGGCAACTTCCTCGCCAGGTCCTGCGCCGATACGAATGACTTCGCGTCCATGGCTGCGCTCCGGATTGGGGGATATCCGGGAATAAACGCTCGACCGCCGAGTCTGGTTTCGGTGCACCATCACATCCGCGTGTCGCGCGAATTTCCATTGCGGCCATACTCTGACAGTGGGAATCTTGCGGGATCACCAGAGCGAGGACCCGCCATGCTGGATCGCCCGACCAAGCTCCAGGAGTTCAAGACCTTCATCGACGGCGCGTGGTGCACGGCCACGTCCGGCAAGACTTTCGAGACGCACAATCCTTATACGGGCGAGCCGTGGGCGCTGATCCCCGAATGCGACCGCACCGACGTGGACCGCGCTTGCGAGGCTGCGTGGCGCGCGTTCGATACGGGGCCATGGCCCGCGATGACGCAGAGCGCGCGCGGCAAGCTGCTGCGGCGCATCGCCGGGCTGATCGAGCAGAACGCGCAATATCTCGCCGAGGTCGAGGTGCGCGACAACGGCAAGCTGATGTCGGAGATGCACGCGCAGACCAAGTATCTGCCGGAGTGGTTCTACTATTACGGCGGCCTCGCCGATAAGATTCAGGGCGCGGTGGTGCCGGTCGACCGGCCGGATCACTTCAACTACACGCTCAAGGAGCCGGTCGGCGTCTGCGCCTTCATCACGCCGTGGAATTCGCCGCTGATGCTGGTCGCCTGGAAGCTCGCGCCCGCGCTGGCGGCGGGCTGCACTGTCGTGATCAAGCCGAGCGAGTTCACCTCCGCTTCGGTGCTCGAGTTCATGCGGCTCGTGATCGAGCCCGCCGAGGTGCCGAAGGGCGTCATCAATGTCGTCACGGGCTACGGCTCCGTGGTCGGCGAACCGCTGGTCACGCATCCCCGTGTCGCAAAGGTGGCGTTCACGGGCGGCACTTCGACCGGCGCGCGCGTCAACGAGCTCGCCGCGAAGTCGTTCAAGAAGGTGTCGCTGGAGCTCGGCGGCAAGTCGCCCAACATCGTGTTCGACGACTGCATCCTCGACGATGCGGTGAGCGGCGCCGTCTCCGGCATCTTCGCGGCCACCGGCCAGACCTGCATCGCGGGCTCGCGCCTGCTTTTACAGGAGACGATCCACGACCAGTTCGTCGAGAAGCTCGTCGCCATGGCGAAGCAGGCGCGGCTCGGCGATCCCGCGCAGCTGGAGACGCAAGTCGGTCCGGTGACGACGCCGCCGCAGTATCAGAAGGTGCTGTCCTATATCGACATCGCCAAGGGCGAAGGCGCCAAGTGCGTGCTCGGCGGCGGCCCGGCCACCAAGGACGACGGCGGCGGCAAGTATTTCGTCAAGCCGACGATCTTCACGGGCGTGCACAACAAGATGCGCATCGCGCAGGAGGAGGTGTTCGGACCGGTGCTCTCCGTGATCAAGTTCAAGGACGAGGAGGAAGCCGTCGCGATCGCGAACGATATCGCCTATGGCCTCGGCGCCGGCGTGTGGACGCAGTCGATCAAGCGCGCCACCACGATGGCGCGGCGCATCCGCGCCGGTACCGTGTGGGTGAACACCTATCGGGCGGTGAGCTTCACCATGCCGTTCGGCGGCTACAAGGCTTCCGGCCTCGGTCGCGAGAACGGCGCGGAGGCGATCGAAGGCTATCTGCAGACGAAGAGCGTGTGGATCAACAACGGGCCGGGCGGCGGCAATCCGTTCATCATGAAGACGGCGGGTTAGCGGCGCTCCGCGGGCACTTCGAAGTTGCGCGTCGTCGCGAGTACGACGCCGCAATGGGTCTCGCGGCCGTCCTTGACCGCGAACACGTCGGACGTGCCGACCGACGTGGTCTGGCCCGATTGCAGCACGCGGCCCCGTGCGATCAGCTTCTCACCCTGTGCGCGCGCGGTCATCTTCACCGTGAAGTCGAGGGTCGCGCCGGCCCAGCCTTTCGGCAGCCGCGAGATGCAGGACGACACGGCCGCGACATCGCCGATCGTGCCGACGATCGAGGCCTGATAGAGGTTGGGCGGCGTCGAGAAGCGCTCGTCGAAGGGCATCTCGACGACAACCTCGCCCGGCTTGGCCGAGACGATGGTGATCCCGTAGGTGCGCACAAATGGCAGCGCGGGGAGAAACGCGCGCGGGTCGGCGAATTCTTCGGAAGGCATGGCCAAGGCTCCATCGACCGGCTCAGTATACGGGCCGCGGCTTCTGTGAGAAGTTCGGACCCGAAGGATTCCAGCCGGGAGAGCGAATGAAGGCCGTCTACAGCGATGCGCATCGCAGCCACGATCCGCAGTTCTTCCTCGTGCGCGGCGTGGTGAAGCGCACCACCGAGCAGCCGGAGCGTGCGGATCGCCTGCTCGCCGGCGTGAAGGCCGGCAAGCATGCGCTGGTCGCGCCGACCGCGTTCGGCGCCGCGCCGCGGGCGCGCGTGCACAGCGCGGATTATCTCGCCTTCCTGGCCGAGGCCTGGGAGGCGTGGAGCGCGCTCGGCGATGCGGGCCCCGAGATGATCGCGAACATCCATCCGGTGCGCTACGCCGCGAGCTATCCGACCAGCATCGTCGGTCGGCTCGGCTGGCACACGGCGGACACCTCCTGCCCGATGGGCCCGGGCACGTTCGCGGCCGCCTGCGTCGCGGCCGATGTGGCGACGACGGCGGCGCAGCTCGTTGCCGACGGCGAGCGCGCGGCTTACGCGCTCTGCCGGCCGCCCGGGCATCATGCGTTCCGCGACATGGCGGGCGGCTTCTGCATCCTCAACAACAGCGCGATCGCGGCCGCGCATCTGCGCCAGACGCACGAGCGCGTCGCGATCCTCGATGTGGATGTGCATCACGGCAACGGCACGCAGGGCATCTTCTACGAGCGCGCCGACGTGCTCACGGTCTCGCTGCATGCGGACCCGGCGCAGTTCTATCCCTTCGTCTGGGGCCATGCGCAGGAGCGCGGCACCGGCATAGGACTCGGCGCCAATCTCAATCTGCCGCTCCCGCTTGGGACGGGCGATGACGATTATCTCGCGGCGCTCGAGGTTGCGGCGAAGACAATCCGTGCCTTCGCGCCGGGCGCACTGGTGGTCGCGCTCGGGCTCGATGCGTCGGAGCACGATCCGCTCGCCGGCCTGAAGATCACCACCGACGGCTTCCGCCGCATCGGCGCTTTCATCGCGCGGCTCGGTCTGCCGACTGCCTTCATCCAGGAAGGCGGCTATCTCTCGGACATCCTCGGCACCAATCTCACGGCCGTGCTCGCGGGCTTCGAGGCGGCGGCGTGACGACGATCCGTCCCGCGACGGCGGCGGATGCGCCGCGCATCGTCGCGATCGCCAATGCGGCTTACGCGAAATATGTGCCGCGGCTCGGCAAGCCGCCCGGGCCGATGCTGGCGGACTACCCGGCCGAGATCGCGGCGGGGCATACGGTGGTGATCGGGAATGGCGCGGGGATCGACGGCTACATGGTCGGCGAGCCGGAAGCGGACGCCTGGGTCATCCACATTCTCGGCGTCGATCCGGCCTGCCAGGGCCAGGGCCTCGGCCGGCGGCTGATCGCGCATGCGGAAGCGGAAGCGCGCCGGCTCGGCCTCCCGGCGTTGCGGCTCTACACGAACATCGTCATGACCGAGAACGTGCCGCTCTATCGGCATCTCGGATTCGTCGAGACGCACCGCGCCTTCGAGGAAGGCTTCCACCGCATCTACATGCGGCGGGAGCTTTGATTTCCTCGGCTCCGGGACGGCCGCCGAAATGATGAATTTTGAGGAACGTGCCGATTCTAACTGCTTGCGAACAAATGATTTCCTGAAAATCGCTAAGCGCTTGTTCTGATGGTTTTTGAGGAGGTCCTCAAAATCCATCATTCCGATTCAGCGCTCCACGAAGGCCTTCTCGATCACGAAATGGCCGGGCTCGGAATGGCTGCCTTCGCTGAAGCCGCGCTCGATCAGCAGCGTGCGCAGATCCGCGAGCATGGCGGGGCTGCCGCACAGCATCAACCGGTCATTCTCCAGATCGAGGTCCGGCTTGCCGAGGTCGCGGAACAGCGTGCCCGACATGATCAGGTCGGTGATGCGGCCGCGGTTGCGGAACGGCTCGCGCGTGACGGTCGGATAATAGACGAGCTGCTTGCGCGCGAGCTCGCCGAAATACTCGTTGTCCGGCAGCGCGCCGACGATGCGCTCGCCATAGGCGAGCTCCGCCACCTTGCGGCAGCCGTGCACCAGGACGACGCTCTCGAAGCGCTCGTAGACCTCGGGGTCCTTGATGATGCTGACGAAGGGCGCGAGGCCGGTGCCGGTCGAGAGCAGATAGAGCGTGCGGCCCGGCAGCAGGTTGCCGTGAATGAGCGTGCCGGTCGGCTTGCGCCCGACCAGCACGATGTCGCCCTCGCGGATCCTTTGCAGCCGCGATGTCAGCGGGCCGTCCGGGACCTTGATGCTGAAGAACTCCAGCGTGTCCTCGTGGCTCGCGCTCGCCATGCTGTAGGCGCGCAGCAGCGGGCGGCCTTCCACCTCGATGCCCAGCATGGTGAACTGGCCGCTCTGGAACCGGAACGCGGAATCGCGCGTGGCCGTGAAGCTGAACAGGTCCTCGGTCCAATGGCGGACGGACAGGACACGCTCCTGATTGAAATTGCTCATGGTCACCCGAGGAGGAGAAAAGGACGGCGGAGGCCTGCACGGCAGGCTGCGTCATGGCCCATTGCCATAGCGGTCCGCCATGACGGAAATCAAGCCCGCGGGGACCCTCACCTTCAGTCACTCAGCGCCTGGCGTCTCCACGGCGTGGAATTCTGGCCGACGAGGCAATTGCCTCGCGCGGCCGCTGCGTCCAATCTTGCGGACCAACCAACGAGAGCGCGCCGCTCGGCGCGCGGGGGACCCTCATGAACTTGCGGATGATGGCCGCTCTCGGCCGATGCTGACGGATGCCGAGATCGAGACAATCGCGACAGGCCTCGCGGAGGCGGAGCGCACGCGCAAGCAGGTGCGCATCCTGAGCCTCGACTATCCGCAGATGACCATCGAGGACGCCTATGCGGTGCAGCGCGCCTTCATCAAGCGCAAGCTCGCAGAAGGGCGCATCATCAAAGGCCACAAGATCGGCCTCACCTCGAAGGCGATGCAGAACGCGCTCGGTATCGACGAGCCCGACTCCGGCGTGCTGCTCGACGACATGTTCTTCTATGACGGCGCCGAAGTGCCGAGCGAGCGCTTCATCGCGACGCGCATCGAGGCGGAACTCGCCTTCGTGCTGAAGGCGCCGCTGCGCGGGCCGGACTGCTCGATCTTCGACGTGCTGAACGCGACCGATTATGTGACGCCCGCGCTGGAGATCCTCGACACGCGGGTGCAACGCATCGACCCCGAGAGCAAGAGCACGCGCAAGGTGGTCGACACGATCGCGGACAATGCCGCGAATGCCGCTCTGGTGATCGGTGGCCGGCCGGTGCGGCCGCTCGAGATCGACATTCGCTGGGTGGCGGCGCTGGTCTATCGCAACGCGCAGCTCGAGGAGACGGGTGTCGCGGCCGGCGTGCTCAATCATCCGGCGAACGGCGTAGCCTGGCTGGTGAAGAAGCTGCATCCGCTCGGCGTCGGCCTCGAGCCCGGGCAAGTGATCCTGAGTGGGTCGTTCATCCGCCCCATCGAGGCGCGCAAGGGGGACACGTTCCATGCCGATTACGGGCCGCTCGGCAGCGTGAGCTGCGTGTTCGTCTGAGGAGACGCGCAACGCGGCCGATGACAGGCGAGGCCTTCACGCGCTATCTGGAACACCTGGAATCCGATCACCCGCAAGGCCAAAGGCGCAGTAGGCATGAGCGAGCTCGACCCGAAGATCATCGCGGACTTCAAGGCGACCAACACGGCGACGGTATGCGGCCGGCTGTTCCGGCGCGGCTTGCGCAATGTGCTGATCCGCAATGTGAAGCCGCTGCGCGCCTATGACGGGCCGATGGTCGGCCCGGCCTATACGCTGCGCTATATCCCGGCGCGCGAGGACCTCGACGCCTTCGGCGTGAAGCCGGACTCCAACATCGTGCAGCGCGAGGCCTTCGAGCAGACGCCGAGCGGGCACGTGCTGGTGATGGACTGCCGCGAGGAGACGGATGCGGCTTGCTGCGGCGACATCCTGGTGTCGCGGCTGATGGTGCGCGGCGGCGCCGGCATCGTCACGGATGGCGGCGTGCGCGACAGCGCGCAGATCGCAGGCTTCGCCATGCCGGTGTTTGCGGCGGCGCCGAGCCCGCCGGTCAACCGCGTGGTGCATCACGCGCTGGAGCATGGGCGGCCGATCGCCTGCGGCGGCGTCGCGGTCTATCCGGGCGACATCATGGTGGGCGATGCGGACGGCGTCGTGGTGGTGCCGCGGCATCTGGCGGCCGAGATCGTGCGCGAGGCGCTGGAGCAGGACGCCATGGAGGCCTGGATCGCCAAGCGCGTGCTCGCGGGCGCGCCGCTCGCGGGCAACTTCCCACCGAGCGAAGCCACGCTGAAGGAATACGAGGCCTGGCGCCTCCAGCAAGGGAAGGCGTGACGCGCGCGCGTCATTCCTTGCGCGGCCAATGCGGGCGCATCTCGCCCCACAATATGAACCCCGCGAACGGCCTTTCTCTTCCCTTGCGTCCCGCGCAAGGGGCCATGCGTTCCCCCCCTCTTCTACCCGCGACACCTCCTGTCGCATGATGGCAGGAGCCTGGGCAGAACGAGGGGCGTGCACGCATGAAAGAGTCCGCGGATGTCAGCCGGCAGCTCGCTCGCTTTCTCGTCGCCAGCACGCCGGCCGACCTGCCGGCTCGGGTCGTGCACGAGGCCAAGCGCTCGCTGCTCAACTTCCTGGGTTGCGCGCTGGGCGGCTGCCGCGATGAGGCGATGGAGCATGCCGGCGCCGTGCTGCTCCCGCTCGCGGGCCCGCCCGCCGCAACCGTGATCGGCCGACCGGAGCGCGCCGACATTCTCACGGCGGCGTTCCTCAATGCGGCAGCCGGCAACGTCTTCGACTTCGACGACACGCACATTCCGACCATCATCCATCCGACCGCGCCGGTGGCGCCCGTCGTGCTGGCGATCGCCGAGACGCAGCCGGTGAGCGGGCGGGATCTGCTGCATGCGCTGGTGCTCGGCATCGGCGTCGAGTGCCGGCTCGGCAATGCGGTCTCGCCTGAGCACTATCGGCGCGGCTGGCACATTACCTCGACCTGCGGCGTGTTCGGCGCCGCTGCAGCTGCGGCCAAGCTGCTCGGCCTCGATGCCAAGCATACGGTCTGGGCGCTCGGCAGCGCGGCGGCGCAATCCTCGGGCCTGATCGAGACGCTCGGCCATATGGCGAAGAGCGTCGGCGTCGGGCAGTCGGCGCGCGGCGGCCTCCTCGCGGCCCTGCTCGCGCAGAAAGGCCTCGCGGGACCGGACCGGCCGCTCGAGGGTCCGCGCGGCTTCGCGCATGTCATGGGCGACGGGCCGGATTTCAACGCGATCCTCCTCGCGCTCCATTCGCGCTGGGAGATCCTCGCCAACACCTACAAGCCCTATCCGTGCGGCGTCGTGCTCAACCCGGTGATCGATGCCTGCCTCGCGCTCGCGCAGGAGAACGAGATCGCGGCGGAGCGCATCACGCGCATCACGGTGGCGGGACATTCGCTGCTGCGTGAGCGCACCGACCGTCCGAACGTCACGACCGGCCGCGAGGCGCAAGTGAGCGCGCAGCACAGCATCGCGGTCGCGCTGCTGCAGCGCGCGGCCGGCATCAAGCAGTTCTCCGACGCGGTCGTGAAGGATCCGGCCGTGCTGGCGCTGCGCGAGAAGGTGACGGTCATCGAGGATGCGAGCATTCCGGTGAGCGCCGCCGTGATCACGATTGCACTGAACGATGGCTCCGTGCTCACCAAGCGTGTCGACGAGGCGCGCGGCAGCCTGGAGTGTCCGCTCACGGATGCGGAGATCGAGGCCAAGGTCGCCGATCTCGTCGCCTACGGTGCGCCAGGCGTCGATGCGAAGCGGCTGATCGATGCGGTCTGGTCGCTCGAGGACAGCCGCAATGCCGGCGAGATCATGCGCCTGGCGCGACCGGCGGTGTAGGCTTTGTAGGGCGGGTTAGCTCGACGAAAGTCGAGCGTAACCCGCCGGCTGACTCTCGATAGGCGCATGGGCGTGTTGATGGGCTTGCGGCGGGTTACGCCGCTGCGCGGCAAACCCGTCCTACGGCCCGTCACGTGACCACTGGCAGCGCGACGATGTCGTATGCATGCGTGAGCTTGCGGCGGCGCACCGGATCCTCGAGCTCCATCTCGAAGCGCTCTGCCGGGCGGATGCCGCCGATGGCGCCGACGGTGCCGCAGAACATCACGGTGCCGGCTTTCAGCGCCGTGCTGCCGTCGTAGAGCGAGAGCAGGTTCGCGGGCGTGCGCATCCGCGCCAAGGGGCCCTCCTGATAGAGCACGCGCTTGCCGTCGATCACGACATGCGCGCGGATGATCAGCTGGTCCCAGTGCTCGACGACGTCGGCGAAGCGCCAGAGATCGCGGCCGAGCACCTTGCCGCAGAGCTGCTTGGACAGTGCGATGCCCATGGTCTCGGCCTTGCGGTCGGTGTGGTCCGAACCCACGCCCAGCCACATTCCGTCCGCGAGCGCGATGACAACCGGCTCGACCTCGCCCGAGGTGTCGGGGCCCAGGACTTCGAGCCGCGTCGCCTGCGTCACGCCGTTGACGCTGGTGCGATAGAACACCGGGACCGACGAGGGACGCGGCACGCCGAGGGCGGCAAGCTCCTCGATGTGATGCTCGAGGGCGGCCGTGTCGCGTCCGGTCCAGCCCGCGACGATCAGCGCGCTGAATTCGGCCTCGACGGTCCGGACCGTATCGGCATGACAAGCGAAGGTAAGCATCGGACGCCCCATGATCTGTAGCTGACACAGCCGAATGTCGGGTAGCGAACAAGCCTGGGCGAAAGCCGCACGAAAGTCAGCAGTGAAAATTCTTCGCTTCGTCAGCGACTTCCGAGCCTCACACCCCTGGTTAACTGTGCGCTCCGGCGCTCCGGAACCGAATCGGCACCTGCACGTTCCAGGTCGTGCCGAGGTGTCCCAGGAATGACCGCATCCGTGCATACTCTGTTTCCCGAACCTGCGCCGCGGCGCGCCGCCGTGCTGGTGGTCGAGGATGAGATCATGGTCCGCCTGCTGGTCGCCGACGACCTGCGGGACGCCGGGCTGGTCGTGATCGAGGCGGCCAATGCCGAAGAGGCGCTTACGGTATTGCGCAGTTCGACATCCGTCGATCTCATGCTCACCGACATCCGCATGCCCGGCACACTGGACGGCCTCGCCCTCGCCTCCAAGGTGCGCGAGACCTGGCCCGACATGAAGATCGTGGTGGCCTCGGGTCACTTCCCGGAGCAACCGCGGCCCGAGATCGTGGACGCCACCTTCAGCAAGCCTTACGACACGGTCCGCTTGATCCGCCGCATCAAAGAGCTCATCTCCGGTTCCAGCCAATGAGTTTCGAAGAGACTGTGTCGGACGCGCCGGCCGGCGCAGACTGCGTGCTCGTCGCCGAGGGCGAGGTGCTGGTGCGCATGATGATCGCGCAATATCTGCGCGACTGCGGCTACAAGGTGATCGAAGCGGCCAGCACCGAAGAAGCCGTCACGGTGCTCGATCATGGGGATCTCTCGGTCGACATCGTCCTGTCCGACGTCGAGATGCCGGGCCGGCTTGACGGCTTCGGCCTCGCCCAATGGGTGCGGCAGCACAAGCCGGGCCTGCACGTGATCCTGGTCGGCACGCCGATGCGCGCCGCGGACGTCGCGGGCGATCTGTGCGAGAGCGGGCCGATGCTGAACAAGCCGTATGAGCCGCAGATCGTCGTCGACCGCATCCGACGGCTGATGGCCGAGCGGGCCGCGAAGAAGTAGCGCGCCGCAAGCTCTCCTAAGCCGCGCGTTTGCGTCGCCGCAGGAGCCGGCGCAGCAGACGGCGCTTGCCGGGCGTCTCCTTGAGATACACGTCGCTCACCAGCTTGGCGCGGCCGCGCCGGCGCTCCAGCACGATCTTGCGGTTGTGGAAGACCTCGAGCTCCGGCCGGTGGCCGACGCTGATCAGCGTCACCTTCTCGGGATGATCGCTGAGCAGAGCCATGAGGCTGTCCTGGCTCTCCGGATCGAGTGCGGCGGTCGCCTCGTCGAGCACGATGATGTCCGGGTGATGCAGGAAGATGCGGGCGAAGGCGAGCCGCTGCTTCTCGCCGCCGGAGAGCGTCTGGTCCCAGGGGGCCTCATCCTCGAGGCGCTCGACCAGATGGCCGAGGCCGACCCGGCGGAACGCCTTCGCAACCTCCTCGACGCTACGGCTGTCCGCGGCGTCCGGATAGGTCGCGGCACGACGGAGCGTCCCGATCGGGATGTAGGGCCGCTGCGGCAGCAGCATGAGCTTGGAGCCCTTCTGAACCTCGATGTTGCCGTCGCCCCAGGGCCAGAGCCCGGCGATCGCCCGCACCAACGTGCTCTTGCCGGTTCCGGATTCGCCCATCACCAGCACGCGCTCGCCGGGCTGGATGGCGACGTCGGTGTCCTCCACCACCGCGGTGCCGTCATCGAGTGTGACCGAAAGGTCGCGCAGGCGGATCGCGGCGCCCTCGCCCTCGCCGATCGTGATCCTTCCTGCGGCCTCGCCTTCGCCGCGCTCCGCGCGCTCGAGGGCATCGAGCGACATTTCGAGCGAGGCGACGCGGCGCGCGGACGCGGTCCAGTCGGCGAGCTTGGGATAATTGTCGACGATCCAGTTGAACGCCGTCTGAACGATGCCGAAGGCGGAGGCCGCCTGCATCACTTGGCCGAGCGACATGGATCCGTCCAGAAACTTCGGTGCGCACAGGATGATCGGCAGCACCGGAGCGATGTAGCTCGAAGTCTGCGAGACGACGGTGGTCTTCATGGTCTGGAAGCAGATGTCGCGCCAGGTGCGCAGCACCTTGCGCAGCGAGCGATCGACGCCGGCGCGCTCCTCGGGCTCGCCCTGGATGATCGCGATGCTCTCGCCGTTCTCCCGCAGGCGCGTGAGCAGGTAGCGGAGCTCGGCCTCCGCCTGGTTCTTCTGCTCGGAGACCGTGACAAAGCGGCGGCCGATCACCAGCATCGCGCCGCTCGCGATCACCGCATAGAGGACCGCCGCGACGACGAGGAATCCCGGCACATGCACGTGAACGCCCGCAACCGTGAAGTCGAGCGAGCCGCCGATGGTCCAGAGCACGACGATGAACGTGGCGGCGGAGAGGAATGCGTGGAGCACGCCGGTGACAAAGTCGACTGGCGACTCGGTGGCGATGCGCACATCGTCGGCGATGCGGTATTCGGGATTCTGGTGATCGCCGCTCACCAGGTTGAGCTGGTAATAGCGGCCGGAGGCGAGCCAGCGATCCGTGATGGTGTCGGTGAGCCAGCGGCGCCAGCGGCGCTGCAGAGTCATACGCGCGAACACCTGCGTCACCATCACGGCGACGCTGGCCGCGAGGATCGCGAAATAGAGCCCGGAGAGAAACAGGACGGTCGGCGCGTCCTTCTTCTCCAGCGCGTCGAAGATCGCCCGGTTCCACAGGTTCATGCCGTAGGCGGCCGCGACGTTCAGCAGCAGGATGACGATCAGGCCGATGGAGAGAAACCAGGCGGTCTTGCGCCCGCGCCGGCCCCAGAAGCCGCGCGCGCTGCGCCAGAAGCGGCGGATCAGGTAGCGGCGGCGGAGCTCGTGAACGTCCTCGCCCTGCTCTTCCCGCGCCTTCACCTCGCTCTCGAACTGGGCGCTCTCCGCCGCGGGCGAAGGCTCGGACTCGGCGTTGGACGCCGCACTTTTGGGATCGTCCGATGGGTTCGTCATGGCTCCGGCCCCGTCTGGCCCACCCGACCGGTGAGGCCCCGTGCCAGACAAGTTCTCAAAGTTCCATTGAGTTCCATTTCACGGCTTGCCCCCGCGGGTAGGCAGCCGTTTGAACCGTGCTGCGGCTCAGGCCAAGGTCACCACATGTGGCGAAAGATGTTCGTGGCGACGCGCACGACGGTCTGCATGTAGCGGCCGTCATACCAGTAGGTATCGACCGTGGTCGCCATCGCGAAGAGAGTCACGCTCCACATCACCACGCGCATTGCACAGCATCCCCGTTCATGCGCTGTGAAACTGCGCCACGCGCTTTAACGGAGGGCTAAACGGCTCCTTCGCAATTGACACGCTGCCCTATCGGCAGCGCGGCCTTCCGGCGTGGTCAAGATTTCCTTGCCCGCGCCGCACAGCCTTTAGTCATTTGCGCGCGCAGGAACATCCCGGACGCCGCGCCCGGGATGTTCCGCGAAACGTGTCGCAGGTGATTATTCGATCACCTGGATGACCCGGCGCGAGGACGGCTCGACGAGCACGACGTCATCGCCGGAATAGACGTAGCGATAGCGACCAAGGCCAGGACCCCAATCGGACGGGACCGAATGGAGCTCGACGTCGGCCGGCAGCGTGGCGCCGACGGTGACGCGCTTCTCGACCGTCACCGGCCGCACCTTCTGCTGCACCACATATTCCTTGATCCTGGTGCGCTGCTCGGGCGCGATCGTGACGGTCGCGCCGACGGCGGGCGACTCGGTCGTGATGGTGGTTTGCGCGAAAGCCGGAAGGGTCAATGCCAAGACGGCGACGCCCGCGAGAACGGTACGCTTCATATGCATCTCCTGGGTCAGCGGCGCTGATGCCGCGTCCCGTCAAGCGGCAACCGAAGCGTTGGGTTCCTGACCCAACGACAATTGGTGCTATTTCACCAGTACGCGCGCGCAGGATGCGTGAAGCGAAGGCGCACGCCCCAGAGTTCCGCGCGTGCGCCTGTAGGGAAGTCGGATTAGAGACGCGCCGCGATTGCGTCAACGTCCGGGTGCTCCGTCACGAGTTGGGCAGCGGCCGATCGCGGACGCGAGACAGCGCGCCTCCGGAGCTCGTTGCGCCCATATATAACAGACCGGGCGCGTGCTTTGCGCGGTGAGCTTGCGTCGGCGCGCCGATGTGGCTGGAGCGCGCAAAATATGCTGGAATCGTTCTCCCCGCGAATGGGGCTTTGACGTGACGACGATCCGCAGCGCCGATCGAGGGCCATCCGCACGACCGCCGTGCGAGCGTTGCGGGAGCGCAACGCGCCTGTTCCGGCGTGCCCCGCATCCGCGCCTGAAGCTGCCCTTCGAACAATGGTCGTTCGAATGCGTCGCCTGCCATCACGTGCAGTCGCGCGCGATCCATCCGGACTGGACCCAGGGCGTCGTGATGTTCATGTGCCCGAAGGCGGAGCGGCCGATCGACAGCGGCATCGGCGCGGATCTCGATAATCTGCTGCAGATCCGCAACATCATCATCCCGGTCGACTGCCCCTACTGCAACGAGCTCCACGAATTCGAGATCGTCGAAGGCTTCATCGACAGGCAGGCCTGACCGGTGCCGGAGATGCTTCAGCGCCAGCGGCGCGAGCCGCGCATCACGATCACGGCGCCGATGACCAGCTCGAAGCCGGCCGCAACGAGCGTGCCGAGCAGCGCGAGGAAGATCAGGCGGGAGTCGATCTCGACCGTGGAAAGCAGGTCGGCGCCGAAATGGCCGAAGCTCGCCATCAGGTCCTGGCCGTAATCCGCAAGGACCGAATGAATGATGACAAAGCTCGCGACGTTGAGTGCGGCGCCCAGGAAGGCGATGATCGCCAACACGAAACCGAAGATCTTCAAGCCGCGCATCGCCTGCCCTGTCTCTGCCGAACCAGCGCGATTCAGGCCGGGATCCGCTATCGGATCAAGTCAGGGCAAGCCCGGACGGCGGCTCGAACCGGATGCCGGTCAGGGGCGACTTATCCGGTGGACACCCGAGCCCGCCCTATGATCCCCGCCGCAGCGCCGCCCGAGAAAACCGTTCCGGACCAGGAGCATCCCGTCTTCCTGCGCGAGGGCCGCGGGCGCTTTGCCTTTCGGCTTTCTAACCAGGGCGTCAGACTGACGCAGGATGCGCTTGCCTGGAGCCATGACGGAGAAGAACGCCGCTACGCGTTCACCGAGATCACGACGATCCGCCTGCAAGTGATGCATGTGCACAAGAGCGGCGACGTCGGCACGTGCCAGATCCAGTTTCGCGACGGCCGGCTCCTCACCGTCAACGGCGGCTCGGCCTACGGCTTCGCCGACGACGCGCAGGCGCAAGCCTACGCGGCGTTCGTCCGCGACCTGCATGCGCGGCTCGCAGCCGCGCGCATGACCACCATCCGCTATCTCGCGGGCAGCACCGAAAGCGCCCACACGACCGCTGCCGTCGTGATGGTGGTCGGCGCCCTGTTCTTCATCGGCGCGCCACTGGTGCTGCTGGTTATCGTGCCACGCTGGGAAGTGCTCGGGGCCCTCGCCGCCGGCGCCGCGTTGATCTGGCCGCTCTGGAGCAAGCTCGAGGCCAACCGGCCGCGCGGCTACACGCCGGACAGCGTCCCGGCCGAGCTCGTGCCCTGAGGCGGTTGGGGCGGAACCGGCCGCGGACCACGCTATTATCCGGACGGGGCGCCGGGATTCAGGCATGGCACGACAGGCACGCAGGACATCACCCGCGACCGCGACAGCGCCGGTCGGGCTGGTGGGCGATATCGGCGGCACCAATGCGCGTTTCGCGCTGGTGCAGCCCGACGGCACGCTCGCGCGCGTGCGCGTGCTGGCGACCGACGACTATCCGACCATTGCGGATGCGATCGCATTCTACTTCGCCAAGTTTCCCGACGAGCGGCCGGACCAGGCGGTGCTGGCGATCGCGGCACCCGTCACGGGCGATCAGATCTCGATGACCAATCATCCGTGGCGCTTCTCGATCGAGGCGCTGCGTGGCGCGCTCGCGCTGCGGCGCCTGCGGGTCATCAACGATTTCGTCGCCAATGCGCTGGCGGTGCCGCGGCTGGCGCCGGCCGAGCGCCAGCAGGTCGGCTGCGGCACGGCGTTGGCCGATGCGCCGATCGGCATTCTCGGACCCGGCTCCGGACTGGGCGTGAGCGCCCTTGTGCGCTCTGCGGAGACCTGGGTGCCGATCCAGGGCGAAGGCGGGCACGTCACCATGGCGCCGGCCGACGCGCGGGAGAGTGAGGTGCTCGATCTCATGCGGCGGCGCTATGATCATGTCTCGGCCGAGCGCGTGCTGTGCGGCGCCGGGCTGGTCAACCTCTACAATGCGCTATGCGAGATCGACGGCGTGCGCGCCGCGCCGCTGACGGCCGCACAGGTCACCGATCCGCGCACCGAGGCCGAGGATCCGCACGCGCGGGCCGCGACCGAGATGTTCTGCGCCATGCTGGGCACGGTCGCGGGCAATCTCGCGCTCACGCTCGGCGCGCAGGGCGGCATCTATATCGCGGGCGGCATCGTGCCGCGGCTCGGCGCAGCCTTCGCGGAGTCGTCGTTCCGCGCACGCTTCGAGGCCAAGGGACGCTTCCGCGACTACCTCGCGGCGATCCCGACCTTCGTGATCACGCGTAGCGAGCCGGCCCTGCTCGGTGCTGCGAGCCTGCTCGATCCCGCCTGACGCGGAACTTCGCTGCCCTGCTGTCGTTTAATGCACGACACAGGTGTGAAAATGCGACCTTCTGTGATTCTTTGTCTGCTCGGCGCGGCGCTGGCGGTGAACCCCGCGGCCGCGAAGGATGCGCCGCTCACGGCTGAAGCCGTCAACACGGCGCAATTCGCGCCGGCGCCGGGGAAGAAAGCCGAGAAGGCGAAGAACGAAAAGACACAGGCGAAGAAACAACCCGCCAAGCTCGATCCGCTGGTGATGAAGGCGCAAGTGCTGCTCGCACGGGCGCGCTTCTCGCCGGGCCAGATCGACGCCAAGGACGGCACCAATTTCCAGAAGGCGCTCGCAGCCTTCCAGCAGGCGAACGGCCTCACGCCCACGGGCGCGCTCGATGCCGACACCTGGGCCCGCCTCGCGCCGACGGATGATGTGGTGATCCGTTACACGATCAGCAAAGACGACGTCGAAGGGCCCTTCGTGAAGCGCATCCCGAAGGACTACCGCGAGATGAGCAAGCTGCCGCGCCTCGGCTATCACACGCCGCGCGAGCTGCTGGCCGAGAAATTCCACATCTCGGAGGACGTACTCGTCACGCTGAACAAGGGCAAGAAGCTCGAGGCCGGCAGCGAGATCATGGTGGCCAATGTGCCGCCGCTCGATGGCGAGCTCGTCGGCCTCGGTCGCGCGCAGGCGAAGCACAACGGCAAGCGCAACGAGACGGGCGACGGTACGCGCGTCGAGATCAACAAGAGCGAGCGCGCGATGCGCGTGTTCGCCGCGGACGGCAAGCTCGCCGCCTACTTCCCGATCTCCATCGGCAGCGAGGACAAGCCGGCGCCGAGCGGCCGCGTCGAGGTGAAATACGTCTCGCCCAATCCGGTCTACCGCTACGACCCGCGCTACGCCTTCAAGGGCCAGACCGCCAAGGAGCCCGTGAAGGTGAAGCCGGGACCGAACAATCCGGTCGGCCTCGTCTGGATCGCGCTCTCGGCCGACAGCTACGGCCTGCACGGAACGCCGGCGCCCGAGAACATCAGCAAGACCGAGTCGCATGGCTGCGTGCGGCTCACCAACTGGGACGCGATCGCGCTGGCGAAGCTGGTGCGCAAGGGGACGCCGGTTGATTTCATCGACGGGAACGGCAACGAGGCCGCGCCTGCTCCCGTGCCGCAAGCGATGAGCGACAGGCCAAGACGCCGCTGAAGGTAGGCGGTTCGAACCACTGATCGTCACCGCGCTGTTGCTGCATGACGTGAGACCCGTATTCCCCCATTCCTGATACGGATATAGTCCGCGCCGGATCGGCCCCTCCCGGCCGGATTCGATTCAATTGTCCCATCCGGAGCCAGGACCGGCCGCGCGGCGGCCCTTTTCTTCCCGGAACGCCAGCCGCGAACGGAGGCACGCCGGTGCGCGTTGATACGAGTTCGGCCGCGCCCGGATTGCGGCACAAGCAGGCAAAGCGTGGCTGATGGCTGAGACCACTCTCGACGGCGAAAGCAGCGACGCTCACGGCGGCTTCTGGGCGCTCACCCTGGGCAGCGTCGGCGTCGTCTATGGCGATATCGGCACCAGCCCGCTCTACGCCTTCCGCGAAGCCCTGCATGCCGCGGTCGGCGACGGACCGGCGACCCCGGAAGCGGTGTTCGGGATTCTCTCGCTCATCCTCTGGGCGCTGATCGTCGTCGTCACGCTGAAATACGTGCTGCTGCTGCTGCGTATCGACAACAACGGCGAAGGCGGCACGCTCTCGCTCACCGCGCTCGCCTATCGGGCGCTCGGCCGGCGCGGCGGCATCGTGTTCCTGCTCGGTGTCATCGGTGCCGCCATGTTCTATGCGGACTCGCTGATCACGCCGGCGATCTCGGTGCTCTCCGCGGTGGAAGGCCTGAAGCTGGTGGCGCCGCGCTTCCAGGACTACGTCGTGCCGATCGCGATCGGCATCCTTGTCGGGCTGTTCGCCGTGCAGCAGCGCGGCACCGCGCGGGTCGCAGCCTTTTTCGGACCGGTCATGCTGATCTGGTTCGCCACGCTGGCCGTCTCGGGGCTCGTGCATATCGCGGATGCGCCGGGCATTCTCGCCGCGCTCAATCCGTATTATGCGGCGCGCTTCCTGGTGGAGCACGGCGGCATCTCCCTGGTGACCGTGGGGCTGGTCTTCCTCGCGGTGACGGGCGGCGAGGCGCTCTATGCGGATCTCGGCCACTTCGGCCGCAAGCCGATCCAGACGGCCTGGCTCGGCCTCGTGCTGCCGTCACTGGTGCTGAATTATTTCGGCCAGGGCGCGCTGGTGCTCGCCAATCCGGGCACCGCCTCGAGCCCGTTCTATCACCTGGTCTCCGAAAACCTGCTGCCCGCGCTGATCGTGCTGGCCACCGCCGCGACGATCATCGCGAGCCAGGCCGTGATCACAGGCGCCTACTCGCTCACTCAGCAGGCGATCCAGCTCGGCCTCTTGCCGCGCTTCGAGATCCGCTACACCTCGGAAGGCCAGAAGGGACAGATCTACATCCCGCGCGTGAACCACATCATGCTGATCGGCGTGCTGCTGCTCGTGATCCTGTTCGGGACCTCGAGCAAGCTCGCTTCGGCCTACGGCATCGCGGTGGCGACCACCATGCTCGTGGACGGCCTGCTCGCCTTCCTGGTGATCTGGAAGCTGTGGCGCTGGCGCCCGGCCACGGCCGCGCTGCTGGTGGCGCCGCTCGTGCTCGTCGATACGGGCTTCTTCGCAGCCAACCTCCTGAAGATCGTCGAGTACGCTTGGCTACCGCTGGTGTTCGGCATCTGCATGGTGGTGCTGATCGCCACGTGGCAGAGCGGCACGTCGATCCTGCGCCAGAAGACGCGGCGCAGCGAGGTGCCGCTCGATTCCCTGGTGCGCAGCCTGGAGCGCAAGCCGCCGCCGATCGTGCCCGGCATGGCCGTGTTCCTCACCTCGGATCCGGACTACGCGCCGACCGCGCTGCTGCACAATCTCAAGCACAACAAGGTGCTGCACGAGCGCAACGTCATTCTCACCATCGAGACCGCCGACGCGCCGCGCTGTCCCGAGACGTCGCGCGTGAAGCTGCACCCGCTGAGCGAGCGCTTCATGACGCTGACCCTGACCTTCGGGTTCATGGAAGCGCCGAACGTGCCGAAGGGTCTCGCGATCGCGCGCAAGCAGGGCTTCAAGTTCGACATCATGTCGACGTCGTTCTATCTCTCGCGCCGCTCGCTCAAGCCGGCCGCCGAATCCGGCATGCCGCTCTGGCAGGACCGTCTGTTCATCGCCATGGCGCGCAGCGCCAGCGATGCCTCCGACTTCTTCCAGATCCCGACCGGGCGCGTGGTGGAGATTGGCACGCAAGTGACGGTGTGAGGGCGGGCGGCGTGGCCTCAGGATCGCTTCGTAGGGTGGGCAGCGCGCCTTCTCGGCGCTTCCACACACGATCATTCCGAGCGCGATGCCCACGCGCGCTGACTCGCGACTCAGCACGCGTGGGCAAAATCGCTTTCGAGGGGCATCCTAACCCGAAGTGTGAGTGCGGGCGATTTTGCCCACCCTACGGCTTTATTGCTACGCGGCTCGCGCCTTGTGCGCGCCTTCGAAGGCAGGCGCCACTTCGGTCATGAAGCGGGCCATCTCGTCCTTCACCTGGGCGTGCGGCTTGAGGCCGACATTGAAGTAGAGGATCACCTCGGAGAAGCCCGCCGCCTCGACCTTCTTCAAGGTCTCGGTGATGCGCGCGGAATTGCCGACCAGCACGGAGTTCTCGGTCAGGTCCTCGGGCTTCACCTTCTGCAGCCGCTCCACCATGTCGATGAAATAGCGGTAGCTCGGCGGCGCGGTCTTGGGATCGCCCGGGAAGGCTGGGATCACGCATTCCTTGTAGTAGCGGATCTGGCGCGCACGCTGCGCGGCCTCCTCACCGGGCGTGTCGGCGAAATGCGTGAAGTAGCTGCACATCAAGCGGCCCGGCTTGGTGCCGAACTTCGCGCAGGACTCGTGATAGAGGTCCGCCACCTGCTTGAGCCCGCCGAAGCTCATCGCAGCCGCGAAGGGTGCGACGATCAGTCCGCAGCCGAGACGCGCCGCGAGCTCGATCGAGGGCTTGGAGAACGAGGCGACGTAAGCCGGCAGCGGCCGCTGCACCGGCTTCGGCGTGATGCGCACGTCCTCGAAGGAATAGTGCTTGCCGCGATGGGTGATGCGGCCGTCCTCGGACCAGAGCCGGCGCACCAGCTCCATCCCTTCCTCGAAGATCGACTGGTTGTCCGCGAACGAGACGTGGAAGGGATCGTATTCGCGCTTGTCGTAGCCGCGCCCGGCCGCGAAATCGACACGGCCGTTGGAGAGAAGGTCGAGCGTCGCCCATTGCTCGGCGACACGGATCGGATGATGCAGCGGCAACACGGTCACGGCCGGCGCGAGGCGGATGTGCTTGGTGCGCGCCGCGATATAGGCGAGCACGAGGTCCGGACAGGAGAGCACGCCGAGCGAGTTGAAGTGATGCTCGCCGATCCAGGCCGAATGCATGCCGAGCTCGTCGGCATAGAGCGCCTCGGCCGTGATGTCGGCGACGAACTGGTTCGGCGAGCGAGTGTTGTTCTCGTAGTGGTTATCGCTGAGCGTGAAGTAGCCGAACTCCATGACGTCCTCCCGTATTCGTTGTTATGTCATCCGCCGATCGACACGACCCAGTCGACGCCCTCGCCCAGGCCCACAGTATAGCGGCCATCCTGGTAGAGCAGCGGCGTGACGGTGTCGCTGACCCGCACGTCGGCGACCTTGCCGACCACGATCGAATGGGTCGCGTAGGGAAATACCGCGTCGACCGCGCAGAACAGGTTGGCCTGCGCGGGCTCGAGGCAAGGCACGCCTTCACGCTCGCCCCACGCGCCGCAGCCGAATCGATCCTCGCCGGCGCGACCGCCGCCGAAGGCCTGAGCGAGCTCGGCCTGGTCCGCATGGAGGATGTTGAGGCAGAAGCGACGCGCCGCGAGCACGGGATCGTGCAGCGAAGCCGCGCGGTTGACGCAGACCAGCAGCGAGGGCGGCTCGACCGAGAGCGAGGTCACGGCCGTCGCCGTCATGCCGAAGCGCCGGCCCTGCCACGCGGTCGTCACCACCGAGACGGCGCTGGTCATGGTGCGCATGGCGCGGCGGAATGCAGCTTGCTGGGTCATCGGGGTGACTCCGGACCCGGGGAGTATGGAGTGCTTTCGCAACTGTTGCAAATGCAATAGTCTGGAGTGAGCTGGAAATCGTTGCTGCACTGCACGGGCATGCCCCGAAATTGACAGGTCGGCGGATCGCGTGGGACGTCTCGCCGACGATTATTCGAGACCCGACATGGCGCGCCCCAAGACCCTCGACCTCGCCGACTATCTGCCCTACCTGATCAACCGTGTCGGCGCCGCGCTGGTCGCGCGCTTCTCGGCGGAAGCGCTGGACGCGCACGGGCTCAGCATCGCGACTTGGCGCGTACTGGTCACGCTCTCGCAAATGGGGCCGCTGCGGCAGATCGATCTCGCGGCGCACACCAGCATCGACGTCTCGACGCTCTCGCGCCTGGTCACGCGCCTCGTGCAACAGGGCTTGGTCACGCGCGCACGCTCGGCCAACAGCAATCGCGAGGTCACGGTGCAGGTCACCGCCAAGGCCGAGAAGCTGATCGCCGAGCTGATCCCGATCGCGCACCGCCTGGAGCGCACCGCCATGGCGGGCCTCTCGGCCAGCGAGCTGCGGCAAGTGAAGGACTCTCTGCGGAAGATCTACGGCAATCTCACGCGCTGATCGGCCAAGGCCCGGAACCGACACGGGTTTCCGAGGAAAACCGCCGCTTCGAAAAAATCTTGCGCCACCTGTCGGCACGGCTCCCCCGCCCACGTCTTCCAGGCGAAGGGCCGCGGTCCCGCCGCGGCCCCTGTCACCGTCTGTCAGTAAGGGGAGAGAGACAATGGAAGCCGCGACACTGAGCCGGACCACCGCCGAGGGCGAGATCCGCGCCCTCATCGATCGCTGGGCGGCCGCGGCCAAGGCCCAGGAGCTCGAGACCGTGATGGCCTGCTACACGCCGGATGTCCTGGCGTTCGACGCCATCGGCGCCCTCCAATTCAAGGGCCGCGAGGCCTACCGCAAGCATTGGGAGACCTGCTTCTCCTACATGCCGAGCGGCGGCGAGATGATCTTCGACATCAGCGAGCTCGCAATCACCACGAGCCAGGACCTCGCCTATTTCCACTACATCGCCCGCTGCGGCGGCAGCTGCAACGGCGAGGAAAAGATCGGCTGGATGCGCGTCACCGGCGTCTGCCGCAAGAGCAGCGGCCAGTGGCGCATCGTGCACGAGCACTTCTCCTCGCCGTTCGATCCGATGAGCGGCCAGGTGATCAATACCGGCCCGTGACATCGCGACAGGTCACACAGACACGTCAGACATCAGGAGAGATCCATGCGCGCGAATGCCTACCTCAACTTCAACGGCCAGTGCGAAACCGCCATGCGCTTCTACGAGACGCTTCTCGGCGGCGAAATGCAGGCGATCTTCCCGTATCGCGGAACGCCGGCCGAGGAGTTCGTCCCGGCCGAATTCCGCGACAGCATCATGCATGCCTGCCTCAAGTTCGGTGACCAGTTCCTGATGGCCTCCGATTCCTATGGCGAGCACTACCAGCCCATGCAGGGCATGTCGGTCACGCTCAACATCGACGATCCGGCGGAGGCCGATCGCGTATTCGCGGCGCTCGCCGAGAACGGCAACGTGCGCATGCCGATCGGCGAGACCTTCTGGGCGCTGCGCTTCGGCGATGTCACCGACCGGTTCGGCACGCCGTGGCTGATCAATTGCGCGCGTCCGGGTTTCCGGCCCGGTGAGATGCCCGAGCCGCGGCGCAACGTCGCCTGATCAATTGCTTCCGACCGAGCCGGGGCGGACGTAGCGGTAACGGCCGCCGCCCCGCGCGCAGCTCGCGCGCAACCCTTTCGCCGTCCAGGCGTTGGGAGTTATCGCGCGAGTTTGCCCATGAACATCCACGATCAGACGACGCCTGCCCCTGAGAAGCCGGCGACCGCGAAGCAGCGGTCCTGGCGCGTGCTGGAAGGCATGCCATACCCGCTGGGCGCCACCTGGGATGGCCTCGGGGTGAACTTCGCCCTGTTCTCGGCACACGCCACCAAGGTGGAGCTCTGCCTGTTCGATCGCTACGGCAAAGCCGAGATCGCGCGCATCGAGCTGCCCGAATATACGGACGAGGTCTGGCACGGCTATCTGCCGGATGCGCGGCCCGGCATGCTCTACGGCTACCGCGTGCACGGGCCCTATGAGCCGGCCGCGGGGCATCGCTTCAACCCCAACAAGCTGCTGCTTGATCCTTACGCCAAGCAGATCATGGGCAAGCTGCTCTGGGATCCGGCGCTGTTCGGCTACACGATCGGCGCGCCGGAGGCGGATCTTTCGTTCGACGAGCGCGACAGCGCGCCCTTCGTCCCGAAATGCCGCGTGATCGATCCGGCCTTCACCTGGGGCCACGACCGGCGGCTGCAGATCCCCTGGGAGCGCACGATCTTCTACGAGACCCATGTGCGCGGTTACACGATGCGTCATCCGGCCGTGCCGCAGGGGCTGCGCGGCACCTTCGCGGGAATGATGCAGAAGGAGGTGGTCGACCACATCCGCGACCTTGGCGTCACCGCGGTCGAGCTGCTGCCGATCCACGCCTATGTGGACGACAATTATCTGGTCGAGAAGCGGCTGCGCAATTACTGGGGCTACAACACGATCAGCTTCTTCGCCCCGCAGCCGCGCTATCTCGCGGGCACGGTGGTGAACGAGTTCAAGGAAATGGTGGCGCATTTCCACGAGGCCGGCATCGAGGTGATCCTCGACGTGGTCTACAACCACACGGCCGAAGGCAACGAGCTCGGGCCGACGCTGTCGTTCAAGGGCATCGACAACAGCTCCTATTATCGGCTCGCGCCCGACCCACGCTACTACATCAACGACACCGGCACCGGAAACACCGTCAACCTCAGCCATCAGCGCGTGCTGCAGATGGTGGCGGACTCGCTGCGCTACTGGGTGCAGGAGATGCATGTCGACGGCTTCCGCTTCGACCTCGCGACCATCCTCGCGCGCGAGCCCTATGGCTTCGACGAGGGCGGCGGCTTCCTCGACTCCTGCCGGCAGGACCCGATCCTCAGCCAGGTGAAGCTGATCGCCGAGCCGTGGGACTGCGGGCCGGGCGGCTATCAGGTCGGTCGCTTCTCGCCCGGCTGGGCGGAATGGAACGACCGCTTCCGCGACACGGTGCGCGGCTATTGGCGCGGCGATCCCGGCACGATCGGCGATCTCGCGACGCGGCTCTCGGCCTCGCCCGACCTGTTCAACAAGCGCGGGCGCAAGCCGTGGGCCTCGGTGAACTTCATCGCGGCGCATGACGGCTTCACGCTCAACGACCTTGTCTCCTACAACGACAAGCACAACGAGGCGAACGGCGAGGAGAACCGCGACGGTCACGCGCACAATCTGTCCAACAACTACGGCGCCGAAGGGCCGAGCGACGATCCGAACATCCGCGCGCTGCGCTTCCGCCAGATGCGCAACCTGCTGGCGACGCTGCTGTTCTCGCGCGGCACGCCGATGATCCTGGCGGGCGACGAGTTCGCGCGCACGCAGCGCGGCAACAACAATGCCTATGCGCAGGACAACGAAATCAGCTGGGTGAACTGGGAAGGTATCGACGACGACGCGCGCGCCCTGATCGACTTCACGCGGCGGCTGATCGCGATCCGGCAAAGCCAGCCCATGTTCCGCCGCGGTCGCTTTCTCACGGGTGCGTTCAACGAGGAGATCGGGGTCAAGGACGTGACCTGGCTGTCGCCGGCCGGCACCGAGATGACGCAGGAGCAGTGGACCGACGGGCTAGCGCGCTGTCTCGGCATGCTGCTCGACGGCCGCGCGCAGGAAACCGGCATCCGCCGCAAGGGGTCGGACCGGACGCTGCTGCTGATCCTCAACGCGCATCACGACGTGGTGCTCTTCAAGCTCCCCGAAGTGCCCGGCGGCACGCACTGGGAGTGCCTCGTCGACACCAACCGTCCGGACATCGTGAACCGGCCCGCGCATGCGTTCGACACGGAGTACGAGGTGACGGGCCGGTCGGTGCTGCTCATGGAAGTGGTGCCGGAGAAGCCGGAAGCCCGCTAGCGGCGGGCGCGACAGGCGCCGCGAGTCTAGCGAGACAGGAAGCCGATGATCATGTCCGCCACGCGCTCCGGCTGCTCGTGATGCAGCCAGTGGCTCGCGTCATCGAGCCACGCGATGCGTGCGTTGTCACACTGCGCGATACTTGCAATCGCGAGGCCCGGCTGAAGAAACGCATCCCTGCGGCCCCAAATCACGAAGCTTGGCACGCGCGTGCGCGATGTCTCCGGCCGATCGCGCCGGCGCATGGCGCGATACCAGTTCAGCATCGCGGTGAGCGCGCCGGGCCGGCGCCACGCTTCGCGGTAGCGCGCGAGGTCCGATGCGCTGAAGGCGCCGGGCGCGCCGGTCGTCGTCATGGCGCGCGTGAGCGTCCGGAAGTCGCGACTACGAAGCAGCATTTCCGGCAGCCAGGGCACCTGGAACATCCCCACATAGGTGCTGCGCAGCCATTGTCCCGGATGGCGCAGCGCGTAGCCGAGCGCAATCCCGGGATGCGGCGCATTGAGCACCACGAGCCGCTCGACGCGATCCGGGTGTTCTGACGCGACCTGCCAAGCGACGACGCCGCCCCAGTCGTGGCCCACGAGATGAAAGCGCTCGGCTCCGAGCGCATCCGCGAGGCCGATCACGTCCGCCGCCAGCACGCCGAGCGCATATGAGGCCGTGCCCGCCGGCTTGCCGCTCAGATTATAACCGCGCTGATCCGGCACCACGACGTGGAAGCCGGCGCGCGCAAGCGGCGCGATCTGGTGGCGCCAGCCCCACCAGAACTCGGGGAAACCGTGCAGGAGGATCAGTGTCGGTCCCGTCGCCGGCCCCGCTTCGACAACGTGGAGCGTGACGCCAGGCAGCGGGACCGTGCGGCACGTGACCAGGCGCGGCAGCGCATCATCGTGCAGCGACTTGGTCAGCGCCTGTTGCGGCTTCGATCTCATCGCGCGAACACCTCGGTCCGTTGCCGCTTGAAATCGTCGAGATGCGTGGCATCGCCCGGCATCCGCTGCAGCTGGCGCGACACGCCCGAGGCGGTTGCGCCATCCGTGGCGCAGAGTGTGGCCTTCGAGCCCGTCGGCAGCGCGTGACGCAACTGCCGCACCACGTCGGGACCACCCGCCACATAGGCCTCGTTGTCGAAGACCGAGTCACCGAGGAGAACCACGTGCGCCATGAGCGGAGCCGATCGGATGCTCGCGCGCAAGTCACGCGAGTATCCGTCAACCCACCGCTGGTCACGGGGTTCCGGCGCGATCCTGGATGGACGCTGTGCGATCAGGCGATCGTCAGCACACGCAGATCACCCTGGCGCGATAGCACATTCACCGCGACTTCCCGGCCGACGCGGTGGAGCTCGACATCCAGCATGCCGCCGCCGACCGCGATCCGGCGCAGCACGACCTTGTCGAGGAACTCGGGCAAAGCGGGCTGGCGGAAGATGACGTGGCGCTGCAGCGCGTCGAAGCTCAGGCCGAGGCACGACTGCACGAGCGAGAGCGGCGCGGCCGCCGCCCAGGCCTGCGGCGCGCAGGCGACCGGATAGAAGGTGGGCCCGCGGCTGCGTTGGCGCGGAAAACCGCAGAAGAGCTCAGGCAGCCGCCGCAAATCGATATAGGTCGACGCCGCGAACTGCCCGCCGAACACACGCGCGGCCTGACGGCGAAAGCCGTAGCGCGCGAAGCCGGCCGCGATCATCGCATTGTCGTGCGGCCAGACCGAGCCGTTGTGATAGCTCATCGGATTGTAGCGCGCTTCCGTTGCCGCAATGGTGCGCACGCCCCAGCCCGAGAACGAGGAGCTCTCCATCAGCGTCTCGACCACCGCGGCGGCGCGCTCCGGATAGGCGATGCCGGTGAACAGCGCATGCCCGGCATTGGACGAGCGCACGCGACACGGCTTCTTGTCGCCGTCGAGCGCCAGCACATAGGTGCCGAGCTCTTCGTCGAAGAACACCTCGTCGAAACGGCGGCGCAAGGTCTCGGCGCGCGCTTCGAGCTTCGTGGCGCGATCGGCGTCACCGAGCGCGCGGGAGATATCGGCAGCGGCCCGCCAGGCGCCGTAGACATAGGCCTGCACCTCGGCAAGCGCGATCGGCCCGCGCGCGAGCGTGCCGTCCGCGTGGAAGACCGAGTCCTGGCTGTCCTTCCAGCCCTGATTGATGAGGCCTTCGGCGGTGCGCCGGCCGTATTCCACGAAACCGTCGCCGTCGCGGTCACCATCCTGGTCGATCCAGGCGAGCGCCGCCTCGAGGCTCGGCCAGAGGTCCCGTACGCTGTCGACGTCGCCGGTCCGCTCCAGATAGGCGCCGGCCAGCATCACGAAAAGCGGCGTCGAATCGATGCTGCCGTAGTAGCGGCGGAACGGCACCTCCCCGAGCTCGGCCATCTCGCCCTGGCGGATCTCGTGCAGGATCTTGCCGGGCTCGGCATCCGCCACCGGGTCCATCACCTGCGCCTGATTGGCCGCAAGATGACGCAGCACGCCGCGTGCGATGCTGGGATCGAGCCACAGCGTTTCGAGCGCGGTGATGAGCGCATCGCGGCCGAACACCGTGCTGAACCATGGAATGCCGGCATAGGGGTACGGCCCTTCCGGCGTATCGGTCATCAGCATGTAGAGATCCGAGACGCTGCGCCGCACGGCTTCGTTGAAGATCTCGTTCGACGTCGCGATCGAGGCGGCCCGAGAGGACGAGATGCGCAGGGCGCGCCGCGAATCGCGCAGCGCGACGAAGAAGTTGCGCAGCGGCGCGCGTGCGACGCTGGAATCGCAACGCACCTCGATGAAGAGCAGCCGCGTCTCACGCGGGCCGAGGTCGATCTCGAATACGGCGCGGTCGGCCGTGAGCCGCGTCGGCGCCGGATCGAAGCGCAGCACGGTCTCGCGCCGCTTGTCGTCGAGACCCGTATAGGCGAGCGCCACGCAGTCCTTGGCGATCTCGGCGCGATGATGCGTGCCGCGCCGCGCGCGCTGCGTGCCGCGCACCTCGAAAATGTCGGCAAAGTCCGCCGCGAAGGCGATCTCGACGCGCACACGGCGGCGGCGCTCGTCGAAGTTCTTCACCGCCAGCCGCTCGAAGCAGGCGGCATTCCAGAGGAAACGCGAACGCCGCAGGTGGATGAGATCGTGCTCGAGCGCGAGCTTTCCGTGATCGTCGTAGAGATCCGGATTGGTGAGGTCGCACGTGAGCGCCGCATTGTCGTCGCGCAACGTCGAGCTCAGCAGCAGCGGGCGCGCCTTGCCGATCGTGAGATAGAGATGCGAGAGATGACGGGTGTCGCGGTGATAGAGGCCCTCGGGACTGCCCGGCCCGGCGAGCGCATCGCCGTTGTGGTCGAACACCGCGAATGTGTCGCCGTGTTTGAGCGTGCGCGGCCGCCGCTCCTGCAGCGAGGCCGCGGCCGGGATGAAGAACTGAGCCACTTGCGACGCACCCGCCCCGACGGGGGCGGGCGCATGCACGACGTCTTCCGCGCTGATCGTGTCCATGAGCGTCTCCGGCTCAGACGACGACTTGCAAGCCGACCTCTTCGCCCGCGACACGCCGCAGATGAGCCGCTTCGGTGCGAACGCCGGCCAGTTGGCGATAGATCGCCAGGTAGTCTTCGGCCATGCGCTCGACCGTGAAGCGGTCTTCGAAGCGGGCGCGGACGGCGGCGCGATCAAATGCTGCGATTTGGCCGACCGCGTCAACCGCCTTGTCGACATTGTCGACGATCACACCGGTGACGCCTTCATCGAGGATCTCCGGGACGGAACCGCAGCGGAACGCAATCACGGGCGTGCCGCAGGCCATGGCCTCGATCACCACGAGACCGAAGGGTTCCGGCCAATCGATCGGGAACAGGAGCGCCGTGGCATTGCCGAGGAACCCGGCCTTCTCGCTCTCGCCGATCTCGCCGACGAATTCCACGTTGGGATGTGTTGCGATCATGGGCGCGATCACCTCGTCCCAATAATCCTGGTCCGCCTTGTCGACCTTGGCTGCCATCTTGAGCGGCATGCCAGCACGCGTCGCAATCTCGATGGCGCGGTCGGGGCGCTTTTCGGGCGAGATGCGACCGAGGAAGGCGAGATAGCCGCCGCGCGGGCGCGCCGTGAAGGGCAGCAGATCGCGCGGCAGACCGTGATGCACGTTGCCGATCCAGTTGACCGGCGGCATGGGACGGCGTTGGTGCTGCGAAATGGAGACGACCGGAACCTCCGCGAAGTTCGCATAAAAGGGAATGAGATCCGGCAGGTCCAGGCGGCCGTGCAACGTAGTGACCGTGCGGTCCGCGAAGTCGCGGATGAGCGGAAAGTGCAGCAGGTCGATATGGAAGTGCAGCACATCGAACTCGAGGGCGCGCGCACGGACCTCCTCGAGCATCAGAATGTGATAGGGCAGCGGCTCGCGCACGGCAGGGTTCAAGCGCAGCGCCATGTCGGAGCAGCGCACGAGCTTGGCCGCCGTCACCGAGTCGCCGCTCGCAAACAGCGTGACGTCATGGCCGCAGCGGACGAGCTCTTCCGTGAGATAGGAGACGATCCGTTCGGTTCCCCCGTACAGCCGAGGCGGCACGCTCTCGGCGAGAGGCGCAATTTGCGCGATCCTCATCAGCACGACTCCCGGTGCACGCAAACGGGCGTGCCTTGTTGCGAAGCAGATTGGAGGATGGAGCCGGCCCGTTGCCTGCGGCATGACGGGTCCGGTGTCGAACCATCCAATGGAAAAAGCGTTTGCGGCTGAGCTGGTTCCGCTGACGCGGCGTCAGGCGTTGGTTCAGTCCAGCGGCATCGACCACTCGTGGTAGAGCTCGGTCGTGCGCAGCCGGCGCGCGAAAGCGCGCGCCGCGTCCCGGTTCCGGTTCGGATCCTTGTCCATATCCGCCTCGGCGTTGAATTCCTTGTCGACGCGCACCACGCGATACTTGGCGCGCTCATCGAGAGCCTTGAGAAGATTCGCCAGCGGCATCCGGTTCCAGTGCTTGCGCTTGGCCATCTCCTCGTCGACCGGGATGAAGGCAACGAGATCGTCGGCGCGCATGAGCTCGAGCCCCTTCTCGCGCAGGGTCGCGTTCTCGGAGCCGTGGTGGCCGACCTTGTAGAAGACGGTGCGGCGCAGGAGGTCCTGCGCGGTCACGGTCGAGTTGTCGTCGAGCCGGAAGCTCACATCGCCCCAGCTCAGCCAGTTGCCGACCTGGGCGTCTGCGACGAACAGCAGCACCTTGCCGGTCGCGACCAGCTCGATCGCCAGCACGAGGCTCGTATTGTTGGTTGCGCTGTCGAGCTGCAGCGCGAACTCGGCCGCGGCGCCGAGCCAGTCGCCGTCGATGCGGCGCCAGCCCTGATCCGGCACCGTCGCGTCCGGATACTGCCCGTAATAGTAGCGGTCGAAGAAATCCGACAGGGCGTCGCGCTCGGAGAGGTCGGAGCGGAGCGCCGGCTGCAGCGCGCGGCGGTAGGAGCGATCGAACGGATAATACTGGTCCGCCTCCTCCTGACGCGCGCGGTCGCTGGCATTGCCGGCAACGGCCATCATGACCTGCCCCGCAGCGGCGAAGAACGACGCCGGCGCGCCGAGATCGGAGAGGTGATAGATCTCGGTCGCCGAGTCGGTCTTGCGCAGCAGCTTCTCGTCGTGCGGCGGTCCGAGCACGAAGAATCGCACGCCCGGCAGACCGGGCAGCGTGATGGGCTTCTCACCCGGCCGGCAGTAGCGCAGGTTGCCGGACAGGGTGCGCACGATATCCATCGCCTCACTGGTGCTCTTGGCCGGTTTCCTTTCCCCCTCGATGCCGAAAAAGCCCAGCACCTCGCCGACGCCGCTCACGATGCCGCGTGCCTCCGGCTGGATATTGCCGCTCATGGCGTCGACGAAGCCGGCGAGCTTGTTGACGCGCTCCTCGCGCTCGCGGCGCAGGCGTGCGGCGAGCTCGTCGCTCGGATCCTCTGTCCAGGCGAACCACACGGCGCCGACCGCGAGGCGATCGCAGCGCGGCTGATCGTGCGGCGCGAACAAGTCCTCCACCTGCACGAAGCCGGAGACGTGATCCCAATGCTGGTGGGTCACGACCAGGAGATCGACCTTGCCGCCGGTCTCGTCGATGATGTCGCGCACCACCTTGCGCATCGCGACTTCGGGATCCCGGGTGCCGATGATCACGCCGCAGTCGATCATGATCCGGAACGGCGTTCCGTCGTCCTTCGGGAGCGTGACGAGGAAGCAGTCGCCGAGACCCTGGCGATACATGCGCACACGCAGGTCGGGCGGCGCGGGCTGTGGTGCGCCCGGCGCCGGCCGTGGCGCTGCTGCGGGCGCGGGCTCCGGCGCAGCGGCACGCGCCGGCGCGGATTTCGCCTTGCGCGCAGCCTTGGCGGACTTGCTCTTGGCGGCGGAGCGCTTGCGCGTTGGCTTGGCCATGGTCGTCCTCAATGTCCGGCGTGGAGCAGCGCGAAAGGCTCGTTGCCCGGATCGTCGCCGAAGTAGAGCGAATGCAGGCCGCGGCCCGTCTGCGCGCCGAGGAAGGCACGCTGACGCGTGAGGCGGCCGGCGCTGGAGACGCGCTTGATGACGCTGTAGCGGATCGGGTTCTCGTCCTTCTCGGGATCGATCACCAGCGTGCAGCCGCCGCGGAACGTGAAGCTGCCGAGCTCGGGGCGCTGCGGGTCGAGCCGCAATGTCCGCCGCTGGGTGATCACCACCACCACGTCGCTCTTGATCTCGCCTTCGAGCGCGCGATGCGCGGGACGCACCGTATGAACCTCGAACACCGGGCGGCCATCCTCGCCGCGGCGGAAACCGTCCTCCTGGCCGCGCGGCACCGAGGTGAAGCGGTCGAGGCCGAACTGCACGGCCATGTCCTCGGTGAGATTGTCCTCGAGCCATTCGTGCAGCGCGGCCGCGTTGGCGAGCGAGGTGCGATAGGCCTCGCGGCGATCCTGGCCGCGGTTGCGCGTGAAGCGCAGGCCGGAGAGGAACTTGCCGAGCCCGGCGGGCTGCGAGATCGGCGAGCCCCACTGCAGGCTCTCGACCGAGAGCGTGCGCACGTCGTCCGGATAGATGCCGCGGCCGCGGAACGCCTCCAGGAACGCGACGCGGTAGCCGTGCTTGTCGTTGGGGACGAGGTCGGCATCGGCCGTGATCAGGGCGCGCAAGTAGTCCGCGAAGGTGATGTCGAGCGGCGGGCAATAATCCAGCGCGCGGATGCACATCTGCATGACGTGCCGCGCGCTCTTGGCGGCCTCCTGCGCCAGGCGCTCGACCAGGTCGGGATGCAGCGCGCCTTGCTGCAGGATGCCGGTGCCGCCGGTGGCAATGCGCAGCAGGTCGTCGATGCGGCGGCGATAGATGCTCAGGAAGGCATCGAACACCGCGGCGACCAGCACGGAGCCGCGATCATGCGCCTCCTTGGTGCTGGTGTAGTTGATCTGGGCCGGGTCGACGCCGATGGCGCTGCGCAAGGCGCGAGAGCGGCCCATCGCCTCGCCGAACTGGCGCGCGAGATCGGCCAGCAGGTCGCTGTTGCGCAGATCGCCGCGGCTGCGGGCGATCGCGAAGCGCAGCAGCTCGGGCATGGTGAAGTGCTGGAAGATCGCGACGATGTCGGCGAAGGCCTCGTGGAAGGCGAGCACGTCGACATTGCTGGCCTCCTGATAACGGCGGTGCAGCCCGTCGAGCAACGCGTGCGTGGTCTCGTGCGCGATGATGTCGTGCGAGAGACAGGTGAAGACCATGCCGCCGGGTGCGCCGTCGGGGCGCAGCTCGGGGAAGTAGCCGAACAGCAGCGCGATCTTGGCGGGGCTGTAATAGGCGTTGGCCTGGCGCAGCGCGTGCGGATAGATGCGCAGCCGCTGCACGTAATGGGAGCGGCGCTCGGTCCGCGTCTCGCCGGTCTCCGGATCCTTGACCTTCAGGTCCATCCGCTTCGGCGCCCAGAGCACCGTGCGGCCGAGCGCCGTCTCGAACGCCTCGATGGTGCGCATCGCCACCGCATAGACCATCTGCTGATGGAACTGCGGATTGCCTTCCGAGGGCGCGAGCCCGCCTTGCGCGAGCAGGAAGGGCTCGTTGAGATCAACCGGCTCGTAGGAGCAGCCGCTCGACGGATCGACGTCGACGACTTCGAGATATTCGCCGACCGGCCCCGGCTGCAGGACGTTGTCGCTGGTGGGCGAAGTCTCCCAGCGCACATCCGCGACGGTCTTGTTGATGAAGGCCGTGTCGAGACGATTGCTCATGCCGGGATCGACCGCGAACAGCTGCAGCATGCGGCGCGCCGGCGGACGCCGCCGCACCTGACGCGGAAGCTGCGCGCCGGTGGAGACGTGCGCGGCGGGCGCGATCACGGCCGCCTCGGTCGGAGCGCGGCCGAGCTGCGACTCGAGATAGGCGCGCAGCGGCCGCGAAGCCTTGCCTTCGTCGAGGATGGCCTCGAGGAACTGGCGCCGCTGGCGCTCGGTGATCCGTTCGGGCGGAAGCCCCGGATCGGGGATCGCCTCGCGCGCGGCCTTCGACTGAACGGCAAGCTGCGTCAGCTCGAGATGAAGCAGCTCGGTGCGGCGCTGGTCGGCCGCGATGCCGAAGCCGGAGAACAGGTCGAGGAAGGAGAATGGGGCGGCATCGACCGGCATCTTCTGCAGCGAGGCCGCCGCGGCCGGCGCGACGTCGAGCGCGGCGCGCGCACGCAAGACGCCGCGGCCGAAGAACTCGTGCGGATCGGCGCTCGTGCCGCCCTGCGCGCCGGTCGAGAACAGCGCGCGGCGCACGGCCTCGACGCGCATCCATGCTTTCGGATAGGCCATCGCGGGTTTGTGCCGGCGCAGCCAGAGCGCGGCGGCCGCGGCGATCTGCGGCGTCGCCGACGAGGTACCGGCGCCATCGAGATCGATCGTCTCGGGGCAGCCGATCTTGGCCCACGGAATGTTCGGCGTGAACGCCGCCATCGCGGTCGCCATCTTGCTCAAGGGGCCGTAATTGCCCTGCATCACGGTGGGCGGCAGATTGAAGTAGGGACTGCCGTCCGCCATGATTCCGCAGGCCGCGATCACGCGGCCGAACTGCGCGGGCCACACGATCGAGCTGGTCGGCCAGCCGTCGAAGTTGTTGCCCGCCGCGGTCACCATCACGACGCCGGCCTCATAGGCCGCGTTGACGGCGTCCGCCCAGGCGCCGGACGGCAGGCCGCCCATGCTCATCGACAGCACGTCGGCGCCGATCTCGCGCGCATAGTTGATGCCTTTGGCGACGCTGCTCGTGCGTATCTGCACCACCGAATTGCCGACGCGCACCGGCACGACGGTCGCCATCGGCGCGCCGCCGAGGAAGTCGTTCGTGCTCGCCTCGGGCGGCTTCATGTTGACGAGCTTGCCGCCGGCCAGGATGCAGAGGGTGCCGGTGCCGTGTCCGCGATTGATCAGGATGCCGATCGAGGGCGTGCGGTCGCGCGCGTCATTGGGCGGCTCACCGAGGCCGCCGACGAAGTTCTTCTGCCGCGTCTTGTCGAGCTTCTCGGGCAGCGCCTTGTGGTTCGCGTCATAGCCGGTGTCGAGATGCACGATGGTCACGTCCGAGCCTGCCGCCATCACGGCATCGCGCGCAGCGTCCAGCGTCGTGAAGCTGTTCCCCAGATGCCAGGCGAAGCCGGGGCCTTTCGGCAAGGGGCCGCCCTTTTGCGGCGCGGGCTCGCACGGCGCCGCGGCGACGAGCGCCGGACCGCCGGGCCGCGGGAAGCCGGGCGGCGGCTCGGTGATCCAGGTCTGCTCGAGGTCAGGCTCGACGGCGAGCAGCCGCGCCTCGGCGGCGCCCATGAGCTGCTGCGTGAGGACGCGATGCGCGAGGTCCCACTCGTTGCCCGTGTCGGCCGCGAAGCCGTGGTCGCGATCGATCTCGGCCGCGTACCAGCGATGCGTGCGGCCGGCGCCGGCGTCGAGCGCGAAGGTGCTATCCGCCCCTGGTGGAACGTCGAACAAATGCTCGAGCGCGAGCTCCGGACCGCCGGCCGCGAACTGAGCGCCCGTGAGCGCGACCGGCCCTTCGGGCTCCGCAACTTTGATGAGGATCCGCCTGCTCGCCATAGCGCCCTCCGGGAAGCGTTGGGCGAGGCCGAGCAGGACCTCAGGCGCGGCCCGCCCGCACGCCGCGATACCTGAGAAGGCAAACTAGACCAGTGACGCGGAGTAGTTGCAAGACGCAAATGCGCAACAGGCGTTGCGCGCCGGCCTCATGCGAGCCGAAGCATCATTCCACTACCGGCCGCATCGAGGATGCCGACCGTCGCGGCGAGCGTGCGCAACGCGTCGCGGCCCGACACCAGCGGCGCTGCCTCGCCGCGAATGACGGCGCAGAAATGCGCGAGCTGGCGCACCAGCGGATCCTCCGGCGTGACCGCGAGCGCGCCATTCGTGAGCGGCGCGTTCCAGCTCCGCTCGCCCGCGTAGCGCCAGGTGCGCAGCGACGGGATCGAGAGCGCGCCATGGGTGCCGGAGACGAAGTAGCAATCCTCGCCGGTCGGCGGATAGGCGGCGTTCTCGCGCGCGGTAAGCTCGTAACTCCAGGGCGCCGCCGCCGCATCGGAGAGCGTGATGGTGCCGAGCGCGCCATTCGCGAAGCGCAGATTGACCACCGCGCTGTCCTCGACCGGAAAGCCGCGCAGCGCGTTCGACGTGATCGCCTGCAAGGCCGCGATCTCGCCGACCAGGAAGCGGAGGTCGTCAACGGCGTGAATGAGGTTGATCAGCACCGGCCCGCCGCCCGCCTCACGGCGCCAAGCGACGTCGAAATAGGGATCGGGCTTGAGGAACTGCACCAGCGCCGTGACGGTCGCGATGCGCCCGAGCTCGCCCTTGGCAATGGTGTCGCGTGCGGCAGCGAGCATCGGATTGTGGCGGCGGTGATGGCCGACGAGGATCGGCACTCCCGCCTTCTCGGCCGCGACGACCAGCTTCTCGCCGTCCCGCACCGTGTCGGCAATCGGCTTCTCGACCAGCGCGGGGATGCCGCGGGCGATAGCGGCAAGACCGTTTGGCACATGCGCGGCGTTCGGCGTCGCGAGGATCACACCGTCCGGACGCGCACTGTCGAGCATCGCTTCGATCGTATCGAAGTGCGGGACCTTCAGCTCGGCCGCGAGCTCCGCGGCGCTGGCGCTCGGATCCGCGATGGCGGCGAGCACGCAGTCCTCGGACGTGGTGATGCGCGCGATATGGGCGCGGCCGATCAGGCCGGCGCCCGCGATGGCGATGCGCAGCGGCGTCACGGACCGCTCGTCGCGGGGGACAGCCGCGCCTGCGCGGCCAGCCGGATCGGCGCGTTGGCGGCGCCGAAACCGCGATAGCCGTTGCGCTGCACGATCTCGAAGAAGAAGCGGTCCTCGAAGGTCGCCGTATAGGCCTGCAGATATTCGGCATTGCCTTCGCGGTCGTAGAGCACGTTGTTCGCCTGCAGCTGTGCCAAGCGCTCGGATGGAAGGTCGGTCTTGGCCGCGAGATCGTCGTAGTAATTCTCCGGGATCGGCAAGAGTCGCACGCCGTTCTCCTTGAGCCGCGCCACGGTCGCGAAGATGTCGTCGGTCGCAAAGGCGATGTGCTGCACGCCCGAGCCGAAGAACTCGTCGAGGAAGCGCGAGGACAGCGTGCGCGGGCTCTGCGAGGCATTGAGCGGAATGCGCAGGCAGCCGTCGCCGGACTGCACCACCTGGCTTTTCACCAGACCGCCCGGATCGATCACGTCCTGCTCGGGCGTCTTCGCGACGTCGAGCAGCGAGGTGTAGAACAACAACCAGGTCAGCATCTCCTCGTAGTGCATGGACTGGGAGATGTGATCGATGGTGGTGAGTCCCGCGTCGGGCGCCGTCGGTGCGACCTTGTCGAACTCGATGTCCCAGACCTTGCCGAGCTCGCTCTTCGGATCAGTGAAATAGACCAGGCTGCCGCCGAGCCCGCGCACGGCGGGGATCTCTAGCTCGCCCGGCCCGACAGCCTGCCGGAAGGGACGGTCGAGCAGCTTCTGTGCGCGGTCCAGCGTCGCGGCCGCATCGTCCACCTTGAGGCCGAGCGCGCAGACCGCAGGTCCATGCGTGATGTAATAGGAATGCGCGAAGCCTTCCTTCTCGGTGTTGATCACCAGGTTGATGTCGCCCTGGCGCCAGCGCGTCACGGCTTTCGATTTGTGCACGCCCGCCCGGTGGAAGCCGAGGCCGGCGAGCAGCTTCTCCAAGTCGGCAGCGCCGCGCTCCTCCATGGCGAACTCGATGAACTCGACGCCGAGGCATTTCGCGCGCGGCGGCAGCGGCTCGAAGGGCTTCACCGCGACCTTGGTGCGCTCACGCAGCCGGTCCATCAGGTAGATCAGCGAGCGATGGCCATCGACCGCGACGCTGCGCGGCGAGCCGGCGCGGAACTGATCGTTGAAGATTTCCAGCGAGACGAGGCCGTCAAAGCCGGTCGCCTGCAGGTTCTCCATGAAGTCGATCACGGGCAGGTCGCCCTGTCCCGGAAAGCTGCGGAAATGGCGGCTCCAGGACAGATAGTCCATGTCGAGCATGGGCGCGTCGGCGAGCTGCACCAGAAAGATGCGGTCGGCCGGAATGGCGCGCATGGCCCGTAGATCGGTCTTGCGCGCCAGGACATGGAAGCTGTCGAGCACCAGGCCGACGGCCGGATGATCGGCGCGGCGCACGGCTTCCCACGCATCGCGGTAGTCGTTGATGTGGCGGCCCCAGGCGAGCGCCTCGAAGCCGATGCGCAGCCCGCGCTTGGCGGCGCGCTCGCCGAGCGCGTGCAGATCGGCGGCGGCGCGGTCAATGCCGCCGAGGCTGTCGGGCGAGACATTGCTGCAGACCATCAGCAGGTCGCAGCCGAGCTCCTGCATCAGGTCGAACTTGCGTTCGGCGCGGGCGAAGGCGCGCTCGCGCTGATTGTCGGGCATGCCCTCGAAGTCGCGGAAGGGCTGGAAGGTGACGATCTCGAGGCCGAGATCCGCGACCATGCGGCGGATGTCGTCGGGCGTGCCGTCGAAGGAGAGCAGATCGTTCTCGAAGATCTCCACGCCTTTGAAGCGCGCGGCCGCAATGGCCTCGAGCTTCTCGTTGAGCGCGCCGCTGAGCGATACGGTCGCAATGGCAGTTTCCATGCTCGGCTCCCTGTTTCGGAGTCTCGGATCACACAGCCGCGGCGAGCGCCGCGTCGCGCTGCGCGCAGGCCGCATCGAAGGTGCGCTGCATGCGGCGGACATCGGGCCGCAGGCCAGTGAACAGGCGGAAGGCCTCGGAGGCCTGGTGCACGCACATGCCCGCACCGGTCATCACGCGGCAGCCCCGCGCACGCGCCGCCTTGATCAGCTGGGTCTCGAGCGGCGTGTAGATGACGTCGGCGACCCACTGGCGCGGGCGCAGGAGGTCGGGCGGCAAGGGAGTCCCGGGATAGCCGAGCATGCCGATCGGTGTCGCGTTGACGATGCCAGCCGCGCCCTCGACGGACGCCTCCATCGCGACCTCGCAGCGCTCGGCGCCGAAGCGCATGATCAGGTCGGCGCAGAGCGCGGTGGCGCGCGCCTGGTCCTTGTCATGCACCGCGAGGCGGCCGACGCCGAGATCCATCAGCGCAAAGGCGACCGCCCTGCCCGCACCGCCAGCGCCGAGCAGAAGCACCGGCTTGTCGAGCACCGATTTGGCGCCGAGCGTTTCGTCGAAGGCGCGGTGGAAGCCGACGCGATCGGTGTTGTAGCCGAGCATGCGGCCCGCATGGTCGATCACCACCGTGTTGACGGCGCCGATCTGGCGCGCCTCGGCCGACACCTCGTCGAGAAGCGGCAGCACGGCCTCTTTATATGGATGCGTGACGTTGATCCCGGCGAAGCCCGCTGTGCGCACCGCCTGCAGCACATCGGCGAGACGGCGGCCCTTGAGCACGTCGAGGTCCATCAAATGGTAGTGGCCCTTGAGGCCGGCGGCCGCGAAGGCGTCCTCGTGCAGCGCGGGCGAGAGCGACCTGAGAATGTTGTGGCCGACGAGCCCGACGAGCAGGCGCTGCATCACGTGGCTCCCTCGAGCGCCTTCGGCGAAGCGCCAAGCCCGCCGCCGAGGAAGAGCTGGGCGATGCGGGGATCCGCGAGGATGTTGGGCGCCGTGTCCTCGATGCGCGTCTGGCCGAGCTCGAGCACGAGGCCGTAGTCGGACATTTCCAGCGCCTGCTTGGCGTTCTGCTCGATCAGCAGGATGGTCACGCCCTGGCTGCGCAGGCCGCGCAGGATGTCGAACACCTCGCGCACCATCAGCGGCGAGAGGCCGATCGAGGGTTCGTCGATCAGGATCAGCTTGGGATCCAGTAACAGGCCACGCGCCACCTCGAGCAGCTTCTGCTGGCCGCCCGAGAGCGTCGACGCCTGGCGGCCGGCCTTCTCGGCGAGCATGGGAAAGCGCGTCATCATTGTATCGATGCGGCCCGCGAGTCCCGACTGGTCGCGCAACGCGACGCCGCCGAGCTCCAGATTGTGGCGTACCGAGAGCTCGGGAAAGATGTTGCGGCCCTGCGGCACGTAGCAGACGCCGGCATCGAGCATGCGACGCGGCGTGAAGTTCGTCGTGTCGGCGCCGTCGAAGGCGATGCGGCCGCTGCGCACGGGCAAGAGGCCGAAGATCGTCTTGAACATGGTCGACTTGCCGGCGCCGTTCGGGCCGATCACGGTGGTGATCGCGCCGCGGCGGATCTTCGCCGTGGTGCCGTTGAGGATCGTCATCTTGCCGTAGCCCGAGATGACGCCGTCGAGGGTGAGGATCGGGTCAGTGCCCAAGATAGGCCTCGATCACTTTGGGGTCGCGGCGCACCGCGTCCGGCGTGCCTTCGGCGATGATGCGCCCCTCGGCCAGCACCAGGATGCGCGAGCAGAGCGACATCACGAATTCCATATTGTGCTCGATGACGACGAATGTCGCCTTCTCCTGCGCGTTGATCGCCTGTAATCGCTCCTTCAGGCTCGCCAGCATCGTCAGGTTGACGCCGCCGGCCGGCTCGTCGAGCAGCACGAGGCGCGGGCCCGCCATGAAGGCCATGGCCGCGTCGAGCAGCTTCTGTTGGCCGTAGCTGAGACTGCCCGCGGTCTCGTCGGCGAGATGCGCGAGGCGGAAGAAGGCGATCATGCGCTCGGCCTGCGCCGTGAGGCCCGCGTCGCGCTTGCCGAACAGGCGGCCGAGCATGCCGCCCTGATGCTCCTGGCCCGCGAGGATCAGGTTCTCGCGCACGGTGAGCTGCGGGAAGACCTGGAGGAGCTGGAAGGTACGGCTCACGCCTTTCCGGTTGAGTTCGGAGGGGCGCAGGCCCGTGACGGCCTGGCCATCCACCCGCACCTCTCCGGTGCTCGGCATCAACTGGCCGAGGATGCAGTTGAACAGTGTCGACTTGCCGGAGCCGTTCGGGCCGATCAGGCCGAGGATCTCGCCCTCGCGGACGTCGAAGGAGACGTCGTCCACGGCCGTGATGCCGCCGAAGCGTTTGCTGAGATTGCGGACCTCGAGGACAGTGCTCATCACGCGGCCTCCCGTGTGACGGCCGCCGGCGCCGGCGCAGCGGTTTTCGCGCGCGCGGCGACCAAGCGCTTGACGAGGCCGACAATGCCGGAGGGACAGAAGGCCATCATGACGATGACGAGCAGCGCATAGGTGATGAGGTAGTAGCCCTGGGCGAAGCGCAGCCATTCGGGCAGCAGCACCGCCACCGCGGCGCCGACGAAGGGCCCCGCGAAGGAGCCGGCGCCGCCGACCACCACCATCAGCAGGAAGAGCAGCGAGGGGCCGAGTGCGAAAGGCGCGGGATCGATGAAGCCGACCAGCGGCGCATAGAGCGCGCCCGCGAAGCCGCCATAGGCGGAGCCGATCGCGAAGGCCAGCAATGTATAGAGCCGCACATTGATGCCGAGGCTCTCGGCGCGGATCGGGTTCTCGCGCAGCGCCGTGAAGGCGCGACCCCAGGGGCTGCGGATGATCCACCACAGCGCGAAGCTCAGACCGGCCGTGATCGCGAGCACGAACCAGTAGAAGTTCACGTGATTGCGCAGGTTGACGTCGAGGAGCGTCGGGCGGCGCACGTTCATGCCCATCACGCCGCCAGTGAGCCACTGCTCGTTGCGGATGATCAGCCAGACCAGCACCGTGAAGGCGAGCGTGACGAAGGCGAGATAGTGCTTCTGCACGCGCAGCGCCGGGAAGCCGATCAGGATGCCGACCAGGAAGGCGAAGGCGCCGGAGGCGATGAAGGAGACGCCGAAGGGTACGCCGGCCTTGGTGAGCAGCGCTGTCGTGTAGGCGCCGATGCCGAGGAATGCGGCCTGCGCCAGCGTCTCCTGCCCGGCGTAGCCGACGATGAGGTTGACGCCCATCGCGGCGATGGCGGTGACGAGCCAGAGCGTGAGGATATAAGTGCCGTAGCGCTGCAGGCCGAGCGGCGCGAGCACGAGCGCCACGACGACCAGCGCGAGGAGAAGCAGCGGAAGCTTCCTCATACGGCGCGCTCCTCGCGCCGGCCGAGCAGGCCTTGCGGGCGGAACAGGATGATCAGCACGAGGAGCACCAGCGGCACGGCCTGGCGATAGGAAGCCGAGACGTAAGCCGCCGCGAGATTGTCGACGACGCCCACCAGCAGGCCGCCCGCGATGGCGCCGCGCACCTGATTGAAGCCGCCGACGATAGCGGCGACGAAGGCCGCGAGCCCGAGATGCTCGCCGTTGGAGAATTTGGCGAGATAGATCGGCGAGATCAGCAGCGAGGCAATGGCCGCGAGCGCGGCGTTGATGATGAAGGTGTACATCACCATGCGCTCGACCGGCACGCCGAGGATGCGCGCGACCGTCGGGTTCTGCGCGGTCGCCTGCATCTGCCGGCCGGTGCGCGTGCCGCCGAGGAACCACTGCAGGGCCACGATCACGGCGAGCGCGACGGCGAGCACGCCCAGCTGCGCCAGCGATACCGGCGTGCCGAACAGATCGATGATCCGATCCGGCACCAGCGAGGGGAACGGCTGCGCCTCGGCGCTGTAGGCTTCCTTGACGCCGTCCTTGAGCAGGAGCGCGACCGCGATGGTCGAGATCACCAGCGGCAGCACGCCCTGCTTGATCAGCGGATCGACGATCACGGTCTTGAACAGCACGCCGAGGATCAGCACCGAGAGCGCGATGGCGATCAGCGCCGAGAGGGCGAACGGCAGGCCGAGCACGTTCATGGCGGCGAGCGCGAAGAAGGCCGGCAGCATCACGAACTCGCCCTGGGCGAAGTTGATGGTCTGCGAGGTCTGCCACAGCAGCGTGAAGCCGATCGCCGCGAGCGCGTAGATTGCACCCGTGGTCAGGCCGGTCACGACGAGCTGGATGAATTCGCCCATGGCGCAGCTTCTTCGTAGGGCGCAATAGCGAAGCGTATTGCGCCAGCTGAGTCTCAGTCGGCGCAATACGGCGCTGCGCGCCTATTGCGCCCTACGGGCTGAGTGGCCGGCGAGCGCCCGCCCGCCGGCCGAACGCGTTACGGCTTCAGCTTCGGCAGCGTCTTGGTGATGACCTGCTTGCCGTTCTGCACCTCGGCGAGGAAACTGATGCGGTCGATTTCGCCGGTCTGGTCCCAGGTGCCCTCGATGAGAATCCCGGGGGTCTTGTCCGGCGTGATGGTGAGGCCGTGCAGCGCGTTGGCGATCGCCTTCGCGTCGACCTTGCCGGCCTTCTCGGCCGCCGCCTTCACCATATAGACCGCGATGTAGCCCTTCACGCCGTTGTGGTCGGGCTTGTAGTTGTACTTGGCCTGGAACTTCTTGCCGAACTCCTGGATGGCCGCGATCGGCGCGTCGACCGTGAGACCGACATGGCCGCGCACGCCGTTGGCGGCGTCGCCCGCGAGATCGATCACCTTCTGGCCGAGCAGCGTGGTCTCGCCGATCAGCGGCAGCGTGACGCCCTGCTTCTTCACCTCGCGCAGGAAGCGCGCGCTCTCCTCCTCGTTCAGGTAGACGAAGACCGCGTCCGCATTGGCGCCCTTGATCTTGATGACGTCGGCCGCGAAGTCGGCCTGGCCGGACTCGGTCGAGAGATCCGCCGCCACCTTGATGTTGCGCGACTGCAGCTCCTTCATGATGGCGTCGCGGCCGCCCTTGCCGAAGTCGTTGTTGACGTAGATCACGGCCACCGACTTCGCCTTCACCTCGTCGCGCAGATAGTTCGCGAGCTTCGGCATCGAGACGTTCTGGCCGAAGGAGGTGCGGAAGATGTATTTGGAGCCCTGCGCGGTCAGGTCCGCGGCCTCGCCGCCCATGATCTGCGGCACCTCGGCGTCGGCCGTGAGCTGCATGGTGGCCTTCACCGACCCCGAATAGATCGGGCCGAAGATCACGACGGGGTTGTCGTCGAGGGCGCGCTGGATGGCGGCGCGCGCCGTGCCGGGATTGCTCTGGGTGTCGACGTGCTCGGTGACGATCTTGCGGCCGAGGATGCCGCCCGCGGCGTTGATCTCGCTCACCGCCATCTCGACGCCATTGCGCCAATTGGTGCCGACCGTGGCGCCGGCGCCGGAGAGCTCGATGATGTTCGGGATCTTGACGGTCTGCTGGGCAGCCGCCGGGGCTACCATCATGGTGGCGGCAAACAGGCATGCGAATACGCGGGTCTTCACGTGATCCTCCCTGGAACGCGGGCAGGCTTGCTGAGCCTGCGCTTGCTGTTTGAGGCGCGGGCGGAGGCCCACGCAACCGCGCCGACATTGCGGAAGGCCGGAGATAACGTCAATTACCAAAACGAGGCGAAACCTGAACCTCAGGTTACTTTTTGCGCCGACTGCCAGAAACGCGCGGGCGCGTGCTCGGTCGCGTCATGTGACCGCGCAGCGAGGCGATGAAGAACTCGCAGTAGCTGGACAGAGTCGCGTCCTTGCGGAAGGCCACATAGGTCTCGAAGGCCGTCGGCTCGGCGATCGGGATCGGCACGATCCCGGGCACGTTGCCGTCGACCACCGAGAACTCGTCGATCACCGCGATGCCGAGGCCGTTGCGCACCAGCGCGCACACGGTCGAGCCGAACCGGGCGCGGATCGACACCTCATAGGCGAGCGCGTGGCGCATGAAGATGCCGGCCATGATGCGGCCGTAGGGATCGTTCGGGTCGATGCCGATGAGCGGATATTTCACGATCTCGGCGGCCGATATGCTGGCTCGCTTCGCGAGCACGTGGCCTTCGGGCACGACGCACATCAGCCGGCCGGTCGCGAGCGGCTCGTAGCTCAGCATCGGATGCTCGTACTTGTGGCTCATGGCAACCACCTCGCCCTTGCCGAGCAGCAGATAGTCGATCGCCTCCTCGATCTTGAGGATGTCCACCTCGATCAGCAGGTTCGGAAACTTCTTCCGCACCGCCGCGATCGCGCGCGGCACCATCACGTTCGAGATGCTCGGCACCGAGCCGACGCGCAATTCGGAATCGGCGCCGCGCTTGAGCCGCGCGATGACGTATTGCAGGTCCTCGACCTTGTCGTAGACGCCGTTGATCTGGTTGAAGATGTCCCGTGCTTCCGGCGTCGGGATGTAGCGGCCGTTGCGGCGGCTGAACAGCTTGAGGCTAAGCACGCCCTCGGCGTGCTTCATCACGCGGCTGATGCCGGGCGACGACACGTTGAGCAGGCGTGCGGCGCCGCCGATGGTGCCGGTCACCATGATGGCGCGGATGACTTCGATCTGGCGGAGGGTGAGCATGGGCGTATGCGGGCGATGACGCTCGCATTAGAGCATGCCGCACCGCCCACGCCTACTCGCCGAGCTTCTCGCGCAACTTCCATGCGATCTCGGTCGCGATCACCGAATGGCCGTGCGCGGTCGGATGGAACGCGCCGCTTACGGCGCGGCTCGTGAGATCGAGCAGCCCGAAGGCCGATCCTTCCTGAACCACAGAAGGCTTGTTGTTGATCGTCAGGAAGACATCGTTCGGCGTGCGAAACCAGCGCTCGCGGGTGGCGTAGGAGCGCCAGTCCTCGGGCGGGAAAGGCCGCCAGACTTCGACATCGATGGTGCGGCCCCGCCTCTCGATCGAGGCCCCCAGCCAGGACACGTGCAACGTTTCGCGGGCATCGTCTCCGTCAAGTCGATCGAGGCGATACATGACGCTGTCGTCGATGTCGCCGCCCTGTGCTTCCTCTTCGCGAGTGGCACAGAAGCCGTGCTTCTGAAACTTGTCGACGAAACTCTCGATGAAGGTGAATGCTTCATCGCCATCCCGGGAAAACTGCCTCAACATGGCGACCAGATGATCGCGCCGAAACTTATCGATCGTTGCAAGCTCGGATTTGTCGCGGACCGCGAACATGCGATCCCGCGGTTTCTGACCGAGCCAGACCGAGACCGTCATGCCGCCATTGCCATTGGGGCAGGCCTCGCCGTCGCGACCGAACACCGCCTTCGGATAGGACGCGATGATCACGTTCCCCGGCCGAAGACCCGCATGCTTGAGCAGTGTCTCATCGAGCACGCGCCGTAGAACATCGTAGCGCGACTTCAGCCGCGCGAGGCGTGCACGCGTCAGATTGCAGGCCTTTGCATTCTGCTGGCAATCCTCGAGCCTCGGTATGAAGCCCTTGGCAGCCTTCTCGAGCCCGCCGTCGAGGATCGCGCCCGCCACCCACCTGGCGAATCCCACGTCGTTGCCGCCAATGCCGAGCAACATGGCGCTGACCGGGCGCTTGAGATGGGCTCCGCGTCCCGTGCCGCATGTCAGGTCTCGCGTGATTCGCGCCGCGAGGGCGTTCTCCCGGGAGGCCCAGGGGAAATCCTCGGGCCGGTTGAGACGATCGAGGAAATCGTCGATCTCCTCGCGCGGGATGGCGCCGGGTCGGATGGAACGCGCCGGCGTGCACAGCTCCTCGTAAACCGCGGCGAGCTGGCCGCGGTAAGGCCGCGCCCCGACCGGCTCGACGCCGCGCCAGGGAAAGAACAGTCCTTCGACGATCTCGGCGCCGGAGCAGCCAAGTCCGATGAAGGTGATGGGACGCGCCGGGTCGACGAGCGTCTGATGCAAGGCGGCCCGCAGCTGCCACGCATAGGCGGAACGATGACACGAGCGGTCGATCCATTGCGCCGCCCATCTCGGATCGTCGCTCGCCCGAATCGGCAGCGGAAATTGGGGCCCGGCGATCCGGTGCGAGAGAACGACCGGACGATCCGGATTGCCCTCGCCGGACGAGAACGAGTCGCCGAGGCCGAGCACGAGCTGGTCCTGCAACGTAATCTCGATCGACGTCTCGGCGCCGGCCGCGTCGCGGCGCACGAGCCGCGCCCGCCCGCTCGGATGATCGCCGCTCGTACCGGCCCGTGACGTGACGTCGACCTGCAGCTCGGCGCAAGGAGCCGAGCGCTCCTGCCCGGTGCCGGTCGTGAAGCGCGCGCCTTCGAGAATGCGCCAGCGACATTCGCCGGCTGCGCTTTGCGTGTCGAAGACCCGCACGCGCCAGCGCGTCGGAAGAATGTAGTCCGGACAGTTGTTGTGGAGACGCTCGGCGCGGTTCCAGCATACGGCCGCCGCAGCGGGGCCGGCATGCGTGTCAAGCAGCGCGGCCCAACCGTAGCGCGCGATCACGCCGGCTGCGCTGGTGCCGTCGGCACCGGGCAGTGCCGTGATGCGCGGTCGCCCTTCCTTTCGGCGCAGCCCCTCGATGATCTCGATCACCGTGGCGCCTGTCCAGCTCGATGGCCAGTTCATCGCCTTGCGTTGCGCAGGCGCAATCTCGCGTCGCCAGTGGCGGGGATCGGCGAGACGCTGTTCGATCTGATCCACGCGAACCTTCTCCCGGTCCGCGCTTCCGGAATCGAGCAGCACCAGATCGAATGCGATGCGGTGGACCGCATAATCCGAGGCATGCTTGAAGAACCGGAATGGATTCTCCACTTCGGTCCGCAGTTCTGCGAGTGCGCCCACCGTCGAGACCACGATGGCGATACCCGTGAACAGCGCGCACAACCAGTTCGCACCGCCCTGGCCCCGATCGGCCCGACAGTTCCTTGATGTCACGATGAAAGCCCCCGATTCCGAGTCCCTATGTAGCCCGCACTATCTTCTCTTTTTGGTTGCATTCGCGCAAGAGCAAAATACCGGCGGGCCGACTATGGCGGGAGGCGGCTAATGCCGGATCTCGCCGTGCTCGCCGGCCTGTTCGCCAGCGCCTTCCTGTCCGCGACGCTGCTGCCCGGCTCCTCGGAGGCCGCGCTCCTGGCGCTGCTCGCCATGGGGAAAGGCGATGTGCCGACGCTGATCGCGGTGGCGACCGTCGGCAATGTGCTCGGCTCGGTGGTGAACTGGCTGATGGGGCGTTTCCTGGCGCATTTCCGCGACCGGCGCTGGTTTCCGATCGATCAGCGCAGCTATGACCGCGCCACCGCCTGGTACGGCCGCTTCGGCCTGTGGTCGCTGCTCTTCTCCTGGGTGCCGATCATCGGCGACCCGCTCACCGTCGTGGCCGGCATGCTGCGCGTGCGGCTCGGCTGGTTCGTGGCGCTGGTGATGCTCGGCAAGGCAGCGCGCTACGTGTTCCTCGCAGCGGCCTTCGCGACGTGGAAGAGCGCCTGAGGGATTCAGGCGTGCGCGGCGCTCTCGTGGCCGAAATAGGCGCGCTCGAGCCGCGCCGGCAGATCTCCCTCGCGCGCCGAGGCGGCCAGCACGACCTGGCCGCGCCCGAGCGCATAGACCCGGTCTGCTACGCCGAGCGCCTTCTCGATCAATTGCTCCACGAGCAGCACGGCAGTTCCCGCCTCGCGCAGGCGGGCGATCACCGCCAGAACGCGGTCGACCAGCACGGGCGAGAGTCCCGCCGACGGCTCGTCCAGCATCAGCAGGCGCGGCCGGCGCACGAGCCCCTGTGCGACGGCGAGCATCTGCTGCTGCCCGCCGCTCAAGGCCGAGCCGCGGTCGTGACGCTTCGCGGCGATCTCCGGGAAGTAGGACAGAGCCTCCTCGACGCGCGCGGTGCGCTCGCCGCGCGGCAGGTCGTAGGCCGCCAGCAGCAGATTGTCGATGACGGTCTGCTGCGTGAACACGCGATGGCCCTCGATCACGTGCGCCAACCCCATCTGGGTCGCCTCGCGCGGACCGGCGCCACGCAAGTCACGGCCGCCGAAATGAATCGTGCCGCTGCACGGGAGCAGCCCCGAGATCGCGCGCAGCAGCGTCGTCTTGCCGGCGCCGTTCGGACCGAGCAGCGTCACCACCTCGCCCTGCCCGATCGTCATGTCGACCCCGTGCAGCACGACGATCTTGCCGTAGCCCGCGTGGAGGTTGCTCACGGCGAGCAGCGGCTCAGCCCCCGAGATAGGCACTTACCACCTCCTTGTGCACGCGGATCTCGGCCGGTGTTCCGGCTGCCAGCACGCGCCCGAGATTGAGGACTGTGATCCGGTCGCAAATCGCGAAGATGAGATCGGCGTGATGCTCGACCAGCAGCACGCCGACGCCGCGCCGGCTGATCTCGCGGATGAAGGCCCCGAGCCGCTCGATCTCGTCGCTCGAGAGACCAGCGGCCGGCTCGTCCAGCAACAGGAAGGTGGGGCGCGTCATGAGCGCGCGCGCAATCTCCATGAAGCGCAGCTCACTGTGCTGCAGCCGATCGGCACGCACGTCGGCGAGGCCGTCAAGGCCGACGGCGCGCAGCGCCTGCCGCGCCGACGCATCCAGGGCCCGCTCGTCCCGGCGGTGCCGGCCGACGCTCACCAGGGTTTCGGCGAAGCTCGCCCGGCCGTGGATCGTGCCGCCGATCATGATGTTGTCGAGCACCGAGGCTTCGCCGATGCTGCGCGGCGTCTGGAATGTACGCGCGATGCCGCGCGCGGCCCGCGTGTCGGCGGGCTCACCGACGAGCGAGGTCCCGCCGAGGGTGACGCTGCCGGATTCGGGTTGGTAGTAGCCGGAGATCACGTTGAGAATCGTGGTCTTGCCGCTGCCGTTCGGGCCGATCAGGCCGTGGACCTCACCGGGCCGCAGGTCCAGATCGGCACCGTCGATCGCCCGCACGCCGCCGAAGCTGAGCACCACGTTGCGCAGCGCTATGCCGTCCGCCGCCGGCGTCGGAAGCAAGCTGTCGCCGAGGAAGGCGGCGCGCGGCACGATGGCGCGGTTCAGCTCCAGCGGCTGCCGGTTCTTGACGTCGAGCAGCGCCGCAATGCCGCCGGGCGCGGCGAGAACGATCACCAGCAGCAGCACGGCGTAGAAGAAGGTCGACCAGGCCGCGAGCGGCGCCGCGAATTCCGGTAACAGCGTGAGGATGACGGTGCCGAGCAGCGGTCCGAGAATCGATCCGCGGCCGCCGATCAGGATCGAGATGAAGAAGAGCACCGACAGATCGAAGGTGAAGGCGTCGGGCGTGATGTAGGTCTGCAGCGAGGCGAACAATCCGCCCGCCACGGCCGCGGCCGCGCCGGCGAACAGGAAGATCGTGACGAGCAGGCGCGACTTGCGAATGCCGACGGCCTCGGCCGCGACATCCGCGTCGCGCACCGCCACCAGCGCACGGCCGAAGCGGCTCGCCGCCACATTGTGGGTCATCCAGGTCGCGAGCGCCGCGATGGCGAGACAGAGCGCGTAGAAGCCGCCTGCCGTGTTGAACGGCGCGGGAAGCTCGGGTCCCGGCAGTCCGATGCCACCGCCGGTGACGCTCTGCCAGGCGAGCGCAACCTGTGTGACGATGGTGGCGAAGCCGAGCGTGGACATCGCGAAATAGAAGGTGCGCAGGCGCAGCGCCGGCAATCCGACGATCACGCCGAAGACCGCTCCGAAGACGGCCGCGACACCGAGCGCGACGAAAGGTGGAACGGGCGGCAGCACATTGCCGGCGGCGAGCACGCTCGTCGTGTAGGCGCCGAGTGTGAGCAGCGCGACATAGCCGATGGCGAGCTGGCCCGCGAAGCCGACGATCAGATTGAGCCCGGCAACGAGGGTCCAATAGATGGCGGCGCGGGTCGCGATCAGCACCCAGTAGTCATTGCCGACGAAGGGAACGACCACCGCGAGCGCGAAGACGAGAATCAGCGGCGCCGTCACGCTCCAGTTCGTGCGCCAGCCAGCCGCCGACGTGCCGAGTGCGTTCGCCACTGCGGGCCCCGAACCTTCCATCACACTCTCCGGGTCGCGGGCGCGCCGAATAGCCCCTGGGGCGCGACGAGCAGCACGATGATGAAGAGCGCGAACACCGCGACCGAGGAGAAGATGCCGCCGACGATGAAGTTCGCGGCCTGCTGGAAGATGCCGAGCGCGATCCCGCCGACGATGGCGCCGCGATTGTTGCCGAGACCACCGAGCGCCACCGGAACGAAGCCGTAGAAATTCAACAGCGGTCCGTTGGCGACGAAGGCGAGCAGAAGCTGTCCGCCCGCGAAGCCCGCAAGGCCGCCGATCATGCCCGCGAGTGCATAGCTCGCGAGGCGAAGGTTGCGCTCGGGGAGCCCGAGCGCGCGCGCCGCGAAATTGTCCTCGGCGATCGCCAGAAAGGCGCGCCCGATCAGCGTGTGGCGATAGAGGAATTCGAGCGCCAGGATGGTGAGCGCGCAGGCCGCCACGGGCACCCAGAACTTCTCGTCCAGCACGCCCGACCCGATGCCGAACAGGATCGGGAACGGCTGCGGCTCGGTGCTCCACTCTATGGCGGTGACCTGCTGGATCATCAGCGCGAGCGCCAACGTCGAGAGCACATAGAGATGCTGGTCGAGGCTCTTGAGCACGGGCCGGACCGCCACGATCTCGGTGACGATCCCGACCACCGCGCAGCCCGCGAGCATGAGCACGAAGGCGAGCGGCAGCGGCAGCCCGAGCCGCAACGCGAACAGCGAACCGAGCACGCCGCCCAGCATGCCGAGCTGCCCGGCCGTGAAGCTCATCACCCGGGAGGTCGAGAACATCGTATTGTAGGTCACGCCGATGAGCGCGTAGACCGCGCCCACGGCGAGACCCGAAGCCAGAATGGATGCGAGCATCCTCAGGCCTTGCCGTAGCCGGGCGCGAGGCGGAAGGTGCCGTCCTTGGCCGAGCTCGCCTCGGACATGACGACATCGTCGCCGGGATAGCCGTTGTGCTCGGTCGGCGAGTAGGAGTATTCGCCGAAGTAGCCGGGATACTTCTGCACCTTGTTCCAGTAGCCGATGATGTCGGCACTGTTGGTCGATCCCGTCTCGGCGACCGCCTTGGCGATGAGGTTGATGGCGTCGACGCCGCCCGCGACCCACCAGAGCAAGGTGTCCTCGAGATTGACCTTGCCCTTGATCTTGTCGACCAGCTCCTGCGAACGGGCGGGCAGCTTGCCGCTCGCATCGTAGCTGCAGCTGCGATAGCCGACCGAATAGACTTTCTGCCAGTTCTCGGGCTTCGCGAGCAGCTTGGCGACATCGCCCGAGGACATGGAGGGATGGCCGACGAAGGCCACGTCCCAGCCCATGGTCGCGCGCGTGTTGAACAGGCGGGCGTCCATGCCCGTGGAGGTGCTCCACACCACGATCGCCTCGGCGCCGGCATTGCGGGCGCGCAGCATGTCGGGCGTCATGTCGGGCTGGGTCGCGTCGATATTGGCCTGATAGACGACCTCGGCGCCGTCCTTCTTCAGCCCGGCCACCGAGGCATTGGCCGCAGCGACGCCATAGCCCGTGGTGTCGCCGATCACGGCAACCTTCTTGGCCTTCAGGATCTTCACCGTATAGCCGCGCACCGCGTCATCCCACTGGGTGTTCGACGGCGAGAGACGGAATGCGTTGGGAAACTTCTGCGCATCGATCAGGCTGTCGATCACGCAAGGGTGGATGTTCGGCATCTTCGCGCGCGCCATGATGGGCGTGACCGCGAGCGACTCGCCCGAATTGGTCGGCCCCCACACGGCGTGCACCTTGAGCGCACTGATCATCTCCTGGGTGGCGTTGACGGCTTTGGTCGGCTCACCCTGGGTGTCGCGGGTGATGATCTCGATCTTGCGTCCCTTCACGCCGCCCGCCGCGTTGAGCGCGTCGGTGGCGAACTGGACGCCGCGATTGAACCCGATCGCGGGTGCGGAGCTCGGGCCCGTCAGCGCCGCGAGCCAGCCGATGCGGATCGGCTCCGCCTGGGCGATCGCAGGCCGGGGAAAGCCGAGCGAAGCGGCGCCCGCGGCAGCGGCCGCGCCGAACGTGAATTCGCGACGTGTCGTCTTCATGATTTCCTCCCCTTGTGCTGCAGGCTTGCGCGCCCGCTCAGCGTTCCAGTTGCGCGATGTAATCCATGTTGAAGGTGAAGCCCCAGCCCGGCCGTTCCGGCACGACGGCTTCGCCGTCGCGGAAGTCGAGCTGCTCGTTGTAGAGCGGCGAGAACCACGGCATGTATTCGAGATAGCTCGCATTCGCGAGCGCGCCGAGCACCTGGATGCTGGTCTCGGGAAAGAGATGGCTGGAGACCGGCACGTCGTAGCTCTCCGCCATGTGTCCGACCCGCATGAACTCGCTGACGCCGCCGACCCGCTGCAGGTCGGGCATCAGCACGTCGGCGGTGCGCAGCTCGAGCATGCGCCGGAAGCCGTAGCGCGTGTACTCGGTCTCGCCGCTCGCGATCGGCGTGTCGAGCGCCGCCGCGACGCGTGCGAGCCCCTCGACATCCCAGGCGGGCAGCGGCTCTTCGAACCAGGTGAGATCGAACTCCTCGAGCGAGCGGCCGAGGCGGATCGCCTGGCTCTCGTTGAGACCCTGGTTGGCATCGGCCATCAGCCGGATCGAGGGGCCGATCGTCTTGCGCACCAGGCGCACGCGCGCGACGTCGGTCGCGGGATCGGCCGAACCGAGCCGCATCTTGATGGCCTTGAATCCCGCAGCGACGAAGCTCTCGGCCTGCGCGACCAGCTCCTTGTCGGACGCCGTGAGCCAGAGGCCGCCGCTGTGATAAGCGGGTACGCTCGCGCGCGCACCACCGAGCAGCCGATAGAGTGGCAGCCCAACGGACTTGCCGAGCAGATCCCACAAGGCGCCGTCGAGCGCCGAGATGCCGACCACCGGCACGCCCTTGTGACCCAGGAAATTGATGTCCTTCCAGGCGCGCGCCCAGAATCCGGCGATATGTCCGGCGTCGCGGCCGATCACCAGCTCGGCCAGCTCGTCGATCATCTGGCGCAGCACCTTCGTGCGCTTGTCGTTGAGCGTGAAGACAAGATTCTCGCCGATCAGCCCGCTGTCGCCGTGCACGAAGATGAGGATGCAGCCGAACGAATGGATCGCGCCGAGCGCGCTGCCGATCGGCGGATCGAGCCGCACCGTCACGGGCCGGGTCTCGACGCGCAGAACCTTCATGACGCGCTCCGTGTCGTGACGACGCTCGCGCCGTTGCGGAAGCGCGCGACGACCTCCGGATCGGGATCGCAGCCGAGGCCCGGACCCTGCGGCACGGCCAGGCGGCCGTCGCGCGGCGTGATCCACGGCGCAAAAGGATTGGCCTCCATCTCCAGCCACAGCACCTCGACGAGCGGCTTCTCGGTCATGGCCGCGATCAGGTGCAGCGTGGCAATGAAGCCCGGCCCGAAATACGGGCTGTGCGGGGCCATCGCGACGTCGTGCTTGCGGCAGAGCTCGAAGACGCTCAGCATTTCGCAGATGCCGCCGATCTTCGTGACGCTCGGCTGCGCGATGTCGATTGCACCCGCCTCGATCAGGGACTTGAAGCCGAACCGCCCCGCCACGTTCTCGCCCGCCGAGATCGGGATCCCGTAGCTGCGCACTTGCGCGAGACCGTCGCAGTCCTCCGGCGGCCAGACCGGCTCCTCCAGCCAGAGAAGGTCGTCAGCCGAGAGAGCTTCGGCCATCTCACACGCGCGCGGCACCGACCAGGCGCAGTTGACGTCGAGCATGATGCGGGCGCCGTTCACGCCGGGCGCCGTCTTGGCGGTGACGACGGCCTCGCGCGTCGTCTCGTGCAGCTTGATGAAGCGATAGCCCTGCGCGCAGGCGGCTGCCGTGTTGGCGGCGACCAGGCCATCGTCGCCGTAATGCAGCAGACTCGCATATGCGTCGAGGTCGGTCCCTTGCGCGTCGCCGAGCAGACGATGCAGCGGCTGTCCCGCGCGCTTGCCGCGAATGTCCCAGAGCGCGATCTCGACGCCCGAGAACGCATAGACGAAGGGCCCGTTGCGGCCGAGCAGGTGCACCGCGTGCAGGATGTCGCGCGAAAGTCCCTCGATGTCCTCGGCGGAGCGGCCGATCACCAGCGGCGCAACGATCGTGTCGAGCGCCGCCCGCGTCGCCGGAATGGCCGCATGGCCGAAGGCCTCGCCCCAGCCGACGAGCCCGTCATCGGTCTCGACGCGCACCAGGAGGATCTCCAGATGCGTCCAGGGCTTGCCGGCGAACAGCGGCGGCGGTCCCCCGATGCTGCACGGCAGGGAGACAACGGTGGACTCGACGGATCTGATCTTCATGAGGCGATTTTCGCCTTCGTCTTTGTTGGTCACTGCGCTCGGGAGGGGTGGCGTTTCCACATTGACGCTAGAGCGTGCCAAAAATAAGCTCAATTGACCTCGGGTTATTTCTTCATCAGCCGGCCTTATGTCTCTGAATTTCCGCCAGTTGGAGATTGTGCGCTCGGTGAGCCGCAGCGGGTCGGTCACCGCCGCAGCCGTGGCGCTCGGCATCTCCCAGCCCGCGGTCAGCATGATGCTGCGCGACTGCACCCGCGCTGCCGGGTTTCCTCTCTTCGTGCGCAAGCAGGGCCGCCTGCAGCCGACCGCGGAAACGGCGGCGCTGCTCACCGACCTCGAGCGTCTCTTCGACGGCTTCGACCGGGTGAACCGCTTGGTCGAGGATATGCGGGACACGACCGTCGGCGCCGTGCATATCGCGGCGACGCCGACGCTGGCCGACAATCTGCTGCCGCCGGCAGTGGCCGCGTTTCAGAAGACGCGGCCGAACGTGCGCCTGACGATCCACACCATGGACAATTTCAGCGTGATCGATCACGTCGTGCAGGAGCACGTCGATTTCGGGCTGGTGCTGTCGCCGATCGCGCATCTCGATGCCCGTCCGATCGCGCTCTGCGCGGCGCCGCTCGTCTGCCTGGTGCACGAGGAGAGCCCTTTGGCGACGCGCACCAGTGTGACGCCGAAGGATCTCGCGCCCTACCCGCTCATCTCCTTCAACCGCAGTCTGCCGCTCGGCATGCTGGTGGAGCAGGCGTTCCGGAAGGCGGGCGTCGCGCAGCGCATCGCGCTGGAGGTGAACCAGTCCTCCCTCGCCTGCGCGCTGGCGCGCGCCGGCGCGGGCGTCGCCATCATCGATCCGTTCTGGCTGATGGAGAGCCGCGACCAGGGGCTCGTTCGCCTGCAGCTGCGTCCGCGCACCGAGGTCGTCGCCCAGGCGCTGGTGCCGAAAACCAGGTCCTTGTCGCGGGCCGCGCGGCTGTTCCTCGCGGCGGTGCGCAAGACAGCCGAAGGCCTGCGGCGGCGCGCGACCGCTTGAAGAGTCCCGAACTCCGACCCCGGAGGCTAATCGCCCGTCGGCGAGATCCGAAACTCCAGCACCGAGGGCAGCTGACGCAGATGCTGCGCGAGCCGTTCGGCATTGCGGCGGTCGCGCGAGCGGATCACCATCCGGTATTCGAAATGCTTGCCGGTCTCCGACAGGCGATACGAGAGATTGGCGACGCTGAAGCCGTAGCGGCCGACGAGCTCACGCAGCTCGTCCTCGGCCATCACGGCGCCGCGGTCGAACTTGAGCGTGTGATGCGCGTAGAACTCGGTCGGCAGCCGCATTTCGATGAAGCGGAAGCCGGAGAGGATCAGCAGCGTCGCGATCGCGCTGATGAGCGCCGCCTGGTAGAGGCCGATGCCGATCAGGATGCCGATCGCGGCCGTGGTCCAGATCGACGCGGCGGTCGTGAGGCCGCGCACCGTGAGGCCTTCCTTGAAGATCACGCCGGCGCCGAGGAAGCCGATGCCGGTCATGATGCCTTGCGCCATGCGCGTCGGGTCGGTGCGGATGGCGTCGAGCGGCACGCCGCGCATCCATTCGACCTGATAGACGGTCACCAGCATCAGCATCGCGGATGCGATGCAGACCAGCGCGTGGGTGCGAAAGCCGGCAGGCCGACCGTGAAAGGTCCGTTCGAAGCCGATCATGGCGCCGACGATCACGGCGGCGGAGAGGCGCGTCAGGACGATGAGAAGCTCGTGGTCCAGGTATGACATATGACAGTTCTGTGACGATTCGCGGCCGCTCGCCAGGGGGGTGAGCGGCGATCGTCAAGCCCCTCCGCCCGCGGCGCTCCGCCTCACCGTGGAGCGCTCGTTCGCGGGGCGAGCCGCTGCGACAGGCTCGGATAGCGCGTGCGCGCGGGATCGAGCCCGCGGCGACGTGCGAGCGCCCAGGCGAGCCATTGGAATGGAATGATCGCCCGAAAGGGGTCGAGCTCGGTGCTCGGCTCGGAGGGGCCGACCGCAACACGGAAGATGTCCTGATCGAAGGCCGGCCCGACAACGCGGGCCGCCACGCCGAGATCGCGCATCACGCCGGCGGCCGCACGCGCGGCCGGCTCCTCGATGGCATGGCCCGCGATGAACAGGACGAGGCTGCGCGCCGTCAGTCCCTGCAAGCGGCCATGCAGCGCGTCCTCCATGTCGAAGCCGGCGCAGGGAATGCCGCTCATCTCGGAGATCTTGAGTGAGGCCTCCAGCGCCGTGCCGAGATGGACACCTTGACCGAGGATCAGGATGAAGTCGACGCTCGCGAACTGATCGGCGAGGCTCTCGGCCGCCACCTGGCATGCGTCCACGAATTCAGCGGCGAGTTGCGGTTCCTGCCCCTCGCGGCCGGCGATCCAGTCGGTGAGCGCGGCAAGCGCCGCGAGGCTCGCGCCATAGCCTTTGGTTCTGGGGCCGACCGGCTCGGGGCCGATCGGCATGACGAAGGTCCCTGGCGCGAGCCGCGCAAACGAGCTCTCCGCGTGCGCCGTGATGCGGACCATGTCGAAGCCGCAGTCGAGCGCAAGCCGAACCGCTTCGATGGATGTGATGCTGGATCCGGACCGCGACAGCACCACTGTGAGGTTCGGACGCAGCTGACCGCCGGCCACATCGCTCATGAAGGCCATGGGCGCGCGCAGATGGACCGGGGCGCCGGCCGCGGCGGAGATCCGCGGCGCAGCCGCGGCGAGCGCATTGTAGGACGAGCCGGAGCCGACCAGCGCTATGTCGAGATAGAAGGGAAGCTCGCGCGCGCGCAGCATGTGCTGCATCGCGCGATAGGTCTCGGCCACGGCGCGCGGCTGCTCACGGATGAAGCAGGCGACCGGGTCGGCAGCCGTGTCAGCGGCGAGATCGCCTGCTCGGTCGGGTCGGTTCATCCCTCACTCCGCGTTTCCGCGACATCTTCGCCGAGGAGAAGAGGAACTACAACGGAATGAAGAGGATGCGGACCGTCGAACGCGGACAATCTCACTCGAAGATCTGGTCGGCACGCGCAACGAGCACCTCGGGGATCTCCAGCCCGAGGGCTGCGGCCGTCTTGGCATTGACGAGCAGTTCGTAGACGCGTGGCGACTGCACCGGCAGCTCGGCCGGGCTGGTGCCGCGCAGAATCAGATCCACGTAGCGGATGGTCTCGACGATGGTCCGGCTGGTCTCGCGCGACTGGGCGCCCACCAAGGCGCCGTAGGAGATCAACCCGCCTTCGTCCGAGAAATAGCGGAAAGGATAGATCGCCGGCACCTTGTGCCGCGCGGCCGCGTCGATCACGACGCGACGGTGCAGGACCAGGAAGCTGTCGGGAAGGACCAAGAGTCCGCCGGGCGGATCGCCCGCCAGGGAGGCCACGGCCGTATCGATCTCGGCGGTCGTGCCGACCGCAAGCATCTCGAGCGTCAGGCCGAACGAGGGCGCCGCCGCGCGCAAGGGTTCGAGATAATACTCGCCCCGGCGCGGCGCCGTGATCGGATTGAACAGGGCCGCGATACGAGTGACGCGAGGCGCGATCTCCTTCAGAAACTCGAGCCACTTGGGCGACATCGTCGCGTCGCTGTTGGTGAAGCCTGTGGCATTGCGGCCCGGACGCGCCAGGCTCTCGACAAAGCCGTTGCCCACGGGGTCGGCGGCGGTCGAGAACACGACCGGGATCGTGCGGGTGGCCGCGAGCAGCGCCTCCGTGTCGGGCGTCGAATTGGCGACGATCACGTCCAGGTTCAGGGACACCAGCTCCCGCGCGATGGCGGGCCGCTTGGCCGGATCGTCGATCGTCCGGTACTCGAAGGCGATGTTGCGCCCCTCGATCCAGCCGAGATCCGCCAAGGCCTTCTTATAGGCGGGGAAGCGCTGCCAAGGGTCGCCCGGCCGCACGTTGCTCACGATGCCGACCCGGCGCATGCGCTCGGCGTTCTCGCCGGGCGCCATGGACGGCCAGACTGCGGCCGCGGCCGCTAGGGCAAACAAGTCACGACGGCGCACAGACGCTCTCCGGGTGAATTGCGCTCGCAGAATGTCATGCCCGCGGATGCGCGGAAAGCGGGTGCGGCTCGCTCGTGCGGCGCCAAATTCAACGACAAGTGGGTCGGCGCAGCCGTTACCTCCACGAGCTTCGTGGTCGGGCGAAGATCATCCCGCGGTCTTGATTCTCATTCCGACACGACCAGATTGCAACAGTTTGCGAATGACCGTTCACATTCCGCCGCTTTTGGCGATCGCCGCAATCAAATATCGGTCAATAGTTGCCGAAACGGCCCGACATAAAGGGTAAGTACGGCCACGCGCTTGCTTTCCCCGGCGCAGTTGCTCAAACATGCCCGAGGGGAACCGGGGCAACAGCTCGATGACGACGACGAGTAGGACCGGCCGCCGTGACCGACTGGTCGTCGTGGACGATGACCCTGTCACCCGCACGATGATCGTCGAATACTTCGCGGATCAGAATTTCGACATCGAGCAGGCCGGCACGGGCGCGGAATGCCGAAACCTGCTCAAGCGGCGCGATGCCGATCTCGTCTTCCTCGACCTTTATCTTCCGGATTGCGACGGCTTCGATCTCGCACGCGAGGTGCACGCGTCCAGCACGGCCGGCATCATCTTCGTCACCCGGCGCGACACCGAGGTGGACCGCATCCTCGGCCTCGAGCTCGCGGGCGATCACTACGTGACCAAGCCGGTCAATCTGCGCGAGCTGCTCGCGCGCGCCCGCTCGGTGCTGCGCCGGCGCACGCTGGAGCGCGAAGCTGCGCGCCGCGCCGCGATGACGATCAGCTTCGGAGCGTGGACGCTCGACCTGGTGCGGCGCGAGCTCACCAACTCGAATGGCGAGCCGGTGCGGCTGACGCGCGCGGAGTTCGATCTGCTGGCCGCAATCGTCGACGCCGACGGGCGGCCGCTCAGCCGCGAATACCTGATCGAAGTGGTGAGCAATCGCCACGCCGAGGTCGACGCGCGCACGGTCGACGCGCTGGTCGGCCGGCTGCGCCGCAAGCTGGTCGGCAGCGGCGAGCAACCCGTGATCGTCACCGTGACGGGCATCGGTTACAAGCTCGGCCTGCCCGTGCTCGAGCGGCACTGAGCCATGTCTCTTCCCACCGCCGCGCCGCGTGAGCCCGAGCGTCGGGCGGGCGGCCGGCTGTTCCGCAAATACGTCGCATCGTTCATGGCGGTGATCGCGGTCGCGCTGACGGTCAGCGGCCTGTTTCAGATCTGGTTCTCGTATCGGGAACAGAAGCGGCTGCTGGTGCGAATTCAGAGCGAGCAGGCAGAGGCGGCGGCCGGCAAGATCGTGCAGTTCGTCAAGGACATCGAGCGTCAGATGGGATGGACGATGCACTTCCCGCTGCGCTCGACCTCGCCCGAGGAGCTGCGGCTGAATGCCGTCCGTCTGCTACGCCAGGCTCCGGAGATCACTGAGATCATCCAGGTCGACAGCGCGGGTCGCGAGCAGGCGCGCGTCTCGCGCGTCGCGCTCGACGCGCTCGGCAGCCAGCAGGATCGCTCACAGGAGCTCGCCTTCACGGAGGCGAAAGCGCACGGGGTCTATTACGGACCGGTCCGCTTCCTGAGCGGGTCCGAGCCGCACATGACGATTGCGCTCGCCGGCGCCCGGCGCGAGAGCGGCATCGCGATCGCCGAGGTCAACCTGAAGTTCATCTGGGACGTCGTCTCGCAGATCAAGGTCGGCGCCGCCGGCACGGCCTATGTGGTCGACGCGCAGGGCCATCTCATCGCCCATCCCGACTTGCGGCAGGTGCTGCGCAATGTCGACCTGTCGAGGCTCACGCAGGTCCAGTCGGCGCGCCGTTCAGCGGCAGACCGGGATCCCCTCGAGGCGGAAGTCGCGACGGATCTCGCGGGCCGCAACGTCCTGTCCGTGCACGCGCCGATCAAGCCATTCGGCTGGTCGATCTTCGTCGAGCTGCCGACGCGCGAAGCGTTCGCTCCGATCTACACCTCGGTTGCGCAATCGGCCGTACTGCTCGTGCTCGCGCTACTCTGCGCGGGCCTCGCCGGACTGGTGCTGAGCCGCCGCATGATCGTTCCGATCCGGGCGCTGAGCACCGGTGCGGCGCGCATCGGCCAGGGCGATCTCGGGCAGCGGCTCTCGATCCGCACCGGGGATGAGCTCGAGGCGCTCGGCGACAGCTTCAATCACATGGCGGCGCAGCTCCAGGAGTCCTACGCCATTCTGGAACGCAAGGTGATCGAGCGCACCGCCGAGCTCGCGCTCGCGCGCGACCATGCGCTCGCCGAGCAGGCCGAGGCGCGGCGCGCGCGGCAGGCAGCCGAGCTCGCCAACCAGGCGAAGTCGCGCTTCCTTGCCGTGATCAGCCACGAGATCCGTACGCCTCTCAACGGCGTGCTCGGCGTGCTGCAGCTGCTGGACCGCGCGACGCTCACGTCAGAGGATGCGCGCCGGGTCGAGATCGCGATGGCGTCGGGCGAGACGCTGCTGAGCCTGCTCAATGCGATCCTGGATTTCGCGCGGCTCGAATCGGGCACCGAGGTTTGGGAGCCGCGCGATTTCGACCTGCGCCAACTGGTCGAGGCGAATGTCGGATTGATCAGGCCTCAGGCGAGCGCCAAGGGACTCGAGCTCGACCTCAGCATCGGCGCGGATGCGCGGCTGCACGGCGATCCGGTGCACCTCAACCGCGTGCTGTTCAATCTCATGAGCAACGCCGTCAAGTTCACCTCCTCGGGACACATCCGTGTCGACGTCACACTGGCTCCGGCGCTGCAGCAGGGCGAGGTGATCCTGCGGGTCACCGTCTCGGACACCGGCATCGGCGTGCCGTCCGGAATGCGGGAGCGGATCTTCGACGATTTCGTGCAGGCGGACGACAGCATCGCGCGCCGTTTCGGCGGCACCGGTCTCGGGCTCGCGATCTCACGTCGCATCGCGGCGCTGATGGGCGGCGAGCTGACGCTGGAGCGTCGGCCCGGCGCCGGCAGCAGCTTCCGCCTCGAAGCTCCGTTCCGGCTCGCCGAGGCCGCGGCGGCAGCGGTCGAGGACGAGCCGCCGATGCATCCACTTCATGTGCTGGTGGTCGACGACGATGCGGTGAATCGTGAGGTGGCCGAAGCCATGCTGCTCGATCTGGGCCACATGCCGACCGTCGTGGCGGACGGCTTGGCCGCGATCGAGGCCGCGCGCCGCCAGCTGTTCGATGCGGCGCTGCTGGACCTGCACATGCCGGGACTGGACGGCATCGAGACGGCGCTCAGGATGCGCGACCTGCCCGTGCCGCCGGACCGGATGATTGCACTCACGGCCGACGTATCGGCGGAAAGCCGCGAGCGGCTCGTGCGCGCGGGCATCGACCAGATCGTCCGCAAGCCGCTGCTGCGCAAGGCGCTGCGCGATGCGCTCGCGGCCGCCGAGGCGGGCGACCTCGTGCCGCTGCGGCTCGACACCGACTGCCTGATCGACGAAGCCTATTTGCGCCGACAGCTCGACCTGCTCGGCGCGAAGCGCGTGACGGCCCTCGCCGAGATCTTCCGCACCAGTGCGACCGGGCTCATCGATGCGATGCGCCGTGCGCTCGGTGCCGACGATCGCCCGCTGCTGCACCGCTCGGCGCATCAGCTCGGCAGCGCGGCGAGCGCCTTCGGTTTCGGGCGGTTGTTCGCCCGCACGGGCGAGATCGAGGAGCTTGCCGGAACGGCGCCGCATGCGTCGCTGTCCGGCGCGGTAGCCGAGGTTTCGGCCCTCTCGCGCGACTCGCTGGCGGCGCTCGACGCCCGCCTCGGCATTGCGGCGGGGGCCCTGGAGCCCGCGACTTGACCGCCGCCCCGAACCGGCCGCACTGACACTCCATTTACGATTTGCCGCCACCATGCGGCGCGACTCAGAGGAGTGCACTGCGTGTCGGAATGGCGGGATGCGAAGAATCGGCGGGCGCTCGAGCGGCTGAACCGCGCCTTGCCGGCCGTGTTTCCCAAGTCCGTGCTCACGCACGCGCTGGCGCGGCCCTTCATTCCGCCGATGCCGCGGCTCGCCATCGACGGCTATTGGCGGGCCCATGCGTTGCGGGCCGACCGACTCGCCCGCGCGCTGGCCGCGCGGAGCGGGACACCCGCCGGATGGGAATGGCGGCTCGGCTCGGAGACGGACGACACCCTGCCGGGGACATTCCGGCTTCCGCCTGCGCCTTACCGCGAGTCGGCCTTCGCGCGCGGGCCCGGCTTCTGCTGCGTGTGCGGCCAGCCGGTCTACCGGTTCGGCTGGCATCGCGATCTCTGGGATGCGGGACCGCAGAAACGCGCCACATGGCATGCCGCCTGCGTGATCGCGTGGCGCCTTTGGGTGGCGCCGACCGACTTCGTGCGCCCGCTCAAGCGGCGCCAGGCGTTGCGCTGTGCCGAGACCGGCAAGCGCCTGCTCAAGACCGCGGAGATCGATCACCGGGTGCCGCTGTTCCGTGTCTGGCGCGAGCATCGTGATCTGCCGTGGCCGACGCTGCTCGCCTATTGGGGCATGCCGAACCTGCAGGTGATCAACCGTGCGGCGCACGCCGCCAAATGCGCCGAGGAGGCAGGCTACCGCGTGCGACGGCGCGCCGACGCGCGCGAAGACGTGCCGGCCTGATCGCGCGCGAGCAGCCGCGGATAACCAAGGGCGGCGGCGGGCGGTGAACCTTACGGCGGGCCCGGCGTTTTTCATTTGCCCCCTCCTCGCGCAAGGAGCCGCCATGAATACCCGTTTCGGACGCGTCACGCTGGCGATCATCGCGGTGCTGCTCGCATACATCGCATTGCAGCCCTATGCGCAGCGGCTGCTGTACTCGGCGGCCACCCCGCGTACCGTCGAGGCACGAGACGCCCTGCCGGAGAGCGAGCGGGCGACCATCGCGCTGTTCGAGCGGGTCTCGCCCTCCGTGGTTCAGGTGGTGGCGCAAGGCAATGGCGTGGGCCCCGGCATGACCGAGGGCGAGGAGCAGCCCGGCGCCGCGTCCGGGACCGGATTCATCTGGGACGAAGCCGGACATGTGGTGACCAACAATCACGTGGTGCAGAACGCGCGCCAGCTCGCGGTGCGCCTCTCGACCGGCGAGGTGCTGCGCGGCGACCTCGTCGGGACCGCGCCGAATTACGACCTCGCGGTGGTGCGCCTGAGCGGCAGCCGCGCCCTGCCGCCGCCGGTATCGATCGGCACATCGGCCGATCTGAAGGTCGGGCAGACCGCCTACGCGATCGGCAATCCGTTCGGGCTCGACCAGTCGCTGACCAGCGGCATCATCAGCGCGCTCAAGCGGCGCATGCCGACGGCCGCGGGCCGCGAGATCACCAACGTCATCCAGACCGACGCGGCGATCAATCCGGGTAACTCGGGCGGGCCGCTGCTCGACTCCGCCGGTCGCGTGATCGGCGTCAACACGGCGATCATCTCGCCGTCAGGGTCGAGCGCGGGCATCGGTTTCGCGGTGCCGATCGACGTGGTGAACCGCGTGGTGCCGGAGCTGATCCGGACCGGACGTGTGCCGACGCCTGGGATCGGCATTGTCGCGGCCAACGAGGCGGTGGCGACGCGCATCGGCATCGAGGGTGTCGTCGTGGTGCGCACGGCGCCGGGCTCCCCGGCGCAACGTGCCGGCGTCCGCGGCGTCGATATGAATACCGGGACGCTCGGCGACGTGATCGTTGCGATCAACGACAAGCCCGTGCGTCACCTCTCGGATTTCACCGACGAGATCGAACGCGTCGGCGCCGGTAAGACCGTGAACCTCACGCTGATGCGCGACGGGCGCCGCCGCACCATCGAGCTGCAGATCGTCGATATCGGCCGTATGTCGTGACTGTCGGGGTATGCTGTCCTCCGACGCGAATCGCGGAGGTCATATGGCGGACGACAGTCTTTACAGGAATGTCTTGATCACGGGCGCGGCGGGCTATCTCGGCACCGTGCTGGCGAAGGCTCTGCGTAACGATGTGACGCTCCGCCTCTCCGACCGGACGCGACCTGACGACCCGCCGCCGGATTTCGCGATGGCCGACCTCGCCTCCTTTGCCGAGGTGCGGCGGCTCATGGACGGCATCGACGCGGTGGTGCATCTGGGCGCCTATTCGGTGGAAGGCCCGTGGGACGAGATCCTGCAATCGAACATCGTCGGCACCTACAACGTGTTCGAGGCGGCGCGCGAGGCGGGCGTGAAGCGCATCGTGTTCGCGAGCACGCATCATGTGGTCGGTTACTATCGGCGCAAGACCCTCATCGACACAGAGGTGCCATTGCGGCCGGACTCGCGCTACGCCGTGAGCAAGGTGTTCGGCGAGGCGCTCGGGCGCATGTATGCGGACAAGCACGGCATGAGCGTTATCTGCCAGCGCATCGGCGTGGCGCGGCCGAAGCCCATCCACCGCCGCGCGCTGCGCACCTGGCTGAGCGAGGACGACTTCGTGCGCCTCACGCGGCGCTGCCTGAGCGTGCCGGACGTGCATTTCCATATCGTGTACGGCGTCTCGGCGAATGACGGCAGCTTCTGGGACAATGATGCGGCCGCGGCCGCGCTCGGCTTCGCCCCCGAGAGCAACGGGGCGGATCACAGGGCGGAGATCGAGGCGGTGCCGGACGATGAGGACGCGATCGCGCGCCTGTTCCAGGGCGGCCGGTTCTGCGGCATGGAGTTCGACGGCGATCCCGACCGGATCACGTGACCAATCTGCGGCGCGGCCGCCGGCTGCGGATCTGAGCGACATCGATCGGGCGGAAGTCCCAGACATCGACGCCGACATCGACTTGCCGCGCCATGGGCGCGAGCAGGCCGTGCGAATGGCCGTGCAGGTTATAGGCGCCCTTGTACATGGCGTCCCAGGTGCGGAACGCGTAGTGGCAGAGGATCAGGCGGACGCCGTCAACCTCAATGTCGGCGTAGGGTCCGATGCTCCTCCAGCCGGGGGCTTCGAGCGTCGCCGGACCGTCATTGTTGCCGGTGATCAGATGCTTGCGGCCGTGCAGCCGGCCGAGCAGCTCCGCGACGCGCTCCGTTTTGGCGCGGACCGCGAAGTCGCCGAGATGCCAGACCTCGTCGGCCGGCGCGACAATCTCGTTCCAGCGCGTGACCAGGACCTCGTCCATCTCGGCGACCGAGCCGAAGGGCCGCTTGAAGCGACCCATGGCGCCGCCGTGCCCGAAATGGGTATCGGCCGTGAACCAGATGCGCGGTGCCTTCACCCGAGCGCCGCGATCACGCTGTCGGTCTTGGTGACGACCGAGACGTTCTGCAGCGCGAAGTTGATCGCGGCGTTGTGCCAGTCGGCGTTCATGGTCGAGCAGGCATCCTCGGGCAGCACGACGAAGTAGCCTTTGTCGGCCGCCGTGCGCGCAGTGTGCTCGACCGACATGTTGGTCCAGGCGCCGCAATTGATGATGACGTTGCGATCGCCGCTCTTGAGGATGGTCTCGAGCTTCGTTCCCTCCCAGGCGCTCATGCGCATCTTCTCGACCACGAAATCGCCCGCGCGCGCTTCCAGCCCAGGCGCCGGCGCAGCGCCCCAGCTCCCGCGCACAAGCGCATTCGAGTCGACGACACCTTCGAACAGCGGCGCATTCAGGGTCAGGCCGGGCGCGCCAGACTCCACCAAGAACCACACGTGGATCACCATCACGCCGCGCGCGCGGCAGGCCTCGGCGAGGCGGCGCGCGTTCTCGATGACATTCTGCGCCCGCGCATGGGCGGGGGCGCCGGAGGACGCGAAGGCGCCGCCTTCCATGATCACGTCGTTCTGCATATCCTGCAGGATCAGCGCGCAGCGGGATGGATCGAGGTGCAGACTCCCATTGTGCAACGCTGCCGGCGCGCGGTCGGTGCTGCTCGCGCCGCCGGCGCGGCGACGCATGTAGGGCTCGGCGCGCGGCGTCACCTTGGTCTTGATCGTGTAGACCGAATGCGTCGCGGTGACGAACAGCGTCTGGAAGTCCTCGCCGCCCCAGGTGAGGTTTGCGGCCATCTCGGGCAGACGCACCTTGCCGAGCAGGCTACCCGAGGGTGAATAGACCCAGACGCCGCCCGGCCCCGTGCACCAGATATTGCCGCGCGCATCGCACTTCATGCCGTCGGGCAGCCCGGCTTCGAGCTCGGAGCGAAGCCCGCTCGCGAAGATGCGGCCGCTCGATAAGCTGCCATCGCTATTCACGTCGAAGACGCGGATCAGCGCCTGCTGGGTGTCATTGACGTAGAGAAGTTTTTCGTCGGGCGAGAAGCACAGGCCGTTCGGCTGGTCGAACAGGCTGCGGTCGACGAGGAGCTGCGGCTCGCGCGAGCCGGGCTTCACGCGGTAGACGCCCTGGAAGCCGAGCTCACGCGAGCGCTCGACGCCGTAGACCGGCATGCGGCCATACCAGGGATCCGAGAAATAGATCGAGCCGTCGGACTTGACGCAGACGTCGTTCGGGCTGTTGAGCTCGCGGCCCTCGAAATGGGAGGCAAGAGTCTCTTGCCGCCCGTCGGGAAATTCGCGCACGAGCTTCGAGGTCGCGTGCTCGCAGACGATCAGGTTGAGATCGGCATCGTACGTCATGCCGTTGCACTTGTTCGCCGGGCGCTTGACTTCGCGCACGCCGCCGCGCGTGTCCCAGCGACGGCGCACATCCGCGGGCATGTCGGAGAACAACAGGAAATGCTCGACCGGATGCCAGATCGGCCCTTCCGTGAAGGTGAAGCCGCTGCCCAGCTGCCCCACGGGCGCGTAGACGTCGATCAGCTCTTCGAATTCGGGCCTCAGCGCCGTGTGAGTCATCGCCCTCTCCTCAGGCCGCGAACCAGTTCCGCTTCGGCAGCGAGGAGGTCACGGGCCCTGGCACCGCATCGTGCAGGCGGCCGACCACCAAGCCGCCTTCGATCTTGGCGGGTCGGTCGTGGACGGGAAGCAGATAGCGCGCGTTGCTGAGCAGCTTCTTGATCGCGGCCTTCTCATGCCGCTTGCTGACGCCGTGATTGCCGGTGACGCGCGGCTCCTCGGCATGAATCTCGTGGAAGGGATCGACGATCTGATCGTTGAAGTCGTAGATCACGTCGCCGCAGATCGTGGCGATGCCATCCGCGGTGTGTACGTGGACATTCATCGATCCTTCGGTGTGCGCATTGGCGGCCTCGCAATAGAGGCCCGGGAAGATCTCGATCGGCCCGGTGAGCTCGAGGTCGAGGAAGCGCAGCGCGCCCTTGGTGTGCAGACGGTCGATCAGGTGCTTGATATCGGGTGCCGGGTATTGCGGGTGCATCAGGCCGGAGACCGAGTACTCCAGCTCCTTGCGGTTGAGCACCACGGTGGTGTTCATCGGGAACAGGTCGTCCTTGCCGGCATGATCGATGTGCAGGTGCGTGTGCATGACGTAGCGCACGTCGCCGAGGCGCAGGCCGTGGCGGCGGAGCTGGTTCTCGATCATGTGCTCGTGGAACTGGAGCCCGCGCATGCCGAGGGTCTCCATGATCTGGTTCGAGCGATACCCGGTGTCGACCAGCACGGGCCACGGGCCGCCCAGGATCAAAAATCCGAGCGTCAGGACGCGCCGCGTGCGGCCGCAGTCCTTTCCGAGCACCAGGAAACTTCCTTCCAGCTCGATATCACCGTAGTCCAGAACCTTGATCTCGAGTGCCATCGTCTCCCCCTAGGGTGCCGTTCGGCTGTGTTGGAGTGTCATGCGCTCTTCCGCTCCTGCGGATTCTTGGTTGGGCGCATGTCCTTTTCGGCGAACCGGTGTCCACTTCGCCGGGACATGCGCCAGAGCGAGCACATGCGCGCAAATCGCTTCCACGGAGCTTCCATCGGCGATTTCGTCCACGAACGGGACGATCGCCTTCAGGGCTTCGGTCTCGGGACGGAAACCGGGCGTCGCGGCGAGCGGCGTGAGCCAGCTCACGCGCCAGGCGCGGCGCGCGAGGCGCGCCACGGCATCGCGCATCGCGGCCGGATCGCCGCGCTCCAGGCCGTCAGAGAGGATCAGCGTCACGGCGCCGCGGGCATAGCCGGCGAAGCGCGGCACGGAGAGGAATGCCTGTAAAGCATCGCCGATGCGCGTGCCGCCGTCCCAGTCGCTCACCAAGGTGGAGGCGACGGCCAGCGCCTGCTCGCGGTTCTTCAGCTTCATCGCGCGGGTGACGCGGGTGAGCCGCGTGCCGAAGGTGAAGACCTCGATGCGCTCGACCGCATGCGCGAGCGCATGGGCGAGCCGCAGATGCGCCTCTGTGCGCTCCCTCATGGAGCCGGACACATCGATCAGCAGCAGGATGCGGCGCTGGCGCGTGCGGCGGCGCAGCCGCCAGAGGCGCATGACCTCGCCTTCCTGGCGTGCGGCTTCGCGCAGGCTGCGGCGGCGGTCGAAGCTGGTGCCGCGACGCGCGCGCATGCGG
>JAEYAU010000187.1 GCA_023404705.1 Pseudomonadota bacterium
ACGATGCTTCGGGCGGCGGCAACCCGAGGCCCGGCACCGGTGCGGCCGGCGACGCCGACGGGCCGGGCAGCAAGAGCGCTGCGCTCGCCGCGGTCGTCGCGCAGCAGCGTCAGCGAGGCGTATGGTACCGTTTCGGCAAGAGCTACGAGACGCAGTCGGTGCTGCCGACACGCGAATGGCTCGACGCCCTGCCGGACGATCCCGGCCGCTATCTCAAGCTTCGTCTTTCGGCCGAGCAGGCGCGCCGGCTTGCGCGCGGCGGATCGCGGGAGGGCGTGCGATGAGGCTCTGTGCGCTTGTCGCTGCTCTTCTCATCGCGCTCGCGCCGGCGCGCGCGCAGGGCGTCGACGGCCGCGGCGAGCTGCAGCTCGAGCAACCGGTCGGCGGCGCACTGGTCGGCGAGATGCTGCTGCTGCGGTTCCGTGTCCTCGTGCGCGGCCGGATCGCGAACCGCGAGGTGCGCCAGTCCTCGCTCGTCGATCTCGATTGGCAGCAGCTCGGCCGCGACTCCTGGGGCGAGGTGATCGACGGCAACAGCCGCGCTTACGCGTTCGAGCGCACCATGGCGATCTTTCCGCAGCGCACGGGGCGCATCACCATCGATCCCTTCGTGCTCGTGCTCACCATGCTGGCGGACGACAATTCCCGCTACGAAGCGGAGGTCGTCTCGACGCCGCTCAGTTTCGAGGTGGCCGAAGCCGGCGAGCGGCTCGTCTATGCGCGCACGCTGTCGCTCTCCGACCAGTGGGACAAGCCGCCGGACCGGCTCGCGAGCGGGGAGACGGCGCGCCGCACGGTCACCATCGAGGCCGCCGGCATCGTCGCGGAGCGCCTGCCGCCGCCGCCTTCCATGCGCGCGCCGGGCATCATTTCGTTCGCGGCCCCGGTCGAGCGCGTCACCACGCTCACCGAGAACGGGCCCGTGGCGCGGGTCGTCTACCGCTGGGACGTGAAGCCCGTCTCGGCCGATGCCGCGACCATTCCGGCGCGCACCATCGCGTGGTTCGATACGACGAGCCGCGAGCGGAAGGAGGCGGTCATTCCGGAGCAGCGCGTCAGTCTCCTCGTCGCGGCTGCCGAGCGCGGCGCGGGCGTCGCGCCGCAGCCCGGCATCTCGATGGCGAGAGCGGCGCTCTTTGCGCTCCTCAGCGCTGTCTGGCTGATCGCCGCGATCCATCTGCTGCGGAATACGAGGCACACCGCACGCTCCGCATGGCAGCGCCGCCGGCTGCTACGCCCGTTGCGCGCCGCCGCGCGCGCCAACGATGCGCGCGCGTTCCGCGCGGCGCTCTCCGCATTGCTGCACACGGACATGGCGTGCGCGCGCGCCTGCAACACGCCCGCGCTGCGCAACGCCATCGCGATGCTCGATGCGCATCTCTTCGGGCTCGGCGATCGGCCACCGCCCGCCCTCGACGCGCTTTGCCGCGATCTCGATCGCGCGCTACGCGCCGAGCGCAAGCACGCGGCGCGTCCCGATGCGGCGCTCGTCCCAATCGACGCGCCCGTGGCGCGATGACGAACTACCGGTCCAGCCGCGCGATCAGGCTCGACGTGTCCCAGCGCTTGCCGCCCATCTTCTGCACTTCCGAGTAGAACTGATCGACCAACGCAGCGACCGGCAGGTTGGCGCCGTTGCGGCGCGCCTCGGCGAGGCAGATCGAGAGGTCCTTGCGCATCCAGTCGACCGCGAAGCCGAAGTCGAACTTGTTGGCGTTCATGGTCTTGTAGCGGTTCTCCATCTGCCAGGACTGCGCCGCGCCCTTCGAGATGGTCTCGACCACGGCCTCGACATCGAGGCCGGCCTTCTTGGCGAAATGAATACCTTCCGAGAGTCCCTGCACGAGACCCGCGATGCAGATCTGGTTCACCATCTTGGTGAGCTGGCCCGCGCCCGCGGGGCCGAGCAGCTTGCACATGCGCGCATAGGCCGCGATCACCGGCTCGGCCTTGCCGTAGGGTCCGGCATCGCCGCCGCACATCACGGTGAGCACGCCATTCTGCGCGCCCGCCTGGCCGCCCGAGACCGGGGCATCGACGAAGTCGAAGCCCGCCTTCTGTGCGGCCGCGTAGAGCTCGCGCGCCACTTCGGCCGACGCCGTGGTGTGGTCGACGAACACCTTGCCCTTGCCCATCGCCGAGAACGCGCCGTCCTTGCCGAGCGTCACCTCGCGCAGGTCGTCGTCATTGCCGACGCAGCACATCACGAAATCCTGGCCGCTCGCGGCTTCCTTCGGCGTCTTGCCGACCTTGCCGCCGAACTCCTTCACCCACTGCTCGGCCTTCGCGGTGGTGCGGTTGTAGACGGTGACCTCGTGGCCGCCCTTTTTCGCCAGATGGCCGGCCATGGGGTAGCCCATCACGCCGAGCCCGAGAAACGCCACTTTCGCCATCGTCCATTCTCCCTGAAGGGTAGCCACGCGGGGCGCAAATGTGACGGCTTATGCCCCGCCGTCAACCCGTCGTGTTGCGGTTCTGCAGTCCGCGCACCAGTTCCGTGACCACCGACTGCGAGGCACCCGCGATCCGCGCATTGGGGCGGCCGCCCGCCAGGAACGCGACGACCAGCAGGATCTCGTCCGGCCGCGGCGCATCGGGCAACGCGACCGTCATCGTGTCCATCGCGTCGTAGTCCCACGCATCGTCGATGCCGCCGAACACCACATCGATCGGCGTGCCGGCGGCGCCGACCTTCGCGTTGCCCGGAATGAGCGCGAGCCCGCGCCCGACGCCCTTGCGCATGGTGAGGCCAATGCGCACATGGATCATGCTGGCGCCGTGCTCGAGATCGCCGGCGCTGCCGACCAGCGCGGCCTTGCCGTAGCCGACGGGCTTCAGGTCGCCGAGGGCCGCGAGCACGCGCGCCGTGAGGATCTCGCCGCACGCGACCGACAGATCGACCAGCTCGCTGAAGTCGTCGATATCCCGGCCCGCGCACGGATTACGCAGCACGGCGGCAGCCGCAACGCGCCGCGCCGGCGGGTGCACGGCGCGCAGGCCTTCGCGGCGCACCTCCTGGTCGATCAGCACGATCTGCCGGATGTCCATGCGCAAACTCCCTCAGGATGTCGCCGCCGCGCGCGCGATCTCATAAGCCTGCAGATGCGTATACGCGACGTGCAGGATCGGCGCCGCGATCCCGTGCGCCTCCGCGCGCCGCACGAGGTCGCCCAGGATGTGGTCGCCTTCCGTGGGGCCGCCGCGCTCCACGTCGCGCAGCATCGAGGCAGTGCGCGGCGATCCATTCTCCGTCAGCAGTCCGCGGTAACTCGCCATGGCGGCTTCGCTCGGCGGAAATCCTTCGGCCGACGCGATCGCGCTGCATTCGTCGAGCAGCTCCTGCATCAGCATCGCGCCGTCGCGGGTCGCCATGATCGTGCCGACGCTCGCGCGCATCAGGCAGTTCATGCCGGCGAGCGTCGCCAGAAACACGAGCTTGTCCCACAGATCCTGCGTGATCGAGGGGCTGAGCACCGCGTCCACGCAGGCACGCACGAACGCGTCGTGCAGCGGCTGCGACCACGGGTCCGGCGCATCCGCGATGCGCCCGAAGCGGATCGCGGCGAATGGCGCGAGATGGTGCACGACGCCATCCGGCCGCAGGGTCGACGCGATCTGCGCGACGCCGCCGAGCACGCGGCTCGCGCCGAAGACCTCGCCGAGCCGTGCGATATGCGCGAAGCCGTTGAGCAGGGGAAGCACGCCGCTGTCGCGGCCGACCGCCGGCTTGACGGCCGCAATCGAGTCCTCGAGGTCGTAGCCCTTGCACGACAGGAGAACGAGATCGAACGGCTCGCGCAGCTGGTCGGCCGTGACGGTCGCGACCGGCGTCGTGAAGCTGCCCACCGGGCTTTCGACGCGCAGCCCATTCTCGGCCAGCACGGCGGCCCTTGCCGGGCGCACCAGGAACGTGACGTCGGCGCCACCTTGGACCAGCCGGCCACCGAAATAGCCGCCGACCGCGCCGGCGCCCAACACCAGGATGCGCATTCCAGAAATCTCCTTCAAACGCGTTGACCGCGCCCACGCATCTCCTATGTAGTCCGCAGCCGATAGGAGGCGCGAATGGCGCTCAGCAAAGAACAGGTTCTCGACACTCTCGCCGCGATCAAGGCGCCGGACGGCAGGCCCTTGCCGCAGACCGGAACCTTGTCCGACATTGTGGCCAACAACGGCAAGGTGTTCTTCTCGATCACGGTCGATGCGGCCGTGGTGCAGCATTGGGAGCCCGTCCGCAAGGCGGCCGAAGCCGCCGTGAAGGCGATGCCCGGCGTGACCTCGGCACTGGTCGCGCTGACGGCTGAGCGCGCGGGCGGACGCGGCGGTGCCGCACCGGCAGCCGCGCCCGCCGGCGGCCATGCGCATGCGC
>JAEYAU010000194.1 GCA_023404705.1 Pseudomonadota bacterium
TCCCTAACCCTCCCCCGCAAGCGGGGGAGGGGACCCGGCGCTCGGCGTGTGTCGCAAAGGAGTGCATCACTCCACCTTGCGGATCTGCTGCCAGATGCGGTCGCGCAGACGCCCGAACACGTCGGTCGCCATCATCTCGTAGGTGCGCGGGCGTGGCAGGGTGATCGGAATGCGGTCGATGATGCGGCCGGGGCGGGCGGACATCACGAGCACCTCGTCGGCGAGGTAGACGGCTTCCGTGAGGCTGTGGGTGATGAACACCACGGTCTTCGCGGTCTGCGACCAGATGCGCAGCAGCTCGTGGCCCATGGTCATGCGGGTCTGCTCGTCGAGCGCCGCAAAGGGCTCGTCCATCAGCAGCACGGGCGGGTCTTGCACGAGGCCGCGCGCGATCGAGACGCGCTGCTTCATGCCGCCCGAGAGCTCGTGCGGGTAACGCGCGCCGAAGCCGTGCAGGCCGACGAGCTCGAGCATCTCGGTGGCGCGGCGGCGGCGCTCGTCCTTCGGCGCATGGCGCAGCGCGAGCGGAAACTCGATATTGTCGAGCGCGGTGAGCCAGGGAAACAGGCTCGCCTCCTGGAACACGACGCCGACGCGGTCCGGATCCGGATCGAGGATCGGCCGGCCCGCGCAGAGAATGGTGCCGCTGGTCTGATGACGCAGGCCCGCCATCATCATCAGCAGCGAGGTCTTGCCGCATCCGCTCGGGCCGACGATGACGACGAAACGGCCGGCCTCGACCGTCATCGAAATGTCGGCGAGCGCCGGCACCTTGCCGTCGCGGCCCTCATAGACATGCGAGAGACCGCTCACCTCGATCGCGGTCGAGGCGGTGTCGCGCACCACGCTCAGGTTCGCCACGTGCTGCATCGGGTCTCCAGCCAGCGTACGGTCTCGTTGAACACGATTGCGACGGCGGCGAGCAGGATCACGCCCGCGAACAGCTGCCGCATCTGAAAATTCTCGCCCCAGTTGGCGATCAGGTGGCCGATGCCGGTGCGCGAGGCGTACATCTCGGCGATCATCACGCCCGTGAAGTTGAAGATCATGGAGATGCGCAGCGTCTCGAGCAGGAACGGCATCATGCTCGGCACATAGACGCGCGTGAGAATCTGCATCTGGCTCGCGCCATAGGAGCGCGCCACCAGCACGTGGTCGGCCTTCACGGATTCGACCGCCGCGGTCGCGCTCATGATCACCACGAACACGGTCGAGAAAGCCGCATAGGCGACCTTCTGCTGGAAGCCGATGCCCATGATCAGGATGAACATGGGCAGGAAGATCGATTTCGGCACGCTGAACACGTAGAACAGCAGCGGCTTGAAGATCTCGCCCAGATAGTCGTTCTCGGCGATCACGACGCCGATCGCGGCGCCGATCGGCACCGCAATGATGAAGGCGAGGATCACCTCGGCCCCCGTGACCAGGATCGCCTCGTGCACATTGGAGCGGCCGAGGATGTCGACCAGCATCACGAGCACGTCGGACAGCGGCGGCAACAGCCGCGGGTTCACGGCGCCGAGCCGCGGGAGGAGCTCCCACGCGCCGAGCACGAGCGTGAGCAGGGCGAGGCGGATGAGGATGATGTGGAGTCGGGTCATCGATGGAATGACCCTCTGAGCGGCCACACGCGCCGACGCGCTCCCTCCCCCCTTCCGGGGGAGGGTTGGGGAGGGGGTTGGCCGAGGAGACTGACTCGCGAGGGGGCAGAGCGGTGCAATCGGGCGACAAAACAAGAGGAGTGCTTTGCGAGGACTCGCTCGGCAATATGCGCTCTCGCCCGCGGCGGACCCCCCTCCCTAGCCCTCCCCCGCAAGGGGGGAGGGAACATGCTCTCACGTACGGTGAGGCCGAGCGTCACTTGAGCATCACTCCACCGAGATCCAGTCTTCACAGCGCCTCAGCCTCACACCTTCGTCGGCACCGGCTTGAAGCTCGTCACATACATCTCGTCGACGCCCGCGAGATTGGTCATGCCGACGAGCCGCCCCATCTCGAGGGCGCGGTCGAGCCATTCCTTGCGGAGCTCGCCGTCGGTGGAGAGCTTCTTGATGTTGCCGTCGAGCTCGGCGGCCGCGATGGCGGCCGGGATCTCGTCGATCTCGGCGATCAGCTTCACGGCGGTGTCGCGGTTCTTGTCGTCGCGCAGGAATGCGAGGCCGCCATAGAGCGCGTTGAGCGCCTTCTGGATCGCCTCGGGCTTCTCCTTCAGCGTCTTGTCGGTCGCCATCCAGCTCGACGTGGAATGCGGCGCGATCGCCTCGCCGAAATCGAGGATGCTGCGCGCTTCCTTCGACTGCATCACCTGATAGGTGAGCGGCGAGTAGAGCACGGTGGCATCGATGTTGCCGGAGAGCAGGTTGGGCACGAGGCCGCCGCCGCCGAGCGGCACGCGGTTCAGGTTCACCTTGCGGTCGGCTCCCGTCCAGCGCGCCAGGATGTCGGACCCCGAGCCCGCCGAGGTGATGCCGACCTTCTTGCCTTCCAGCTCACTCACGTTCTGGATCTTCGAGTCCGAGCGCACCATCAGGTACCAGCCATAATAGCCGTTGGCGCCGTTGGCGATGCACTTCGACATCACGCCCTTCTTGATGCCGGCCGCCACCACCGAGGAGGAGTTGAGCACCAGGTCGGCCGCGCCGGCCGCCAGCGCCTCGAAGCATTCGGCGCCGCCGCGATAGATCGTCAGCTCCGCCTTCACGCCCTCCTTGTCGAACAGCTTATGGCGTACCGCCGTCTCGGCGATGATGGTCGGCCAGTAGGTCTTGGTCGGCAGGCCGATGCGCACGACGTTTGCCTGCGCGCGCGCCGGCAGCACCGTGAAAGCCGCGAGGCCGGCGCCGTAGCCCAGCACGCGACGGCGTGACGGCACGGAATGCGAGATTCGAGTCATAAGCTTCCTCCCGTTGGCGTGCCGCGGTTCGCGGTCTCGTTGGTGAATTGCCCGTTACCCGTTCGTCCCCGCGAATGCGGGGACCCTGTAGGCGGAGCCCGTGGCCCCTGGATGCCCGCTTTCGCGGGCACGAACGGAGTGTGGGTCAGGCGTGTCCGAAGTCTTCTCCCTCACGAATTAGGCGCTGCATGTCTCCGGCTTGGCAAGGCGCAACACCGCGTCAGTTTGTCCGGACATTCGGCTCGACGTCGAGCCGCGCCACCCAGCCTTCGAGGCCGGGCTTCGCGGCCGGATAGCGCTGCATCACTTGCGGGTCGTGACCCGGGATCACGTGATTGATGGAGGCGGCGAGCCGTTTCATGGTGGCATAGCCTTCGACCACCTCGGCCACGTTGTAGGTGATGGGGAACACGCGCCCACCCTCGAAGTGGGAATAGAGATGGGTCGCATCGGAGGCGAGCACCACGGGACCGCGCTTCGTCTTCACGCGCACGCATTGCAGGCCCTTCGAGTGGCCGCCGATCTTGTGCACCGTGATGCCGGGCGCGACCTGGCTCTCGCCGTCGTGGAAGCAGACGCGGCCCGCGAACACCTTGCGCACCATGGCGACCACGTCCTCCTCCTCGAAGGGCACGCGCAGCGCCTGGTGGCACATGCAGCGGCCCGTCGCATAGGCGATCTCGGTGTCCTGCAGGTGATAGCGCGCGTTGGGGAAGAGATCGTAATTGCCCGTGTGGTCGTAGTGCAGGTGCGTGACGATCACGTCCTTGACGCTGTCGGGGCGGATGCCGAGCGCGGTCAGCCCCTCGCCGATCGGCTTGTCGATATGGCGCGCGCGCTTCTTCGCCATGGTCTGATCGAAGCCGGTATCGACCACGAAGGTGCCATGCTGGCCGGCGATCACCCAGACGAAGTAGTTGAGCGGATCGAGCACGTCGTGCGGATCGCCGAACAGATAGTTCTCGGCCGCCTTGCGCTCGTGGCGCCCGTAATAGACCGCAAAGATCTCGTGGATGTCGTCGCTCATGATCTCCCCCTATTTCTTCGCGCGCACTTCGACGCCGGCCCACTGTTCGATCGGCTTCACCACGGTGGTGAAATCCCCGTCAGCACCGCTGTTCGCGATGGCGAGCTGGTACATGGTGCGCACCGCGCTGCCGACCCACATGGGCACGCCCATGCTCTCGGCTTCCTCCAGGCAGAGCCGCAGGTCCTTGTACATGAGGCCATTGGCGAAGCCGAAGTCGAAGGTGCCGGGCAGGATCGAGCGCGGGAACTTGTCCTGGCTCGCGCTGTTGCGGCCCGAGCCCGCATTGATCACCTCGATCATCACGCTCGGATCGAGGCCGGCTTTCACGCCCATCACCATGGCTTCCGAAGTGGCCGCGAGCGCGGTGGCGGAGAGCAGGTTGTTGCAGAGCTTCATGGTCTGCGCGAGGCCGGGCTTCTCGCCGATGAAGAACACCTTGCCGATCACGGCGAGCACGTCCTTGAGCGCATCGAAATCAGGCTTCGGGCACGAGACCATCACGGCCAGCGTGCCCTTCTCGGCGCCGCCGACGCCGCCGCTCACCGGGCAGTCCACTTGCGTGATGCCCTTGGCTTTGAGCGCCTCGGCGACGCGCACCGCCATGCGCGAGCCGGTGGTCGACAGATCGATGAAGCGCTTCACCTTGCTGCCGCTGCCGACGCCGTCCTGGCCGGTCGCGACCGCGTGCACCACGTCGGGGGAGGGCAGACTGGCCATCACGGTCTCGACCTTGTCGGCGACGTCGCGCGGCGAACTCGCCGCCGTCGCGCCGAGCGCGGTCACGCGCGACATCATCTGTCCCTGCGTGTCGTAGACCGTGAGCTTGTGGCCCGCCGCGATGAGCCGGCGCGCCATGGGGAAACCCATGTTGCCGAGCCCGATGAATCCGATGTCCATCTGTTCTTGCTTTCCTGCCTCAGGCCTTGTCCATCTCGGCGAACACCTCGCGCGCGGTGCGGAAGGCATCGACGCCCGCCGGCACGCCCGCATAGACCGCGACCTGCATGAACACCTCGCGGATCTCGTCCTTGGTGACGCCGTTGCGCAGCGCGCCCGCGATATGCGCGCGCAGCTCGTGCGGCCGGTTGAGGATCGTGAGCATCGCGAGATTGAGCATGCTGCGGGTCTTGCGAGGCAGGCCGCCTTCGCGACCCCAGCAGGCCCCCCAGCAATATTCGGTGACGAACTCCTGATACGGCCGGTTGAAGTCGTCCGCCGACTTCATCGCCTTCTCGACATAGTCCTTGCCGAGCACCTCGGTGCGGATCTGCAGGCCCTTGTCGAACGTCTTCTGGTCCATCGGCATCACGGTCTCCTTGGGATTCACGAATGAGTGGGCAGGTTCGCCATCTGAAACACGTCGCTTGTGCGTGCGACCCTCGTTGCTGTTAGCCTAGGCGCGGAAGCGAGGGAACGTCCATGAGCGAATACCCGGGAAGCGCCTGGCTCGCGCGTTACCGCGAGCGGGTGAATCAGGATGTCGAGCTCGGTGTGATCGGCAATTGGTTCACGACCACCTTCGGGCTCGGCTTCGGCGAGCAGCGCTATGCGTTGCGCGTCGAGAAGGGCCGCATCGCCGAGATCATCCCGGCGCCGAAGCTCGATGTGCGTATGGCCTTCGGCGTGCGCGCCCCCATCGAGGTGTGGCGCAAGTTCTTGAGCCCCGATCCGCCGCCGCTCTACCACGACTTTTTCGCCATGCTGATGCGCGTGCCGGAGTTCGTGCTGGAAGGCGACAGCCTCGCGGCCATGCAGAACGCCCGCGCGCTGCACCGGATGATGAACCTGATGCGCGAGACCGCCCATGCCTGACACCGCGCCTGCATACGAGCCGATCACCGGACGCTACCTCCCGGTCGAGATCGACGGGAAGCCGCATCGCATCTTCGTCGAAGAGGCGGGCGAGGGTGTGCCATTGCTATGCCTGCACACCGCGGGCGCCGACAGCCGGCAGTATCGCCACCTGCTCAACGATCCGGAGGTGCTCTCGCGCTTCCGCGTCATCGCCTTCGACATGCCGTTCCACGGCCGCTCGACGCCTCCGGACGACTGGTGGCTCGCCAAGTATCGCCTCACGACGGACGGCTATCTCGCGATGATCCGCGCGGTCTGGCAGACCATGCGGCTCGAGAAGCCGGTCGTGCTCGGCTGCTCCATGGGCGGCGCGATCGTGCTCAAGGTTGCGGCCGAATTCCAGGACGAGCTCACCGGCATCGTCGGGCTGGAGAGCTCCGCGCATGCACCCGGCCGCTACAACGAGCTGCTGCACCATCCCGCGATCCACGGCGGCGAGCTCGCGGCGAGCTACACCTACGGGCTCAACTCGCCCTACAGTCCCGAGGCGAGCCGGCGCGAGAACTGGTGGTACTACAGCCAGGGCGGCCCCGGCGTGTACCAGGGCGACGTCTACTTCTACAGCATCGACTGGGACGGCCGCGACGACCTCAAGCGCATCGACACGAACCGATGCAAGGTCGCGCTGCTCACGGGCGAGTACGATTATTCGTGCACGCCCGCCATGAGCGAAGCCGTCGCGGCCGCCATCCCGGGCGCACAGCTGACGATCATGAAGCGCATGGGGCACTTCCCCATGATCGAGAACTATCCGGGCTTCAGGCCGTATCTGCTGCAGGCGCTGGATCATGTGGCGGGGTGAGGGTTCTGAGCTTCGCTGATTGATGCGCACGCTCGGCGCTCAAGCGGCACACTGGGCAGATCGCTCCCTCCCCCCTTGCGGGGGAGGGTGGGGAGGGGGAGCCCCAGACGCTGAGTTTGCCGCAAGGCCCCCTCCCTTTCCCTCCCCCGCAAGGGGGGAGGGAACCGAGAGGCACTGCCTCCCTCAGGTCCTTCTCAACTAACGTCCTTACTGCTTCGGCCAGATCGGCGCGGCTTGCTGCGTGGCGGTCGGATAGACCGTCACGGGCAGCCCGTTCTGCCACTGCACGATCGCGAGATCGGCATCGACGCGGCGGCCCGTGTCGTCGAACTTGACGCGCGCGCCGGGGAAGAACTTGGCGGGTCCCTCCTTCGTGTCCATTGCGCGGATCGCGTCCGCGACCTTGCGGCGGTCGGCGGCACCGGCCTTCTCGAGTGCCTCCTTGAAGATCCACATGTCGCCATAGGTCGAGAGCGAGTCCTGCGTGATCCAGGGCTCGTTCGTCTTGCTGACGAACTCCTTCATGATCTCTTCCTGGCCCTTCAGGCTCCAGTTGCCGACCACGGTCATCACGCCCTCGAGCAGGTCCTTGCCGAGGTTCTTGAGCATGTCGGGCGCCGCGATGTGGGCGCCGTTGGAGATGACCGGGATGCGGCCCTTGCCGAGGCCGAACTCGTGCAGCTTCTCGAGGCACATCTTGTCGTCCGAGATGGCGGTCGGCAGCAGCAGCAGGATCTCGGGACGCGACGAGCGCACCTTCTGGATCAGCGGCGTGCAGTCGGAGAGAGGCGGCGTGAAGGTCTCGTCGACGACGAGCTTGAGCCCGAGCTTGGCGAGCCCGCCCTCGCGCATCGGCTTGGCGAAGGCGACGGACGACGCCGTGTTGTCCTGGATGATCGCCACCGTGGTCGGCTTCTTGCCGGTCGCGCTCTCGGCGAGCTTCATCAGCGCGGGCAGCGCGCTGTTCGCTTGCAGGCTGCCGCTCATCGATGTCTGGAACACGAACCGGAAGCCGCGCTGCACGATCTGGTCCGAGTAGGACAAGGTCAGCACCGGCAGCTCGGCGCGCTCGGTCACCTCGGTGACGCCGAGCGTGAAGCTCGACAGCCAGGCGCCGGTCGCGCCGACCAGATCCGGCTCCTGCGCGATCATGCGCTGCGCCGCGTTCTTCGCCTTCTCGACGCTGTCGCCGGCATCGAACACCAGTAATTTCAGCTTGGCGCCGTTCATCGACTTGATGCCGCCGCCCTTGTTGATCTCGTCGATCGCGAGGTTCGCGCCCTTGAGCATCAGGTCACCCTGTCTGGCCCAGGGACCCGACATCGGTGCGATCAGCCCGATCTTCACCTCGCTCTGCGCCATCGCGCTCGTTGAGAATCCCACCGCCAATGCGGCCAGCAGCGCCGCCTTCCGGATCGTCATGGTGTCCTCCCTGTTGGTCTGCGTGTTGCGCTCTGACGGCGCGTTAATTTCAGTCGTCATCCCGGCCGAGCGAAGCGAGAGCCGGGATCCATATCCCCGGTGGTGCCGCATCGCGCGGGCGGTGGTTATGGATCCCGGACAGCCGCTGCGCGGCTTCCGGGATGACGCTTCGCGTCAATTCCCCGGCACCCCGTGAATGCCGGGGAAGAACATCTCCTGCCACTCTTTCGGCTTCGTCTTGATGGTGCCGACGTCGGCCATGAAGTGCGCGTACTTCAGCACGTTCTCGGGCGAGGTCGTGAAACGGATGTCGGGATCGTTCAGGATCTCCATCAGCTCGTCCGCCTTCCAGCGCTTGCCTTCGTCCGAGGTGAGGAAGAGATCGGCCGCCGCCTTCCGATCCTTGTTGATGAAGTCGATCGCGGCCTGCAGCGCTTTCAGCACCGCCGCATAGGCCTTCGGGTTCTCGTCATGGAAGCGCGCCGTCGTGTAGAGCATCGTGAAGGTGCTCGGCCCGCCCATGATCTCGTTCGAGGTCGTGATCGTGTGGATGTTGGCCGACTTGCGCTCGCGCTGATGGAACGGCGGCGAGGTGAAGTGCGCCGCGATCTCGGTCTTGCCGGTCGTGAGCGCGATCACGCCGTCCGGATGGGTCAGCGAGACCGTGAGCGGATCGTAGCGCGTGTACTCGCTCTGACCGTACTCCTTGATCGCGGCCATCTGCATGATGATCGCCGGGATCGAGACCTTCACGGCCGTCACCGCGATCTTGTCGCCGGGCGTGAAGTCCTTCAGCGACTTGAGGCGCGGCTGGTTGGAGTTGAGATACATCGGAATGGACGTCATGGCGGCGACGCCCTTCACCTTCAGGTTCGCGGTGGTCTTGTTCCACATCGTGATGAAGGCGGGCGGGCCGGCGGCCGCATAGTGCGCCTGGCCCGCGAGCAGCAGGTCGTTCACAACCGAGGGACCGCCGAAGTTGATGTACTCGGCCTTGAGGTTCAGCCCCATCTTGCGGGCCTCTTCTTCCACGAGGCCTTTCTGCTCCATGACGATCAGCGGCAGGAAGCCGACGCCGCCCGCGCCCTTGGGGATCTTGACGGTGTCGATCTCGGCCGACGCAAGCGCGGGCCACAGCAGACAAGCGGCGACAATCGCCGGGACGCGCTTCATGCTTATCCTCCCTACGCGCCCGTATGTCCGGGCGTCGCTTCAGTTCAAGCCTTGCGCCGCGCGTTCTCGTTGGCGGCGGCGCCCGTCACTTCCACGCCGGTCCACTGCTCGAGGGGACGAAGGGTTCGCGTGATATCGGCATCCGCGCCTTCGGTGGCCTTCGCGACGCCGAGGATCTGCCGCACCGCATTGCCGACCAGCATGGGCACGCCGAGCGCCTCGCCCTCGTCGAGGCAGAGCTTCACGTCCTTGTAGAGAAGCCCAAGCGGGAAGCCGAAATCGAAGCGGCGCGGCAGCACGCAACGCGGAAACTTGTCGCCGCTCGCCGTGTTGCGGCCGGAGCCCGCATTGATCACGTCGATCATGGTGTCGGCGTCGAGCCCGGCCTTGGCGCCCATCACCATGGCTTCCGACGTGATCGCGATCGCGGTGGCGGAGAGCAGGTTGTTGATCACCTTCATGGTCTGGCCCATGCCGGGCTTCTCGCCGATGAAGAAGACCTTGCCGATGTTGGCGAGCATAGGCTTGAGCTGCTCGCTAAGCGCGCGCGGACATGCGACCATGACGGCGAGCGTGCCCTTCTCGGCGCCCATCGGCCCGCCGCTCACGGGCGCATCGACTGCCGTGATGCCCTGCGCGGCGAGACCGGCTGCGACTTCCTGCGCAACGCGCGGGCCGGTGGTCGAGAGATCGACGAAGGTCTTCGCGCGCCCGCCCGCGATCACACCGTTCGGACCGAGCGCGACCGCGCGCACCACGTCGGGCGTCGGCAGGCTCGCGAGCACGACGTCCACCCGGCTCGCCACCTCGGCAGCCGAGCTTGCGGCTTCGGCGCCGCGTTGCACGAGGCGCGCGACCGCCGTCTCGTTGGTGTCATGGATCGTGAGGCGATAGCCCGCATCGAGCAGCCGGTCGGCCATGCGCGCGCCCATGGTGCCGACGCCGACGAAACCCACATGTTCGGCCATCCGTCTCCCCGATTCCGGTGCACGGTCCAGCGCAGCCAGCGCCAGCCTCTGGCCGGTCCCGACCCGTCGTGGTAACGCTACCAGACCTTCATTGCGCCCGTAAACCGCTCATTCGCAGCCATGCGCCGCCGCCGATCCAGCCTCGAGACCGTCCGCATCCAGGACGTGGCGCGTCATGCCGGCGTCTCGCCCATGACGGTGTCGCGGGCGCTGCGCGAGCCCGACAAGGTGTCGGAGGCGATGCGCCGGCGCGTCGAGGAGTCGGTCAGCGCCATCGGCTATCTGCCGAACCGGATCGCGGGCAGCCTTTCGTCGAGCCGCTCCAATGTGGTCGGGCTGATCGTGCCCAGTCTGCGCAACTCGCTGTTCGCCAACACGGTGCAAGGCATCTCGGACGTGCTGCGCGGCGCCGGGCATCAGCTGATGATCGCGGACTCGGGCTACTCGCTGGCCGATGAAGAGGCTGCGATCGCCGCGATGCTGGCACAGCGCGTGTGCGCGCTGGTGCTGCACAACACGCGGCACACCGCGCGGGCGCAGGCGCTCATCGAACGGGCGCGCGTGCCCGTGGTCGAGATCGGCACGCTCGCGGCGGCGCCGCTCGACATGAATGTGAGCTATTCCAACGTGGCGGCCGCCAAGGCGATGACGCTGCATCTCGCGCAGCGCGGCTACAGGACCATCGGCCTCGTCACGCTGCCGCTCGCCGACAATGACCGCTCGATCGAGCGGCGCGCCGGCTATCTCGAGGCGCTGGCGGAGCTCGGGCGCGACGCGGATCCGCAGCTGATGCTGGAGCTACCCGGCGGCATCGGCTCGGGCGCCGAGGCGGTCGCGCGGCTGAGCGCGCTCACGCCACACGCCGACGCAATCTTCTTCGCGGGCGACGTGCTGGCGATCGGCGCCGTGTTCGAATGCCAGCGCCGCGGCTGGGACGTGCCCGACCGTCTCGCCATCGCGTCCTTCGACGACGTGGACACCCTGCGCGACATGCACCCGGCCGTCACCTCCGTGCGCCTCCCGCGCCACGAGATCGGCCGCCGCAGCGCCGAAGTGCTGCTCGACCGCGTGCAGGGACGGGCGCAGGAGCCGGTGCGGATCGACCTCGGCTTCGAGATCGTGCAGCGCGAGAGCACGTAGCAATACACTCGGCGTCATCCCGGCCGAGCGTAGCGAGAGGCCGGGATCCATAACCCCGGTCTCTCCGCATCGCGACCACAGGGGATATGGATCCCGGATCGGCGCTGCGCGCCGTCCGGGATGACGGCTGAGAGCGCCTTGGTGTATGTGCGTCCCATGCCGCTCGCCGCCCCCGTTGCCGCATTGCTGGACCAGTTTCACGAGCGCAGGCCGGTGCGCGTCTCCTCGTTGATCATCACGCTCTACGGCGACTCGATCGTGCCGCGTGGCGGGATCCTCTGGCTCGGCTCGCTGATCGAGATCATGGCGCACTTCCGCATCGATGCGGCGCATGTGCGCACCGCCATGTCGCGGCTCACCCATGACCGCTGGCTGATGCGCGAGAAGCTCGGGCGCAACAGCTACTACGGCCTCACCCTCGCGGGCGAGGACAGTTTCGGCGCGGCGACCCAGCGCATCTATTTCTCGGAGCGCAAGCCCGAGAGCCTGCGCCTCGCGCTGCTCGGGCCCGGCGTCGCGGACCGCGCCAAGGTGCGGCCGCAGCTCGCGCGCGCAGGGTTCGCGCAGCTCTCGCCGACCGTCTATGTGGCGGCGGGCACGCCTTACGTCTCGATCGACGGCGTGTTCGTGTTCGACGTGCCGGCCGACATCAACGCACGAAGGATGGCGGCGGCGGTCTGGAAGCTCGCGCCGATCGCGGAGGCCTATCGCGGCTTCATCGGGCGCTTCACGCCGCTCGATGCAGCGCTCGCCGAGAGCAGCGATGCGCCGACGCCCGAGGATGCGCTGGTTGCGCGCACGCTGCTGATCCATGAATTCCGCCGCATCGTGCTGCGCGATCCGGGCCTGCCGGCCTCGCTTCTGCCGCGCGACTGGCCCGAGCCGGAGGCGCGGGCGCTGGCTGCGCGGATCTACCGGCGGGTGGCCGCGGCCGCGGATGAGGTTTTTTGGGGAAGTCATCAGCCGAGCGGCCCCCTGCCGCCTCCGAACGCCTCCGCGGCGGTGCGATTTAGTGATGTCGTGCAATAGTTTATCTCATATGTAACAAAAATTCTTGACTATGCCAAATGAGGTTACATATGCTTGCTGAGCGGCGCAGGAAATCAAACGCCAGCGTGGAGAATCCCCCATGTACACGCAGGCCCTGAACACGCGTGAGGCCCCGGCGGCGGTGGCCGATCCGGAGCGCGAGGCACGCTTCCAATCGCGCGTCGATGCCGAGCAGAAGATCGAGCCGAACGACTGGATGCCCGAGGGCTATCGCCGCACGCTGACGCGGCAGATCTCGCAGCACGCGCATTCCGAGATCGTCGGAATGTTTCCGGAAGGCAACTGGATCACGCGCGCGCCCTCGCTCAAGCGCAAGGCCGCGCTGCTCGCCAAGGTGCAGGACGAGGGCGGCCACGGCGCCTATCTCTACGCGGCGGCCGAGACGCTCGGCACCTCGCGCGAAGAGCTGATGGACCAGCTCATCACCGGCAAGGCGAAGTATTCCTCGATCTTCAACTATCCGACGCTGACCTGGGCCGACATCGGCATCATCGGCTGGCTGGTCGACGGCGCCGCGATCATGAATCAGATCCCGCTGTGCCGCTGCTCCTACGGCCCGTATGCGCGCGCCATGATCCGCATCTGCAAGGAAGAGAGCTTTCACCAGCGCCAGGGCTACGAGATCATGCTCACGCTCTGCCGCGGCACGGCGGAGCAGAAGGCGATGGCGCAGGAGGCGCTGAACCGCTGGTGGTGGCCCGTGCTGATGATGTTCGGCCCGCCGGACTCGCAGAGCCAGCACACCGACACGACCATGCGCTGGAAGATCAAGCGCTTCACCAATGACGAGCTGCGTCAGAAATTCGTCGATGCGACCGTGCCGCAAGGCCATTTCCTCGGGCTCACCTTCCCGGACCCGGCGCTCAAGTTCAACGAGGCGACGCAGCACTGGGAGTTCGGCGAGATCGACTGGAGCGAGTTCAAGCGCGTGATCGCGGGCGACGGTCCGTGCAATCGCCAGCGCATGAAGCAGCGCCGCGCCGCGCACGAGAATGGCGCCTGGGTGCGCAAAGCCGCGCTGGCCTTTGCGGAGAAGCGCCGCGCCCGTGCCGCGATGGCGGTGGCCGCCGAGTAGGAGACGCAGATGACCGAGAAGAACTGGCCGCTCTGGGAAGTCTTCATCCGCACGCGCAACGGGCTCTCGCACCGCCATGTCGGCAGCGTGCACGCGGTCGACGCCACCATGGCGCTGCAGGCCGCGCGTGACGTCTACACGCGGCGCGGCGAGGGGCTCTCGGTCTGGGTCGTGCCGTCGAACCAGATCACGGCGTCGGATCCGGACGACAAGGACATGCTGTTCGAGCCGACCGCCTCGAAGATCTATCGTCACCCGACCTTCTACGAGATTCCGGACGACGTCGGGCACATGTGAGCCGCGATGACGGAGACGCCGCTCTTCACCTACACGCTGCGCCTCGCCGACACGGCGCTGATCCTCGGACATCGGCTGTCCGAATGGGTCGGCCATGCGCCCGTGCTCGAGGAGGACCTCGCCTTCGGCAATATGGGCCTCGACCTGATCGGCCAGGCACGCGCGCTCTACACCTATGCGGGCGAGGTCGAAGGCAAGGGCCGCGACGAGGACAAGCTCGCCTATCTGCGAGACGCGACTGACTATCGCAACATCCTGCTGGTGGAGCAGCCGAACGGCGATTTCGCCGTGACGATGATGCGCCAGCTGCTCTACGCGGCCTTTGCGACGCCGTTCCACGCCGCGCTCGCGCGCTCCAAGGACGCGACGCTCGCAGCGATCGCGGCGAAGGCCGAGAAGGAGATGGCCTATCATCTGCGCCACTCGGCCGAGTGGATCATCCGGCTCGGTGACGGCACCGACGAGAGTCACGCGCGGACGCAGGATGCGCTCGACGAGCTGATGCCGTACACAAGCGAGATGTTCGAGGTGGATCAGATCGAGCGCGCGCTGATCGAGGCGGGCGTCGCGGTCGATCCCGCGGCGATCCGACCCGCGTGGGAAAAGACGCTCGACGACGTGCTCGGCGAGGCGACGCTCACGCGTCCCGCCGGCAACTTCACGCAGACGGGTGGCCGCAGCGGCCGGCATTCCGAGCATCTCGGCTTCATCCTGGCCGATATGCAGTTCCTCCAGCGCGCCTATCCGGGGGCGACATGGTGATGGTCGCGACGCGCACCGATGCGGAGCTGCGCCAGCGCGCGTGGGACGCGGCGGCGTCAGTCGCGGATCCCGAGATCCCGGTGCTCTCGATCCTCGATCTCGGCGTGCTGCGCGACGTGAAGGTCGCGGAAGGCCGCATCGAGGTCGTGATCACACCGACCTATTCGGGCTGCCCCGCCATGAACGTGATCGCGCTCAATGTCGAGGCGGCAGTCGAGGACGCCTGTGGCGTGCTGCCGAAAGTCACCAGTGTCTTGTCGCCGGCCTGGACCACCGACTGGATGACGCCCGAGGGCAAGGAGAAGCTGCGCGCCTATGGCATCGCGCCGCCGCAGGGCCGCGCCGGCCGCCGCGCGCTGTTCGGCGAAGAGCAGGTGACCTGCCCGCAGTGCGGCTCGCCCGACACCCTGCGCATCTCCGAGTTCGGCTCGACGGCCTGCAAGGCGCTCTGGCGCTGCAAGGCCTGCGCGGAGCCGTTCGACTACTTCAAGTGCATCTAGATGGCCGTTGCGTTTCATCCGCTCACCGTGTGTGACGTGCGGCGCGAGACGCCGGACTCCGTCTCCATTGCCTTCGCGGTGCCCCCGGCGCTTGCCGAGGACTATCGCTATGTGCCGGGGCAGCACCTGACGCTGCGCACCCGGCTCAACGGCGAGGAGGTGCGGCGTTCGTACTCGATCTGCAGCGGCCTCGATGATTCCGAGCTGCGCATCGCGGTGAAGAAGGTGGAGGGCGGCGTGTTCTCGCCGTTCGCGGCGGAGGACATCCGCATCGGCGACAAGCTCGACGTGATGACGCCGCAGGGCCGCTTCGGCGTTGCGCCCGAAGCGGGATCCGCGCGCACTTATCTCGCGATCGCGGCCGGCTCCGGCATCACGCCCGTGATGTCGATCGCGCGCACCGTGCTCCGGCGCGAGCCGCAGAGCCGCTTCGTGCTGATCTACGGCAACCGCGACAGCCAGAACATCATCTTCAAGCAGCCGCTCGAGGACCTGAAGGACCGCTATCTTGCGCGCTTCGTCGTGCATCACGTGCTCTCGCGCGAGCCGCAAGAGGTGCCGCTGCTGCATGGCCGCATCGATGGCGAGAAGGTTTCTCAGATCCTGCGCACACTCGGGCCGCTCGACGCCGTCGATCACGTATTTCTCTGCGGCCCCGGAGGATTGATCGAGGAAGCGCGCGCCGCCGTGGTGCGGCTCGGCATCCCGGCCGAGCGGCTGCATATCGAATATTTCTCGGTGGACGGGTTGCCCGTCGAGGTGCGGCCGAAGCCGCGCGTGGTGAAGGCGGGCGAAGCGCCGGTCGCGGTGGCCGCGATCACGCTGCACGGCGCGCATCACGAGGTGCCGGTGCAGGCGGGCGAGACCATTACGGATGCGGGCCTGCGCGCCGGGCTCGAGATGCCCTACTCGTGTCGCGGCGGCATGTGTTGCACGTGCCGTGCCAAGCTCACCGACGGCCACGTCGAGATGGATCTCAACTACTCGCTCGAGAAGTGGGAGACCGAGGCCGGCTACGTGCTGACGTGCCAGTCCCATCCGACCACCGCAAAGGTGTCGCTGGATTTCGACGCGGTGTGATTTGTAGGGCGCTTTGCGGCGCAGCCGCGTAATGCGCCGCGAGCCTATCGGCGCAATACGCGCTTCGCGCTATTGCGCCCTACGAGCAGAGTGTTTTCCTCGGCCAGCGCCTGCGCGCCCTCGATCAGCAGCGTCGTGGCCAGATCCGGGTAGTCCTCGCGACTCATCGGCCCGCCTTCGCGGAACCACATGTATTGCCAGTTGAGCATGCCGAAGAGCGACATGGTCACGGGCATCAGCAATCGGCGGTCGCGGCCGACATGGGGCACGACGGCGGCGATGCCGTCCGCGAAGGCCTGCACGAGCTCGCGCTCCATGTCCTTGAGCAGCTTCTGCTTCGGCGCCGGGAGCTTGTCGAGCTCGTTGAGCTGGATGCGGTGCTCGTGATCGGCGTCGCGATAGGCCTCCAGCAGAGCGCCGACCAGTGCGCGAAGGCGCGTGCGCGGATCGGCGTGCGGCTCGACCGCGACGACCGCATCGATCAGCGCCTGCAAGTGGTCGCGCAGGATGTCGAAGAGCAGCGCCTCCTTGCTGACGTAGTAATGATAGAGCAGCGCCTTCGAGACGCCGCAGGCGGCCGCGACCTCGGCCATGGAAGCGCGGTCGTAGCCCTTGCGCGCGAACAGCGCGGTCGAGCGATCGAGGATCGCCTGCCGCTTGTCGTCGTAGTTCGCTGCGCGCGGCCGGGCCATGCTCAGTCCTTCGGACGCTTGTCGACGATGCGGCGTGCCTTGCCGGCGGAACGCTCGACCGCGCCGGGATCGCCGACGAACACGTCGACGCCGATGCCGATATTGTTGCGGATATGCGCGGCCAAAGCTGCGCGTTGCGCAGCCCGCGCGGCTTCGCTGGCGTGATCGGGCCGCGCTTCGACCATCAGCCGCATCACGTCGAGACGGTTCTCGCGGTAGAGCTCGATCTGATAGTGCGGCGCGAGGCCGTCGCAGCGCAGGAGCTGCTCCTCGATCTGCGTCGGGAACACGTTGACGCCGCGCACGATCATCATGTCGTCGGAGCGGCCCGTCACCTTCTCCATGCGTCGCATGCTCCGCGCCGTGCCCGGCAGCAGGCGCGTGAGATCGCGCGTGCGATAGCGGATCACCGGCATCGCCTCCTTGGTGAGCGAGGTGAAGACCAGTTCGCCGCGCTCGCCGTCGGGCAGCACCTTGCCGCTCTCCGGGTCGATGATCTCGGGATAGAAGTGATCCTCCCAGACGTGCAGGCCGTCCTTGGTCTCGACGCACTCGTTGGCGACACCGGGGCCGATCACCTCGGAGAGCCCGTAGATGTCGACCGCGTCCATGTCGAAGGCGTCCTCGATCTCGGCGCGCATGGAGTTGGTCCAGGGCTCGGCGCCGAAGATGCCGATCTGCAGCGACGAGCCCTTGGGGTCGATGCCCTTGGCGCGAAACTCGTCGAGGATCGCCAGCATGTAGGACGGCGTCACCATGATAATCTCGGGCGCGAAGTCGCAGATGAGCTGCACCTGGCGCTCGGTCATGCCGCCCGACACCGGGATCACGGTGCAGCCGAGCTTCTCGGCGCCGTAGTGCGCGCCGAGGCCGCCCGTGAACAGGCCGTAGCCATAGGAGACATGCACCTTCATCCCGGGCCGTCCGCCCGAGGCGCGGATCGAGCGCGCCATCACGTGCGACCAGGTGTCGATGTCGTTCTGCGTGTAGCCGACGACGGTCGGCTTGCCGGTGGTGCCGGACGAGGCGTGCACGCGCACGACCTTGTCGTGCGGCACCGCGAACATGCCGAACGGATAATTCTCGCGCAGGTCCTGCTTCGCCGTGAAGGGAAACTTGGCGAGATCCTCGATGCGCTTGAAGTCATCGGGCTTCACGCCGGCGCCGTCGAACTTCTTGCGATAGGCCGCGACGTTCTCGTAGGCGTGCCGGAGTGTCCAGCGCAGGCGCTCGGTCTGAAGCGCCGTGATCTCGTCGCGCGAGGCACGCTCGATCGGCTCGAGACCGTAAGGCTGGTAGGACGACTTGTCGAGCATTCGGTCCTCCGCTCAGGTCGCCGCGAGGGTCTGTTTCGGCAGCACCGCGCCCTCGATGGTGCGCGAGTGGCCGCGGAATTCGGCGATCACGCTGCCATCCTGGCGCGTGACCGTGATGTCGTAGATGCCGGACCGGCCGATGCGCTGCTTTTCGATCGCCCGCGCGGTGAGCACGTCGCCGAGCTTGCCGGGCGCGAGGAACGTCACCGCGCAGTGCTGTGCCACGGTGCGCTGGTCGTAGGTGTTGCACGCAAAGGCGAAGGCCGAGTCGGCGAGGGTAAAGATGAAGCCGCCATGGGCGATCTTGTGGCCGTTCACCATGCGATCCGTCACCGTCATCTGGAGCTCGGCGCTGCCAGGCGCGACCGAGAGCAGCCGCATGCCGAGGCTGCGGCTCGCCGCATCCTCGGCCCACATGGCGTCGGCGCAGGCGCGGGCGAGCGCGTCGGCGTCCATGCTCAGGCTCCCTTGCGGCCGGTGAACTTCGCGGGCCGCTTCTCCATGAAGGCGCGCACGCCCTCCGCATAGTCGTGCGTCCCGCCGGCCTCGCGCTGCAGCTTGCATTCGAGGTCGAGCTGCTGATCCAGGTCGTTGGTCTCGGCGGCGTCGAAGGCGCGCTTGATCAGCGAGAGGCCGATGGTCGGCCCGCTGGCAAAATGTGTGCAGAGCTTCTCGGCCTCGCCGATCAGCGCGGCGTCGTCGACGGCCTTCCAGATGAGGCCCCAGCTCTCGGCCTTCTCGGCCGGCAACGGCTCCGCCAGCAGTGCGAGGCCGCGCGCTCGGGCCGCTCCAACGAGGCGCGGCAGAAACCAGGTGCCGCCCGAATCCGGGATGAGGCCGATCTTGGCGAAGGCCTGCAGGAAGCTTGCCGAGCGCGCCGCCAGCACGATGTCGCAGGCGAGCGCCACGTTGCAGCCGGCGCCGGCCGCGACGCCGTTCACGGCCGCGACGACCGGGAAGGGCAGGGCGCGGATCTTGCGCACGAGCGGATTGTAGTAGTCCTCCAGCGCGCCGCCGACCTTCGGCAGCTCGGCGCCGGGCGCGACCATGCGGTCGGAAAGATCCTGGCCGGCGCAGAAGCCGCGACCCGCGCCGGTGAGCAGCAGCGCGCGGCACGCGGAGTCCGCTTCGGCCTCCTCGAGCGCCGCGCGGAGCGCCTTGTGCATCGCCTCGTTGAACGCGTTGAGCCGCTGCGGACGGTTGAGCGTCACCACGCGATAGCCGTCGCGCACCTCGGTGAGGACCGGGGCCTCCTCCATGCGGGTCTCCTCTCGGCTCACACTGAGCTTCGGCTCATACTGAGCTTCGGCTCATGACTGAGCTTCCGGCTCTTGACTGACCGGCCGGTCGGACAATTATACTATGCAGCAGCGAGACCGTGTCAAACGCGGCCGATGGAGGAAACAGCCTGGCGCATTTGCCCCACGCTCCAATGCGTGGCCGCGATCATCTTTCGACAAAGAACAGGGAGGACGCTTCATGCAACGACTCGCAAAGATCGTGTTGGCAGCCGCAGGCTTCGCGCTCACGGCAAGCGCTGCGCAGGCCGAGATCAAGATTGGCTCGGTGCTCTCGGTCACGGGCCCCGCCTCGTTCCTCGGCGACCCGGAGAAGAAGACGCTCGAAATGTATGTCGCCGAGCTCAACGCCAAGGGCGGCGTGAACGGCCAGCAGATCAAGCTCTTCGTCTATGACGACGGCGGCGACGCCAACAAGGCGAAGACCTTCGCGACGCGCCTCGTCGAGGAGGACAAGGTGGACGCCATCCTCGGCGGCTCCACCACGGGCACCACCATGGCGATGATCCCGGTGATCGAGGACGCACAGGTGCCGTTCATCTCCTTCGCGGGCGCCGTGCAGGTCGTGCAGCCGGTGAAGAAGTGGACCTTCAAGACGCCGCATACCGACACCATGGCGTGCGAGAAGATCTTCGAGGATCTGAAGAAGCGCAACCTCACCAAGATCGGCATGATCTCGGGCACCGATGCCTTCGGCAAGTCGATGCGCGACCAGTGCATGACAGTCACGGGCAAATACGGCATCGAGGTGCTGCACGAGGAGAGCTACGGGCCGCGCGACAGCGACATGACCCCGCAACTCACAAACATCAAGAACAAGGCCGGCGTGCAGGCCGTGATCAATCCGGGCTTCGGCCAGGGTCCCGCGATTGTCACGCGCAACTATCGCCAGCTCGGCATCACGGTTCCGCTCTATCAGAGCCACGGCGTCGGCTCGAAGCAGTTCATCGATCTCGCGGGCAGCGCGGCCGACGGCGTGCGTCTGCCGGCCGCTGCCCTGCTGGTCGCCGAGAAGCTGCCCGACAACGATCCGCAGAAGAAGGTCGTGGTCGATTACAAGAAGACCTACGAGCAGAAGACCGGCCAACCGGTCTCGACCTTCGGCGGGCACATGTATGACGGCCTCATGATCATGGTCGACGCGATCCAGCGCGCCAAGGGCGTCGACAAAGCCAAGGTGCGCGACGAGATCGAGAAGACGAAGAACTTCATGGGCACTGGCGGCGTGGTCAATATGAGCGCCACCGACCACCTCGGCCTCGATCTCACGGCGTTCCGCATGCTGGAGATCAAGAACGGGGACTGGACGCTGCTGCAGTAATAAGCAGCGCGGACGCAACGTGTGACGTCGTGAGTTGCGGGGCCGCGCAACAGCGATCCCTCCCCCCTGGCGGGGGAGGGTAGGGAAGGGGGCAGCCCCAGACTCTGAGTTTGCTGCCGGACCCCTCTCCCCAACCCTCCCCCGCAAGGGGGGAGGGAGCCCGCCGAGTGCGCTGATCAGCCGGTGCAAGACACGCCATGGCCGAATTCCTCCAGTTCCTCTTCTCAGGCCTCACGGTGGGCGCGATCTACGCGCTGGTCGCGCTCGGCTTCACGCTGATCTACAACGCGTCGGACGTGATCAACTTCGCCCAGGGCGAGTTCGTCATGCTGGGCGGCATGGTCACGGTGTTCGCGGCGGCCGCGGGCGTGCCGCTGCCGCTCGCGGCCCTGCTCGCGATCGTTGTGGCGGTCGCGGTCGGGCTCGCGCTCTATCTGTTCGCCATCGAGCCCGCGCGGGGAGCGTCCGCAGTGACGCTCATCATCATCACGATCGGCGCCTCGATCCTGCTGCGCGGCGTCGCCGCGATCGTGTTCGACAAGGGCTTCCATTCGCTGCCGGCCTTTGCGGGCGCGCAGCCGATCATGATCGGTGGCGCCGCGCTGCTGCCGCAGAGCCTGATCGTGCTGATCGGCGCCGGGGCAATCGTGCTCCTGCTCTGGGTGTTTCTCACCGGCACCTTGCTCGGCAAGGCGATCATCGCGACAGCGGCGAACCGGCTGGCCGCGCGGCTCGTCGGCATCAACACCAGCGTCATCGTCGGGCTCTCCTTCGCGGTCTCGGCACTGATCGGCGCGGTCGGCGGGCTGCTGATGACGCCGATCACGCTGACGAGCTACGACGTCGGCACGCTGCTGGCGCTCAAAGGCTTCGCGGCCGCCATGCTGGGGGGTATGGGCAACCCAATCGGCGCGGTGATCGGCGGATTGCTGGTCGGCCTCTGCGAAGCCTTCGGTGCCGGTTATCTCTCATCGCAATACAAGGACGCGATCGCGTTCCTGATCATCCTCGGGGTGCTGTTCGTCATGCCGCACGGCCTGCTGGGCCGCGCCGGCGTCGAGCGGGTGTGAGATGCGCCGGCTCGGGCCTTACGGCGTCGTCGTCGTGATCGCTGCGCTGGTGGCGCTGCTGCCGCTCGTGCTGCCGTCCACCTTCTATATCCGCATCGCGGCGCTCGCTTACATCTTCGCGCTCTCGGTGATCGGGCTGAACCTGCTGATGGGCTTTGCGGGCCAGGTGAGCCTCGGGCATGCGGGCTTCTTCGGCATCGGTGCCTATGCGGTGGCGATCGGGCCGACGCATCTCGGCGTGCCCTCCTGGGCCTCGTTTGTCATCGGCATTGTGATCGCGGTCGCGCTCGCCTTCCTGGTCGGGCGACCGATCCTGCGGCTCAAAGGGCACTACCTTGCGGTCGCGACGCTCGGCCTCGGCATCCTGATCGCCATGGTGATGACCAACGAGGCGCGATGGACCGGCGGCCCCGACGGGATGCCGGTCCCGCGTCTCGAGCTGTTCGGCTGGCGCGTGCGCGGCGCCGAGACGTGGTACTGGGTCTCCGGCGTCACGCTCGTCATCGGCGCGTGGATTGCCGCCAACCTGATCGCGAGCCCCACGGGGCGCGCATTCCGCGCCATCCACGACAGCGAGACCGCCGCCCGCGTGCTCGGCGTCGACGTCGCGCGCTACAAGCTGCTCGCCTTCGTGCTCTCGGCGGCTTACGCGGCGGTCGCCGGCGCCTATCTCGCACTGTTCGACGGCCTCGTGACGCCGGACTCCGCAGGCTTCCTGCGTTCGATCGAGTTCGTCACCATGGCGGTGCTCGGCGGGCTCGGCTCGATCTTCGGCAGCCTCGTCGGCGCGATGATCCTCGTGGTGCTGCCGCAAGTGCTGGTCGTGTTCCACGACTACGAGCACATCGCGCTCGGCGCCATCATGATCGTGTTCATGATCTTCCTGCGTGCCGGCATCGTACCGTCGCTCCTCGCTCTGGTGAGGAGAAGCTCGTGACGGTACTCGCGGCCGAGGACATCGGCGTCTCCTTCGGAGGGCTGACCGCGCTCGAAGGCGTGACCTTCAGCGTCAATGCGGGGGAGATCTTCGCCATCATCGGGCCGAACGGCGCCGGCAAGACCACGCTGTTCAACATCATCTCGGGGCTCTATATGCCGATGAGCGGCCGCGTGCGGCTGCTCGGGGAGGAGGTGACGGCGTTCGAGCCGCATGTGCTGGCGCGGCGCGGCCTCTCGCGCACGTTCCAGAACCTGCAGATCTTCTTCCGCATGACGGCAGCCGAGAACGTCATGGTGGGCCGGCACCTGCACGAGCGGCGCAATGTGATCAGTCACCTGTTCACGCTGCCCTCGGTGCTGCAGCAGAACCGCGCGACGCGCGCGCGAGCCGAAGAGCTGCTCGCCTTCGTCGGCCTCAAGGATCTCGCGGATCGCCCGGCCGGCGCGCTGCCTTACGGCGCGCTCAAGCGGCTCGAGATCGCGCGCGCGCTCGCGACCGAGCCCAAGGTGCTGCTGCTCGACGAGCCGGCGGCCGGCTGCAATCCGGTCGAGACCGAGGAGGTCGACCAGGTGATCCGCCGCATCGCGCAGCAGGGCATCGCGGTGGTGCTGGTCGAGCACGACATGCGGCTCGTGATGCAGATCTCCAACCGCATCCACGTGCTCGCGCAGGGGCGCTCGCTCACCGAAGGCACGGCCGAGGAGGTGCGGCGTCATCCGGACGTGATCGCGATCTATCTCGGCACCCATGGCACGGAGGCGGCCCGTGCTCGCGGTTGAGGGCCTGCGTTCGAGCTACGGCCGCATCCAGGTGCTGCACGAGATTTCGTTCTCGGTGGCCACGGGCGAGATCGTGACGCTGATCGGCAGCAACGGGGCCGGCAAGACCACGCTGATGCGCGCGATCTCGGGCGTGCAGCCGATCAATGGCGGCTCGATCGCGTTCGAAGGCACCGCGATCACACGCGAGGCGCCGCATGCGCGCGTGCGCCGCGGTATCGCGCAGGTGCCGGAAGGCCGGCAGATCTTCGGGCCGCTGGCCGTGGAGGACAATCTGCGGCTCGGCGCCTGGACGCGCGGCCGCGATGTCGCGGACGATCTTGCGCGCGTCTACGACGCTTTCCCGGTGCTCGCCGAGAAGCGCGCGCTGCCTGCCGGCGCGCTCTCGGGCGGGCAGCAGCAGATGCTCGCGATTGGCCGCGCACTCATGGCCAAGCCGAAGCTGCTCTTGCTGGACGAGCCCTCGATGGGACTCGCGCCGATCCTGGTGGAGCAGATCTTTCGGACGATCGCGGAGCTCAAGCGCAGCGGCCTCACGGTATTGCTGGTCGAGCAGAACGCGCATGCGGCGCTCGGCATCGCGGACCGCGCCTATGTGCTGGAGACAGGACGAATCGTGCTCACCGGGCCGGCGCACCAGCTGCGCGAGGACGAGCGCGTGCGCAGCGCGTATCTCGGATTGTAGGGGCGCAATAGCAAAGCGTATTGCGCCGATCGAAACTTCGCCGGCGCAATACGCGCTTCGCGCTATTGCGCCCTATGTGCCGAGCAATTTGGCGCCGCCGATTATTTGAAGCTTAAAAATATCGCTTTTCATCGACCTTGCCGGATGTACACTTGCGGGGTGTGCTGGCCTCCGAGCGCGGCACGCTGTTAGGCTTGGCCGACAAGCAAAAAACCGGAGCGGGACATGATCAGGATCTTCGGCTTGGCACTTCTTACGGCGACCGCGGTGAATGTCGCGGGCGCGCAGGCGCAGCAGACCATTCGGGTGGGCTGGACCATCCCGGCGGAGGAATCGAAATACTGGATGATGCGCCGGCCCGAGCAATTCCCGGCGATCGGCAAGGACTACAAGATCGAGTGGGTGCAGTTTCAGGGCACGGCGCCGATGGTGCAGGCCATGGCGGCGGGCGCGCTCGACTGCTCGACCCAGGGCGTGCTCTCGATGGCGCAGGGCGCGATTCAGGCGAACCTCGAGACCTATATCGTGGCGCAGCACGTCGGCGAGAAGCCGGGCAGCTTCTCGGTCTACTGGGCCGTGAAAGAGGACTCGCCGATCAAGACGATCGCGGACCTGAAGGGCAAGAGCGTCGGCACCAATGTGTTCGGCTCCGGCATCCTCGGGCCGATGTTCCTGCTGTTGAAGAAGAACGGCCTCGATCCCGAGAAGGACATCAAGCTGGTCGAGACCGGCTTCCCGCCGTCCGAGGACGCGATCCGCGGCGGCCGCGTCGATGCGGGCGTGCTCAACCAGCCGTTCGCGGCGCGCGCCGAGGCGAAGGGCGGCCTGCGCAAGCTGTTCTCACTCTCGGATCAGCAGCAGAACATCGTGCACATCATGGAAGTGTGCCGGAAGGACTTCGTCGACAAGAACCCGGAGCTCGCGAAGCTCTACGTGAAGGATCTCACGGCCGCCATGGGCAAGGCGCTCGCCAATCGCGACGAGACCGTGAAGGTGGTCTCCGAGGTCACCAAGGCACCGCCCGCGGTGCTGGAGACCTACCTGCTGAAGCCGAACGACTTCGCGCGCGAGCCCGGTGCGGCGCCGAATTTTGCCGGCATCCAGGCCATGCTCGACATCTATGCGGAGAGCGGCATGGTGTCGAAGAAGCTCGATGCCGCCAAGTTCAAGCATTCGAGCATCGTGGCGCCGCTGCAGTAGGGTGTGCTCGGCGCGCCGAGGCGCCGATGCTGAGCAGAGTGACAGCGAGCGCGCCGAGCTCACGCGTGCGCACGGCGGAACGACGCGACGAGAAATTCGTGAGTCCTGGGCCGCCGTGCACACCCTACAAAGCCGCACGATGATCAGCATCGATCAAGTCTCGAAGTCCTTCGAGACCAAAGGCGGCAAGCGTCATCTCGCGATCGCGGACATCGCGCTCGATGTCGCAGACGGCGAGTTCGTCTCGATCCTCGGCCCCTCGGGCTGCGGGAAATCAACGCTGCTCTATATCGTGGGCGGCTTCGTGCCGCCCTCGGCGGGCCTCGTCATGGTCGGCGGCAAGCCGGTGACGGGACCGGGGCCGGACCGCGGGCCGGTGTTCCAGGAGTTCGCGCTGTTTCCCTGGAAGACCGTGCTGGGCAATGTGATGTACGGCCTGCAGCAGCAGGGTGTCGCAAAGGCGGAGGCGCGCGAGCGAGCGCGGGCCCTCATCGCGATGGTGCATCTCGAGGGCTACGAGAATTTCTATCCCAAGGAGCTCTCGGGCGGCATGAAGCAGCGTGTCGCCATCGCGCGCACGCTGGCCTATCGGCCGAGCATCCTCTTGATGGACGAGCCGTTCGGTGCGCTCGACGCGCATACGCGCACGCGGCTGCAGAACGAGCTTACCGAGATCTGGGAGCGTGACCGCAAGACCGTGCTGTTCGTCACGCACAGCGTGGAGGAGGCCGTGTTCCTCTCGGATCGCGTGGTGGTCATGACGCGCTCTCCCGGCCGCATCAAGGAGATCGTGCCGATCGATCTGGCGCGGCCGCGCGACCGCGCCACGCTGCTGCTCGACCGGCGTTACCAGGATTATGTGGTCCGCATCGAGCGCATGATGGACGCGCAGGACGCATGACGCGCCCCGGCATCCTCGCGCCGCTTGCCGCTTTCGCGGGCCTGCTCGCCGCCTGGGAGATCCTTGCGCGATACATCGCGATCGACGGCCTGCCGACGGCCGGACAGGCGCTGGCCCAGGTGCCCGCGATTCTCGCGGACAAGGAGGCGCTCATCAATATCGGCGCCTCGCTGCGGCGTATGGTGTTCGGCTTCGCGCTCGGTCTCGCCTTCGCGGTGCCGGTCGGGCTGATGATGGGGCGCAGCCGGCACGTGGCGGCGTTCTTCAATCCACTGCTGATGGTGATCTATCCGGTGCCGAAGGCCGCGCTGATGCCGATCATCATGCTGTGGATCGGCATCGGCGACGCTTCGAAGACGCTGGTGATCTTTCTCGGCGTCTCGCTGCCCATCATCTATCACAGCTATCAGGGCGGCCGCGCCGTCGAGGAGAAGATGTTGTGGTCGGCGGCCGCCATGGGCATGGGTGCGCCGGCGCGGCTCTGGCGCGTCGTGCTGCCGGCGGCGCTTCCCGAGATCCTGGTCGGCTGTCGGACGGGCCTGGTGCTCGCGCTGATCACCATGGTGACGAGCGAGATGATCGCGCGCCAGACCGGCGTCGGAAACATCCTCTTCAACTCGCTCGACATGGCGCAGTACGACACGGTCTACGCGATGATCGTCATCATCGGCGTGCTCGGCTTCGTGCTCGACGCGGCCTTCGAGCGCTTGCGCCGCACGCTGGTCGGCTGGGCCGAGCCTTCGCAGGCGCTGATCGTGGGCACTACATGATCCGCGCCGGCACGCTCACGGACACTCTGATCGGGCTCGTTCCGATCCTGTTCATCCTGCTGCTCTGGCAGGTCGTCTGGGCCTCGGGTCTGGCGCCGCCTGCGCTGCTGCCGTCGCCGGCCGCCGTGTTCTCGCGCTTGGTGCAACAGCTCGGCTCGCAGACCTATCTGGAGCACGCGGCGACGACGCTGTTCCGGCTGTTCGCAGGCTTCGCTCTTGCGGTGGTCGTTGGCGTCACGCTCGGCGTGTTGGCGACGGGCAGCCGCGCGGCCGGCGGCGTGCTCGGCCCCATCGTGCGCGTGCTCGCGCCGGTGCCGAAGATCGCGCTCTATCCGGCTTTCATCCTCACACTCGGGTTCGACGATGCGTCCAAGATCGCGGCCGTGTTCGTCGACGCGCTGTTCCCGATCCTGATCGCGACCCAGCAGGGCACCGCGGCCGTCGAGCCGAAGCTCGTCTGGTCCGCGCGCGCGGCCGGTGTATCGCCGCTGAAGTCTCTGGCCACCGTCGTGCTGCCGGCCGCCCTTCCTTCCGTTCTCACCGGCGCGCGCATCGGGCTCGTCATCTCGTGCATCGTCGTGTTCCTGGCCGAGATGATCACCTCGACGGACGGCCTCGGTCATCTCCTGGTGCGCGCCGCACGCAACTTTCAGACGGTCGACATGTTCGTGCCGCTGATCACGATCTCGATGCTCGGGCTGATGCTGAACGCGGCGTTCAACGCGCTGCGGACGCGATTGCTGCGCGGCTTTCCGGAGGAAACCTAACCGGCGCGGCGCTCCCGTTCGTCGATCAGGAGATCGAGCGCGCGCATGATCACGGCGCGCTCCTCGGCGCTGAACGGCGCCAGCATCTTGGCTTCGTGTTCCTTGGCGGCGCGCAGCATCGGGGCCGCGCGGGTGCGGCCGGCGGGCGTGAGATGGATCAGCACGCGGCGGCGGTCCTTGGGGTCGGAGCGGCGTTCGATCAGGCCCTGGCGCGCCATGCGGTCGAGGACCTTGGTCATGCGCGGCTGCGCCATGATCGCCATGGCGGCGAGGTCGCCGACGCCCAGGCCTTCGGCACCATCGAGGCAAGCCAGCACGCGGTATTCCGGGATCGTCAGCTTCCACGTCTTGAGCCGCGCGTGAAAGCCGCTTGCCACGATGTGGCTCGCGCGCGCCAGCAGATAGGAGAGGTAGCTCTCGGCGAAGCTGCCCGAGGTGTCGACGGGGGCTTTTGCGGATCCGTTCGCGCGACGCTTCGCCATGGGGGTTTCGACATATTCCGTTTCATATATCATGCCATGATGGCGCGGCCGCGCAAGGCGCGCAGCGGGAAGCGCCAAACAGGAACACCGCATGCTCTCCGACCGCATCGAAGGAAAATGGATCGACGCCTTCTGTGAGACCTTCGAGCGCTGCGGCGTGAAGGGCGGCGACACGGCCGCGATTCTGTCGGAGACGCAATCGCGCCAGCTCAACGTGCATCTCGCGGAGCTCGCGCTGCTGCGGCTCGGCGCGAAGCCGTTTCACGTCGTGGTGCCCACGCCGCGCAATCCCTATACGGTGCCGGTGCGCTCCACCGGCGCGAGCGTGGCGGTCGGCGGGTTGAAGCCGGTCGTGTCGGCGCTGCAGCAGGCCGGCTTCGTGGTGGACTGCACGCTGGAAGGGCTGATGCATGCGCCCGAAACACCCGAGATCCTGAAGGCGGGCGCGCGCGTGCTCTATGTCTCGAACGAGCATCCGGAGGCGCTCGAGCGCATGCGGCCCGACGATGCGCTTGCGGCGCGCGTGCGCGCCGCCGCCAAGATGCTGCGCGGTACGAAGCGGATGACCGTCACATCAGCGGCCGGAACCGATCTCGACGTCAACATGGAAGGCGCGCAGACGGTCGGCATCTGGGGGTGGACCGAGAAGCCCGGCACGCTGGCGCACTGGCCGGGCGGGATCGTGGTGAGCTTTCCGAAGAGCCGCACTGTGAACGGCACGCTGGTGCTCGACCGCGGCGACGTGAACCTCACTTTCAAGCGCTACCTGGAAGCACCGGTGCGCCTGCGCCTCGAGAACGACTACGTCACTGCCATCGACGGCGAGGGCGCCGATGCCGAGATGATGACGGCCTATCTCAAGGCCTGGGGCGACCGCGAAGCCTATGCGGTGTCGCATGTCGGCTTCGGCATGAACCCGAACGCGCGCTACGAGGCGCTCGCCATGTACGACCAGCGCGATTTCAACGGCACCGAGCTGCGGGCGGTCGCGGGCAACTTCCTGTTCTCGACCGGCGCGAACGAATTTGCCGGGCGCTATACGGCCGGCCATTTCGACATTCCGGTGATGCGCACCACGATCGCGCTCGACGGCAATGTGGTGGTGAAGAACGGCGTGCTGCAGGACGTGTTCGGGTGAGGATCACAACACCGGTGGCTTCGCCAGGCCGAAGTGTCCGAGCATCGCGACGAAGGCCTTGAGGCGCTCGCGGCGATAGGCGTCCACGTCCATGCCCTCGTAGTCGAGAAAGCCCTGACGGGTGGAGAGGCCGATGCGGCCTTCCTTCATGTTGCGCTCGACGATCTCGGGGGCCGCGTACCGCTCGCTTTCCAGCGCCTTGGTGAGATAGCGGCTCGCGTAATAGAGGATGTCACCGCCGCCCCAGTCGATGAACTCGAGGATCCCGAGCACCGCGAAGCGGAAGCCGAGGCCGTATTTGAGTGCCTTGTCGATGTCCTCGGCGCTGGCGACGCCTTCCTCGACTAGGCGCGCGGCCTCGTTCATGGCGAGCGCCTGCACGCGCGGCACGATGAAGCCGGGACGAGGGGCGCACACCACGGGCACCTTGCCGATGGCTTCGAGGAGAGACCTCAGCTTCGCAGTGACCGCGGGGTCGGTCGCTTTGCCGGGCGAGAGCTCGACCAGCGGCACCAGATAGGCCGGGTTGAGCCAGTGCGCGTTGAGGAAGCGCTCTGGGTGTGTGACGGAGCCGGAGAGATCATCGACCAGAATGGTCGACGTGGTCGAGGCGATGATCGGTTTCGAACCCGCAAGCTCGGCGGCACGGGCGAGTGTGTCGCGCTTGAGGTCGAGCACTTCAGGCACGCCTTCGAAGATCACGTCGGCTGAGCTCAGCGCTTCGGGCGCCTTCGCCGCGGGCACGACGGTCACGCGCGTTACGATCTGCGAGACCTTGCTCTCGTCGAAGAGACCCAGCTTTGCCAGCGTCGTCAACGTGCCGCGCACTTCGCCGAGCGCCTCGGCCGCGAGCTTGTCGAATGCCGCGGACTCGCGCGGCTTGAAGTCGAGAATCGTGACCGGGTGCCCCGCATAGGCAAACACGACGGCGATGCCGCGTCCCATGCGGCCCGCGCCGAGGCAGGTGATGTGCGCGGGCGACGTCACGCCTTGAATCCCTCGTTCAACAACTGCTGCAGCTCCGCGCGATCGTAGCCGCCAAATCCCATGCTCTCCAGCGTGCGTCCGGTCTGCATGAAATCCTCGCCGCACACGGCGCCGCCGATCACCGCGAAGGCGTGCGCCAGCGCCATCTCGACGCCCGCGAGGCGGCCGACCGAGATGTAGAACGAGAGACCGATGCGCGTGTCCTCCAGCATATAGCGGTGCTTCGTCAGCACGATGTGCTCGCGCCAGTCGCCCGAGTCGGTGAGTCGGTCGTGGGAGCCGCGGCCGTACATCCACTCGTCGCCCTCTCTGGCGTAGTGATCCGCCAGCGGAAAATGCGGTGCGCCATAGCCGAGGGCTTCGCGCACCGCGATGCGCTCGGCATCGAGCGCATCGGTGACGCGTCGAATGGAGGGCTGCGTGCCCTCCTTGTGGATGTCCCAGCGGTCGAAATGCTCGAGCGGGCCGGCGTTCATGGTGATCAGCGGCGGGTGGATAATCGGCCCGGCATTCATCAGCGCGCCTGAGAGCGCGTCGCCGCAGTCCTCGATGACGCCCGGGAAGGCTTTGCCGATCGCGGCGAGCGCGTGCGCCTTGCGCGTGAGCGGAAACACGCCGGTCGGTAACCGCTTGGCGCGAACCGTGATCGCGACCTCGAACGGGCCGTGTTTGCGCGTGAGCCAGGGCAGCGTGCCGGTCTCCGCAAAGGCGACGTCAGCGCGGTTGCCGGCGTCGTGGGCGGCCTTGGCGAAGAGCAGTGAGCCGAAGGTGCCGGGCGGCAGGAAGACGACTTGACCATCGGTCAGATGCGGGGCGAGCGCCCGCGCGATGTCGCCCTGCGCGGTCGCGGGCGCGGGGCAGAGGATCAGCTCTGCCCCGCGCACCGCCTCGGCCATGCTGGTGGACACGGCCGAAAGCGCTACCTCGTGTCGCCCGCGGAAATCTTTCACCAGAATCCTGTTGCCGGCGGTGCGATGCGCCGCGACTGCGGCAGCATCACGGCGCCACAGGCGCACCTCGCGGCCCGCGAGCGTCAGGTCCGCGGCAGCCGCGAACGATCCGTTTCCTCCACCGAGCACGGCAATGCGCATGAGCTGTCCTGATCAGGAGAGGGAGTTTGCCTGCTCGCGCAAGCGGAAATGCTGCACCTTGCCGAGCACGTTGCGCGGCAGGTCGTCGACGAACACGAACTCGCGCGGCACCTTGAAGCGGGCGAGCTCGGCTGCGACATGCTGCTGCAACTCGGTCGGCGCCGGACGCGCGCCATCGCGCAGCACCACATAGGCGACCGGCACCTCCTGCCATTTCGGATCGGGACGGCCGATCACGGCGGCTTCCTTCACGGCCGGATGCGTATGCAGCACGCGTTCGACCTCGGCCGGGTAGATGTTCTCGCCGCCCGAGATGATCATGTTCTTCTTGCGATCGTGGATCGTGAAGTAGCCGTCGGCGTCGCGCACGCCGATATCGCCCGTGTGGTACCAGCCGTTGCGCAGCGCCTCGCTGGTGGCCGCCTCGTTGCCCCAGTATTCGAAGAACACGTTGGGTCCCCGCACCACCACTTCGCCGGGTGTGCCGTGCGGCACCTCGCGGCCCTGGTCGTCGACGATGCGCGCCTCGCAATGCAGGCCGGGCAGGCCGGTGCCGCGCGCTTCGCCGCCGATCCGGCTGTAGACCGCGATCGGGCAGGTCTCGGTCGCGCCATAGACCTGGAGCACCGGCACGCCGCGCGCCGTCACGGCGTCGATCAGGGCCTGCGGCACGATGGTCGAGCCGGTGGTGACGGCGCGCAGGCAGCTGATGTCGGTGCGGCTCCACGCCGGATGATCGAGCAGCGCCTGGATGGTCGCGGGCACCAGGACGATGAGGTTCGGACGGTCCGCCGCGATCGCGGACAGCGTCGCGTCGGGTGCGAAGCGCGCATGGATCGTGACGGTGGCGCCGAGCTGCAGCGCTGGCGTGGTCTGGATGTTGAGTCCGCCCACGTGAAACACCGGCAGCACGGCGAGCACGTGATCGTCGGAGGTGAGCGCATGCACGTGCTGGCTCATCGCCGCATTCCACACCAGCGCCTCCTGGCGCAGCAGCGCGCCCTTCGGCCGGCCGGTGGTGCCCGAAGTGTAGACGAGCAGCAGCGGACAGGAGAAATCGATATGCGGGTTGCGGCCGTCGCCGGTGCCGGTGGCGAGCAGGTCGTCGAAGCTGCCGCTGTCGGACACGAAGTCGAGGCCGACCACGTGCACGTCGGGCAGCGCCTGGGTGAGCGGCGGGATCACCTCCGCGAAACTTTGCTCGACGACGAGCACCTTCACGGAGGCATCCGAGAGAATGAACACCTGCTCGGGCACTGCGAGCCGCCAGTTGAGCGGCACCAGCATGGCGCCGAGCCGCGCGCAGGCATAGAGCAGCACCAGATAGTCCGGATGATTGGCCGCGAGGATCGCGACGCGGTCGCCGCGCCCGACACCGAGCCGCGACTTGAGCGCGCGCGCACACGCCGCGATGCGGTCCGCGAAGGCCGCATAGGTGAGGGCGCGGTCCTGAAAGCGGATCGCGACCTTGCGCGGTGTGAAGGCGGCGTTGCGGGCGATGAGGTCGGAGAGGTCCATCGCTCACCTCGATCCCATCATCCTGAGGTGCGAGGGCTCGTCGCGGAGCGACGAGCGCGAGCCTCGAAGGATGAACGGCCGACGCATGTCAGCGACCACGTGGAGACGCCCGGGCCGTCGCCCTTCGAGGCTCGCGCGCAAGTCGGCTGTTGCCGACTTGCGCATCCTGAATGCCCAGATCGGGCAAGCCCGATCTGGGTGCGCGAGCACCTCAGGGTGACGGTCGTGAGAATGAGCGCGCGGCAACGTCACCTCACTCATCCTTCTCGCCCGCTTCGTACAACGCTTCGCGCCCGATACGGTCGACGCAGATTTCGGCGGTCCATGGCAGCATCAGCGAGCCGCAGCGGCTGTCGCGGTAGATGCGCTCGAGCGGCAGGCTCTTCAGCATGGCCTGGCCGCCGCAGGTGCGGATCGCCTTCGTGGCGATCGCGTTGGCGTTCTCCATCACGGTGTGCTGGGCCGCGTAGGCGCGCAGCACCTGATCCTTCGAAGGATTGGCGCGCGCCTCCGTGATGGTCTGAAACCAGAGCGCCTTGGTCTGCTCCAGCATGATGCGCATCTCGGCCACCGCGATCTGCTTGGTCGGATACATGCGCCGCTTCACGGGCGGCATGCCGGCGAGCTCGCCGCGCAGATATGCGACCGTAAAGTCGTAGGCGGCCTGCGCGAGGCCCATGTAGGTGGGCGAGAGGGTGAGAAACATATGCGGCCAGCGTGTGGCCGCCTGGAAATAGACACCGTGCGGCATCAGCATCTCGGACTCGGGGACGAACACGTCCTTGAGCAGCAGCGTGCGCGAGACGGTGCCGCGCATGCCCAACGGGTCCCAGTCGCCGACCACCTCGACGCCTTTCGACGGCGCCGGCACCGCGAGGTAGAGCGTGTTGCGCCGGCTCGCGGCTTCGCCTTCGGCGCGCTCGGTGCAGAGGATGCCGTAGTAGTCGGCCGAGCCCGAGAGCGAGGCGAAGATCTTCTTGCCGTTGACGATGAAGCCGCCGTCGACGACGCGCGCCTCGGTGCCGAATGCGACGGTGCCGGCCGCCGCGGCGCCGCCTTCCGAGAAGGGCTGCGCATAGATTGCGCCGTTCTTCACGATGCGCTCGTAATGCATGCGGCGCCGCTGCTCGTGGCCGGCGCGGTCGGCATCGCTCATCGGCAAATCGTCGGCGAGGGGGCCCGACCAGAGCGTGGAGCACACATGCATGTTCCAGGAGAGCGCCGTCGCGCCGCAGTAGCGGCCGAGCTCGGCGGCGGCGAGGCAGTAGGTCTGGAAGTCGGCGCCCGAACCACCATAGGCCTGCGGCACGCAGATCGCGAGCAGGCCTTCGTCCTTCATGTCGCGGAAATTCTCGATCGGGAAGGTCGCCTCGCGATCGTGCTTGGCGGCGCGCGGCGCGAGCACGCGCTTGCCGAAGCGGCGCGCCTTGGTGATCAGCGCGGCCTGCGTATCGCTCAGCCGGAAGGCGTCCGGCGCGAACATGGGCGCGTCGTCGTCGAGCGTGGCGTGCATCGCGGCTCCTGTCAGTTGAGCATTTTCCGCCGAAGTGGGCATCGGTTCGGTGCAGAAAATGCGACCAAGTTAGGCTCTTGCCGGCGAGAGAGCGTCGTGCAGGAAGTCGAGCACGGCCGCGTTGAACGCCGCCGCATTCTCGAGATTGGGAAGATGCCCGAGCCCGGGCAGACAGACATAACGCGCGCCGGGGATCTTGCCGGCCATGCGCTCCATCATGGGCGCCGGCGCATTGCGGTCGTGCTCGGCCGCAAGGCAGAGCACTGGCACGCGGATGTTCGCGAGGTTCGCGCGCTCGTCGAAGGCGACGAGGCAGCGCACGGCCGCCCGATAGGTGGAGGCGGGCGTTGCCGCCATGATCTCGATCGCGCGGGCGCGGCCGGCGGGATCGGGGTTCGGCCCCATCATGTTGTCGACGATCTGATCGGCGAGTTGCGGCATGGTCTTGCCGGCGTCGAGCGGGCCGAGCCGGTCGGCCACGAATTTCGTCTGGAAGTCCCCCTTCGGATTACCGAAGGCCGGGCTGGTGCCGCTCAGCACCGCGGCGCGATAGCCCTCGGGCCGCCGGCGCAGCGCGGTCTGCACGATCATGCCACCCATGGAATGGCCGACCAGGATCGGGCGCGTGAGGCCCATGCGGTCAACCGTCTGTTCGAGATCGGCCGCGAGCGCATCGAAGTCCATGCGCTCGACCGCAGGTCGCGCGCCATAGCCCGGCAGGTCGAGCGCCACCGGATGGAAGCCGGCGGCTTTGAAGGGCTGGATCTGAGGCGCCCATATGCGCGCGGCGCCGCCGATGCCGTGCAGGAACACGACGGGCCTTTCGAGGGAGCCGGGGGTCATGCGCACCTCGCTTGCGGCTTATGCCGCACCCGATGCTAGCAAAGCCAATTTATATGAAAAGGAATATTTCTGACTTGGGGCGGAGCGGCGTGTCAGGCCAATGGCGACGTGGCCGGCGCAATACGCTTCGCTCTTGCGCAATGCGGGCCTGAGAATTTGGCCTCCGCCCCGACTCATGCCACTCATCCGGCTTTGAGGGGGCTCCATGACGGTCACGCAATTCACGTCCGGGCGCGGGCTGCACGTCACGGCGGGCGGCGCTGGCGAGCGGCTCGTGGTGCTGCTGCATGGGCTCGGCGCCAACGGTGTCGTCTGGAATCCGCTGATCCCGTTCGTCTCACGCCAGCATCGCTTCATCGCGCCGGACTTTCGCGGTCATGGGCGCTCGCTCTTCGAGGGGCCGCTGGGCGTCGCCCAGCACGCGGCCGACATCGCGGAGCTGATCGCGGACGAGCCGTACGGCAGCGTGGTGCTGATCGGCCATTCCTTCGGCGCCACCATCGGTGCGTTGCTGGCGAGCGGCTGGTTCGGCCCGCGCATCGCGCGCGTGATCGCGGTGGGCGTAAAGATCCATTGGACCGAGGACGAGACCGCTCGTGTGCAGGAGCTCGCCACGAAGCCGGCGCGTATTTTCGCGACCCATGGCGAGGCGGCCGAGCGCTATCTGAAAATCTCCGGCCTGTTCGGCCTTGCGCCGCCGCAGTCGGCCGAGGCGCTGGCAGGCGTCGCGCTGGCCGAGAACGGCTTCCGCGTGGCGGTGGACAATCGCGTCTATGCGGCGGTCGGCCGTCCGCCGATCGAGACGCTGCTGCGCCTCTCGGCAGCGCCGCTGCACCTTGCGGCAGGCGCCGAGGATCCCATGGTGACGTTGGAGCAGATGCGCGCGCTCGATGCGGACGCGATCAGCATTCCGGGCGCCGGGCACAATGCGCACTGGGAGAAGCCGGAAGCCGTGTGGGCCTACACGGAACGGTGCTTGGCGGATTAATTCATCGGATTCATAAGTCGCGTGCGAAGACCGCCCGCTAAGTCGGCATTTTTACCGTGAACGGCTCGCAGCGGCCGGTTCCGATTGACGCGGCCGACACACGCTGCAATGGGTGAGCCCGCGTGGGACGCGCTCAAGCGCGACACTCGACCAGAAAAAGAACCGCCCGGAACAGGAGGGGTGAGATGAAGAGAAGGACTTTGCTGACATTGCTGGCGACCGCCGCGCTTGCAGGCGTGCCGGCGCTGGCTCAGGCGCAGGAGGTCGTGAAGGTCGGCCTGATCCTGCCGATGACGGGCCCGTTCACGTCCACCGGAAAGCAGATCGTCGCGGCTGCGCGTCTCTACATGCAGGAGCACGGCGCGACCGTCGCGGGCAAGAAGATCGAGCTCATCCTCAAGGACGATACCGGCAACGCCGAGATGACGAAGCGTCTCGCGCAGGAGCTCGTGGTGAGCGAGAAGGTGAGCGTGCTCGCGGGCTTCGGCCTCACGCCCCTCGCGCTCTCGGTCGCGCCGATCGCGACCGAAGCGAAGGTGCCCGAGGTCGTCATGGCGGCCGGCACCTCGATCATCACCGAGCGTTCGCCTTTCATCGTGCGCACGAGCTTCACGGTGCCGCAGTCCTCGGTCGTGATCGCCGACTGGGCCGCGAAGAACAACATGAAGAAGGTCGTGACGCTGGTCACCGACTACGCGCCAGGCCACGACGCCGAGAAGGCGTTCAAGGACCGCTTCGTGGCGGCCGGCGGACAGGTCGCGGCCGAGCTGCGCGTGCCGCTGCAGAACCCGGATTTCGCGCCGTTCCTGCAGCGCGCCGCCGATGCCAAGCCGGATGCGCTGTTCGTGTTCGTGCCCTCCGGCGCCGGCGCGATCCTGATGAAGCAGTTCGTCGAGCGCGGCCTCGACAAGTCGGGCATCAAGATGATCGGCCCGGGCGACATCACGGACGACGACATCCTCAACGGGTTCGGCGATTCCGCGCTCGGCATCATCACGGCGCATCTCTACTCGACGGCGCATCCGTCCGCGAAGAACAAGGCCTATGTCGAAGCCTTCAAGAAGGCGAACCCGGGCCTGCGGCCGAACTTCATGTCGGTCGGCGGCTATGACGGCATGCACCTGATCTATGAGGCGCTGAAGAAGACCGGCGGCAAGGCCGACGGCGAGTCGCTGATCGCGGCCATGAAGGGGATGAGCTGGGAGAGCCCGCGCGGACCGATCACGATCGATCCGGAGACGCGCGACATCATCCAGAACATCTACATCCGCAAGGTCGAGAAGAAGGACGGCGAGCTCTACAATGTGGAGTTCGCGACCTTCGAGGCCGTGAAGGATCCGGTCAAGGCCGCCAAGAAGTAAAGCCGAGGACGGGCGGGGGGGGCGCCGGCCCCCCCCCCCGCGGCGCGGT
>JAEYAU010000221.1 GCA_023404705.1 Pseudomonadota bacterium
TGCAGAGAGTCAGGACGCGTGCGCTCGGCGGGATAGACGCATGAGAAGATCGCAAACGCCTCGGCCGCCGAGCACACCCTACGGCGCTTACTTCGTCGCGACGGGCGCCGCGGGCGGCGGCGGGAGCAGCATCAGCGCCTGATAGGCATCGGTGAGGCCGGCGCCGAACTGCACGTCGTGGCCCTTGGGGCCGAGGTCGCGCGCGCTCGACATCAGGAGCTTGCGCACGTTGTCGGCATCGAGCGTCGGACCACGCTCGACCAGCAGCGCGGCGACGCCGCTGATCTCGGCGGCCGCGACGGACGTGCCCGAGGTGAGCTGATAGCCCGAGTCGGTCGACGGCACGAGAATGTCAACGCCCGGCGCGGAGACCGCGATGTGCTTGCCGCGCACCGCGCGCTCGAAGCCGCGGTCCTGGTTGTCGGTCGCGGTCACCGCGATCACGTTCGGGTCGGCAGCCGGAAAGAGCGGCGGCGACTTCGGGCCCGCATTGCCGGCGGCCGCGATCAGCACGATCTTCTTCGTCCGCGCGGCGGCGAGCATGTCCGCGATCTCCGGATCATTGGTCGGACCCGCGAAGCTCATGTTGATGACGCGCGCGCCGTTCTTCGCGGCCCACTCGATGCTCTTGAGGATATGGAAGGTGGTGCCCTGCCCGTCCTTGCTGGCGACGCCGAAGGCCTTGGCGGCGAGCACGCGCACCGCGGGCGCCGTGCCGGTGACGCGGCCCTGCGAGGCGATCGCGCCCGCCATGCCGGTGCCGTGCGCATGCGGCTTGTCCTCGGCGCCGGTGGCGTTGAAGCGATCGACGATCATGCCCTTCAGCTCCGGATGATCGGCATCGATCATGGAGTCGATCACGGCGACGACTACACTCTGGCCGCGCGCGATCGCGTGCGCCTCGTTGAGGCGCAGCTTGGCGAGCGCGTATTGCTCGCCCGCGCCGTCGCCTGCATTGAGCGCGTTCGCCTGCAGCAGCGCGTACTGGAAGTTGGCGCCGGCGCGATTGAGCTGCGTTTCGCTGCGCAGCGCGTTGATCACCTGGGAGACCGAGCGGTTGCCGTTGATGCGCAGACGATGGATGCGGCGACCCGTGAGCTGGAAGTCCTGCGTCTCGATCTGCGTGAGCCGATGGCGGCGGAGGATCGCCTGGAACACGTCGTTCGGCAGCGCCGCCGGCGTCGTGACCAGCACCTCGTTCGGCACCAGGTTGCGCTCGCCGGACGGCGGCAGGTTGAAGCCGGGACGGTTCGACGAGGCCTGCTGCTGCTTCTGTTGTTGCTGCTGCGGCGTGTTCTTCTTCGGCGGACGGCGGCGCGGATGATCGTCGTCGTCATCGACATAGACGTGCGGAGGACCGCCGCCACCACCGCCGCCACCGGACGGGATCGTGACCACGACGCCTGGGCCGCCCGGAATGCGCGGGCCGGCACCACCCGGAATGCGGGCGGTGGAGCCCGGCGTGCGCGGACCCGTATTGGCGATGCTGCCCCCGCCGATACGGCCGGGATTCATGTTGGTGGACGGGCCGCGCATGATGCCGGCGTTCGGGCCGCGCATCATCATGCCCTGTGCGAAGGTGTCGGCGACGAATGCGAAGGATGCGGCGGTCGCGGTCAGCGCCGCGAGCGACAGGTAGCGGGAGCACTTGGATGGCTCGCGCATGACAGTTTCCTCCAGCCCGGCCTGGTCAGGCTTGCGCAACAAGCCGGCGAATTTGTGCTCCCGGCCGCCTTAAGCAACCGGGAGCAAATTGGAGGTTACTCGGTCGGGAACGCCGCGCGGATGACCGACGACTCCGACTGCAAACGCTGCAGCGTCTTGGCGAGATCGGCCTTCGGCACGCCCGTCATGGTGATCTTGTACATGCCGTTGTGCGGGCCATCGACCACAGTCAGCTTGTTGGCCTCGAGGAACTTGCGGACGTCCTCGACGCTCGCCTGCGGCTGGAAGCTGATCAGCGCGCGGGAGCCTTCGCCCTTGGCGCCGGTGCTGGTGTCCTCGTAGGACGCCAGATTGAAGTCGTTCTTGCCGGAGCCGTCCTTCATGTAGACGCCGGCGAGGATGCCGGCCTGCAGCATGAGGACCAGCGCGGCCGCGCTCGCGGACCACGCCAGCGTGCGAGGCGAGAGCTGCGAAACCTTGTCGGCGATCCAGGCGCCGAGATTGAAGGTGACCCGCGACTTGCGCGTGCTGGTGTCGGCCTCGATGGCCGCCATCAGCTTCTGCATCGCGCGCGCCGACGGGGCGCCCAGGGATTCGTTGAAACGGATCGTCTCGACCAGCTCCTCGCGCACCGACTCGTACTGCTGTGCGAGACCGGCGTCCTGCGCCAGAGCCTGCTCGACGCGCTGGGCGTCGCGGCGATTGAGCGTGCCGGCCGCATGCCAAGGCAGAAGGGCCTCGATCTCCTCGCGCTCGTGCGCCTTATCCATCGTCATCATGGCCAACCTCGTTCGATTCCTGCCGCCTTGAGCACTTCCGCCAATTTCTTCCGCGCGTAGAACATGCGCGTCTTCACGGTGTTCTCGGGGATCCCGACAATTTCGGCCACTTCTTCGACCGATTTCTCGTGGTAGTACACGAGGTCGATGATCTCCCGATGTTCCGGCGAAAGCTGCGTCAAAGCCTGGCGCAGAACCTCACCGGTGTCCTTCTTCTGCATCGCGACTTCGGGATCGTCAGACGTGTCCTCGATCGCCGCAGCCTGCTCCTCGTCCAGTTCCTCTTCGGTCCGTTTCCGCAGAGCGGACAGCGCCTTGTAACGGGCGATCGCCAAGATCCAGGTCGAAACAGCAGACCTTGCTTCGAATTTCCCGGCTTGGCGCCAGACGTCGAGAAACACTTCGCTGATGAGATCCTCTGCCGCACCCGCTTCGCCAACAAGCCGAAGAACGAACCGATAAACTCGGACATGGTGGCGTGCGAAGAGAACCTGCATCGCAAGCTTGTCGCCTGCTGCAATGCGCCCGATCAGCACTTCGTCTGAGGTCGTTTGCATCGCTGCCGACGGTCGGCTCGTGAAGTTAGTCGCCGTACGGCGGACTGCGGTTCAAGGAACCCCGGCCGGAAACTACCTAAGGGGTCCGGGGGATAAGGCTCGCGAGTTCCGCCCCGGATCTCGCGAAGGACACCGATCCGGCGCCCAGAAAGGCAGCCGACGGTCGGGTCGTAAATTGACCCCGAAGCCGGCAATTCGCAAGCAACTCTTTGGCTTTACCTCGATATCGTTGATTTTTTCGGCTTTTTCGAGGGCGGCACAGGTATTTCTGCAGCATTTTCGGTCGGATGAGCTCGCGCATTCCGACGCGCAGCCTGGCTCACGATTCGCCCCGAGTCGTCCTGCGATCGGATGACCCGAGGGCGAAATCCATTCGCCCTGCTCTTGCGGTCACGCCATGCGTTTTTGGCTTCCCTGTCATGAACCCCGCAGAGCGCGACGCCCGACGAGCGGGCTTAGCCACGCCTATGCGGTCGGCCCGACTTCGGACAAAACACGAACACTGTGCAATTCCCCTCAGGCTTCGGCGCGGTTGGTCGATCTTGGCGCGCGACCCGTATAGCCATGGCGGATGAGCCGGCTCACCCTCGACCACCTCAACTCGATGCCACGCGACGCCTTCGTGGCGGCGCTGGGCGACGTGTTCGAGCACGCGCCCTGGGTGGCGGACACGGCCGCGGCGGGCCGCCCCTTCCCGACCGTGA